>NZ_LOSQ01000001.1:0-121281 GCF_001595485.1 Micrococcus sp. CH7
TTGAGGAACTTCCATCCTGCGGGAGAGGCCCGCTCGTCTCATCTCAGCCCGTACCCCGTGGCAAGAACCTCATGACCCACAACAGCTAGGATCAGCCGTGGAGCCGCTGCCGACCGCCGCCGGACGGCGTCGGAATACCCGTGGCCGTCCACCCGTTCCCCTGAGGGACGCGGGGCGTGCCGCCTCCGACCACCGACCCCGAAAGAGGTGCATCATGACCGTGACCGCTGAGCGCGAGAAGGCGCTGCTGGAGTCCGTCCCCACCGGCCTGCTGATCGACGGCGAGTGGCGCGATGCCTCCTCCGGCAAGACCTTCGACGTGAAGGACCCGGCCACCGGCAAGGTCATCGCGAGCCTGCAGGACGCGAACTCCGACGACGCCATGGCCGCCTTCGACGCCGCCTGCGCCGCGCAGGCCGACTGGGCCCGCACCCCGGCCAAGGAGCGCGCCGACATCCTGCGCCGCGCCTACGACCTGATCAACGAGCGCGCCGAGGACTTCGCGCTGCTGATGACCCTCGAGATGGGCAAGCCGCTCGCCGAGGCCCGCGGCGAGGTCACGTACGGCAACGGCTTCCTGCGCTGGTTCTCCGAGGAGGCCGGCCGCCACTACGGCCGCACCCTCACCGTGCCCGAGGGCACCCTGCGCATGCAGGTGCACCATCGCCCGGTGGGCCCGTGCCTGCTGATCACCCCGTGGAACTTCCCGCTGGCCATGGCCACCCGCAAGGTGGGCCCCGCCGTCGCCGCCGGCTGCACCATGGTCCTCAAGGCCGCCAAGCTGACCCCGCTGACCACCCAGCTGTTCGCGCAGGTGATGCAGGAGGCCGGCCTGCCCAAGGGCGTGCTCAACGTCGTGGCGGGCTCCTCCGCCTCGTCGATCTCCGGTCCGATCCTGCAGGACCGGCGGCTGCGCAAGGTGTCCTTCACCGGCTCCACGCCGGTCGGTGTGCGCCTCATGAAGGACGCGGCGGACAACGTGCTGCGCACCTCGATGGAGCTCGGCGGCAACGCCCCGCTCATCGTCTTCGAGGACGCTGACCTGGACGCCGCCGTCGAGGGCGCCTTCGCCGCGAAGATGCGCAACATGGGTGAGGCCTGCACCGCCGCCAACCGCTTCCTCGTGCACGAGGACGTGGCCGAGGAGTTCACGCAGAAGTTCGTGGCCAAGCTCGAGGCGCTCAAGCCCCTGCGCGGCACCGACCCGGAGTCCACCCTCGGCCCGATCGTGGACGAGGGCGCGCGCGACGACATCGACCAGCTCGTCCAGGACGCCGTGGCGGCCGGCGGCGAGGTGCTCACCGGCGGCCACAAGATCGAGGGCGACGGCTACTTCTACGCGCCGACCGCGATCAAGGTGGAGAAGGGCAACCCGATCCTCCAGCAGGAGATCTTCGGCCCGGTGGCCCCGATCGTGACCTTCTCCTCCGAGGAGGAGGCCATCGAGATGGCCAACGACACCGAGTACGGCCTCGCCTCCTACGTGTTCACGAAGGATCAGGCCCGGATGTACCGCGTGGCCGAGAGCATCGAGTTCGGCCTCATGGGCTACAACGTGGGCGTCATCTCCAACCCGGCCGCGCCGTTCGGCGGCGTGAAGCAGTCGGGCCTGGGCCGCGAGGGCGGCGCCGAGGGCATCGAGGAGTACACCTCGGTGCAGTACATCGGCATCGCCGACCCGTGGGCGGCCGCAAAGGCCTGACCCTCGCGTCGAGCCGTGTCCTCCGGGGGCGGTGTCGGGTGGTGTTCGTCTCGGACGCCACCGGCACCGCCCCCGGGGCGTATCAAGGGCCCGGGCCCGGCTCCCTAGAGTGGGGTGCATGGCCCACACATCCGAGACCCCCCTCGCCTACCGCGCCCCCGCCCAGCAGCCGGACGACGACGGCGGCGGCCCGCGCCGGGACGCCCGCGAGGAGAAGTCGGGCCGCAAGCGTCGTCTCGAGTACCCGCCCGCACCCGAGCCGCTGCCGGTGCCCGTCGTGGACAACCACACGCACCTCGACTTCCGCGACGGCCTGGTCCGCGTGGACGTCCACCAGGCGATGGACGCGGCGGAGGCCGTGGGCGTGACCGGCGCGGTCCAGGTGGGCTGCGACGTCGCCTCGGCCCGGTTCACGATCGCGGCGATCGAGGCCGAGCCCCGCCTGCTCGGCGCCGTGGCGCTGCACCCCAACGACGCGGCCCGCCTGGCCGAGCGCGGCGAGTTCGAGGAGGCGTTCGCGCAGATCGCGGAGCTCGCCCGCCACCCCCGCGTGCGCGCGGTGGGAGAGACGGGCCTCGACTACTTCCGGACGCAGGACGAGGCCGGCCACGCGGCGCAGCAGGAGTCCTTCCGCCGGCACATCCGACTCGCCCGCGAACTCGGCACGGCCCTGCAGATCCACGACCGGGACGCGCACGACGACGTCGTCCGGATCCTGCTCGAGGAGGCGGCCGACGGCGGGCTGCCCCCGCACGTGGTGTTCCACTGCTTCTCCGGCGGCCCCGATCTGGCCCGCACGTGCGCCGAGCACGGCTGGCACATGTCCTTCGCCGGCCCCGTCACCTTCAAGGCCAACGACGAGCTGCGCGAGGCGCTGCGGATCGCCCCGGCCGAGCTGCTGCTCGTGGAGACGGACGCGCCCTTCCTCACGCCGCATCCGCATCGGGGCCGCCCCAACGCGCCCTACCTGGTCCCGGTCACACTGCGGGGCATGGCGGAGACGCGCGGAGACGACGTGGCGGCCCTCGCCCGCGCGGTGAGCGAGAACACCGCCCGGGTGTACGGGGCGTTCTAAGCCGATCCAGACCCGGCCCCTAGGATGAGCGACGTGCTGACCCGACTCCTCAAAGCCCGGCTGCCCGAGGGAACGCAGTACCTGGTGGACCGCCCCATGCGGATCCGCCTCGTGTTCGTGGTCCTCGGGTCCGTCCTCGTGGCCGGCCTCGAGATGGTGGCGCTCGCCTCGATCATCCCGCTGGTCAGCCTGCTGACCTCGGGTGAGCTGGGCTCCCCGGTGATCGAAGGGCTGCTGGCCCGGTTCGGGGCCGTGACGGTGCCGGAGCAGACGGTGGCCTTCGCCGTCGTGATCGTGGTGGCCTTCCTGCTCAAGGCGATCCTGGTGCTCGCGTTCCGCTGGTGGACCATGGGGTTCACCAACCAGAACCTCATCCGCACGTCCGCCACGCTGCTGCGCTATTACCTCCGGGCCGACTACGGCCTGCACCTGACGCGCACCGTGGGCACCCTGGTCAACAACGTCACCGGCACCTCCAGCATGGCCTACACGGGCGTGGTGAACGCGTCCGTCACGTTCCTCACGGAGGCCGTGACGCTCGTCGCGGTGGCGGTCGTGGTGGGCGTCTCCATGCCTCTGACGGGGCTCGGGATGGCCCTGTACTTCCTCGCCGTCGCCTGGGTGATCAAGATGGTGATCCGCCGCCCGGCCTCGCGTCTGGGCTGGACCCTGGTGACCACGGGGGAGCGGGCCAACACGGCGGCGCTGCAGGGCCTGGAGAACTACAAGGACGTGAAGATCCGCGGCAACGACTCGGCCTTCATGGAGGAGTACCGGGCCGCCCGCGCGGAGAGCGCGGAAGCCACGCGGCTCAAGATGATCCTCACGATGATGCCGCGCTACGTGCTCGAGGTCGCCTTCGTGGCCGCCATCGCGGCGCTCGTGGCCGTGGCCTTCATCCAGGGCCGCGGCGGGGAGGCGTTCGGCTCGCTCGCCCTGCTCGCGATGGCCGGCTTCCGCGTGCTGCCGTCCATGGCCGCGCTCATGGCCACCACCAACGAGATCCGCACCTCCTGGCCGGCCTTCGAGCGCACGACGGCGGAACTCGCCGCCGCGCAGCCGGTCCTGCACGCGGCGGACCGGCCCTACGAGCGCATCACGTTCGAGGAGTCCATCGAGGTGCGGGACGCGTCCTTCACCTACCCCGGCAAGGCCGAACCGGTCCTGCGCGACATCGACCTGCGCATCCCCTTCGGCTCCTCGTACGCCTTCGTGGGCGGCAGCGGTGCCGGCAAGACCACCCTGGTGGACCTGGTCATCGGCTTCCACCACGCCCAGTGCGGTGGGGTCTACGTGGACGGGGTGGAGCTCGAGGCCAACCCGCGGGGCTGGTGGGACAACGTGGCGTTCGTCCCGCAGTCCGTCACCGTGGTCAACGGGACGGTGCTGCACAACGTGCTCCTGGACGTCGAGGCCGCCGGGACGGCGGACCGGGCCGAGGTGGAGCGCGTGCTGCGCGAAGCCCAGCTGGGGCAGTGGCTGGACGAGCTCCCCGACGGCCTGGACACCGTGATCGGCGAAGGGGCCGTGGGCGTCTCCGGCGGCCAGCGCCAGCGCCTGGGCATCGCGCGCGCGCTCTTCCGGCGGCCCCGCCTCCTCGTGCTCGACGAGGCGACGTCGGCCCTCGACAACCTCACGGAACGCCGGGTCACCGAGGTGATCGAGTCGCTGCGCGGACGGATCACGGTCATCGTGGTCGCCCACCGTCTCTCCACGGTCAAGCGCTGCGATCAGATCGTGCTGATGGACCAGGGGCGGATCATCGGCCAGGGCACGTTCGCCGGGCTGCAGGAGACGAGCCCCGAGTTCCGCGAGCTCGTCCGGCTCGGTGACCTCTCCACCTGAGCGGAGCCCGCGCCGCTGCGTCCAGGCTACCCCGTCCGGCGCCCCGATAGACTCGCGGGCATGGTCCAGCCCTCCCCGCACCCCGCCCCCGCCCCGCTGCTGAGCGCCGCGGACGTGCGGCGCATCGCCGCCGAGCTGGACCTGCGTCCCACCAAGCAGTGGGGCCAGAACTTCGTGATCGACCCGAACACGATCCGACGCATCGTGCAGGCCGCGGACGTGGCCGCGGACGAGCACGTGCTGGAGATCGGCCCCGGGCTGGGCTCGCTCACCCTCGGCCTGCTGGACGCGGCCGCCGCCGTCACCGCCGTCGAGATCGACCCGGTCACCGCCGCCCGCCTGCCGCTCACCGCCGCCGAGTTCCGCCCCGGGGCCGAGGACGCCCTCGCCGTGCTGCACGCGGACGCCATGACGCTGAGCGAGCAGGCCCTGGCTGAGGTCCGGCCCGCCGCCGCCGCCGGCGGCCCCACCGCGCTCGTGGCGAACCTGCCCTACAACGTGGCCGTGCCCGTGCTGCTGCACGCGCTCGCGGTCCTGCCGGGGCTGCGGCACGGCCTGGTGATGGTGCAGGAGGAGGTCGCGGACCGTCTCGCGGCCGGGCCCGGCTCCAAGGTCTACGGCGTGCCGTCCGCCAAGGCGGCGTGGTACGCGGACGTGCGCAAGGCGGGCACCATCGGCACCCAGGTGTTCTGGCCGGCTCCGCGCATCCACTCCGGGCTGGTCGCCTTCACCCGGCGCGAGCCGCCGGCGGGCAGCACGTCCCGCCGGGAGGTCTTCGCCGTGGTGGACGCCGCCTTCGCCCAGCGCCGCAAGACCCTGCGCGCCGCGCTCGCCTCCTGGGCGGGGTCGCCGCAGGCGGCGGAGGACGCCCTGGTGGCCGCCGGCGTGGACCCGCGCGCCCGCGGTGAGGCCCTGGACATCGCGGCCTTCGCGCGGATCGCCGAGCACGGCCCGCGGCGTGCGGCGGAGGAGGTGGGCGCATGACGACGGAGGGCCTCGGCCTCGACCCCACGGCCCGGCACGTCACGGTCAGCGCCCCCGGCAAGGTGAACCTGTCCCTGCGGGTGGGACCACCCGGCGCGGACGGCTACCACCCCGTGGCCACCGTGTACCTGGCCGTCAGCCTGCGGGAGACCGTCACGGCGATCACGCGCACGGACGGGAGGATCACCGTCGGCCCGTCGGGCCGCCACATCAGTCTGGTGGACACCCAGGACGTGCCCTGGGACGAGCGCAACCTCGCGCACCGCGCCGCCGCGCACCTGCGGCGCACCCTCGGGCTCGATCCTGACACCCACGGCGTCCACCTCGAGGTCGCCAAGCAGGTCCCGGTCGCGGGCGGCATGGGCGGCGGCTCCGCCGACGCGGCCGCCGCGCTGCTCGCGTGCAGCGCCCTGTGGGAGACCGGGCACACCCGCGCCGAGCTCGCCGAGCTGGCCGCCCCGCTGGGCGCGGACGTGCCCTTCAGCGTGCTGGGCGGCGCCGCCGTCGGGCTCGGGACCGGGGCGGAGTTGACCCCCGTCGCGGCTCGCACCCCGGTGCACCTCGTCCTCGTCCCGGCGGACGCCGGGCTGTCCACCCCCGTGGTGTTCCAGACCCTGGACGAGCTGCGCCGGGAGGGCCACCTGCCCGACGGGCCGACGCGCCCGGAGGTGAACGAGGCCGTCCTGCGGGCCCTCACCGCGGCCGACCCGCTCGAACTCGCCACCGCCATGGACAACGACCTGCAGACCCCGGCCGTCGTCCTGTTCCCCGAGCTCTCGGACGTCCTCGACCTCGGTATGGACGAGGGCGCGCTGCGCGGCATGGTCTCCGGCTCCGGCCCCACCCTGCTCTTCGTGGCCCAGGACGAGGCCTCCGCGCTGCGGCTGGCCTCGGCCATCGAGGAGCGCACGGGCGTGCGCGCCCTCCCCGTCCACGGCCCCGTGCCCGGCGCCCACGTGCTCTGACACCCGGCGGCGCACCCCGCCGCACCCGACCACCCCTCCTCCGTCCGGAAAGGACCACCTCCTCCATGGCCCACCTGCTCGGCGCCGAGAACATCGGCATCGCCTTCGGCACCCGCACCGTCCTCGAGGGCCTCTCCCTCGGCGTGGATGAGGGGGACCGGATCGGACTCGTGGGCCGCAACGGCGATGGCAAGTCCACGCTCATGCGCATCCTCGCCGGCCTCCAGGAACCCGACACGGGCCGCGTCACCCGCCGCGGCGGCGTCCGCGTGGGCGTGCTGGACCAGCAGGACCGGCTCGACCCGGAGCACACCGTGCGTCAGGCCGTGGTCGGGGACGTGGACGACCACGTGTGGGCCTCGGACCCCAAGGTCCGGGACGTCCTGGGCGGACTCCTCGACGGCTTCGACCTCGAGCAGTCCGTGCGGGGCCTCTCCGGCGGCCAGCGCCGTCGCGTGGCCCTGGCCCGTCTGCTCGCCGGGGACGACGACGTCCTCTTCCTCGACGAGCCCACCAACCACCTGGACGTCGAGGGCGTCGCGTGGCTCGCCCGCCACCTGACGCAGCGCTGGCGCCCCACCGACGGCGGCCTCGTGGTGGTCACCCACGACCGGTGGTTCCTCGACGAGGTCTGCACGCGCACGTGGGAGGTGCACGACGCCACGGTGGACCCGTTCGACGGCGGCTACGCGGCGTGGGTGCTCGCGCGAGCGGAGCGCTCCCGGCAGGCGGCGGTGACGGAGCAGAAGCGTCAACAGCTCGTGAAGAAGGAGCTCGCCTGGCTGCGCCGTGGCGCCCCGGCGCGCACGTCCAAGCCGAAGTTCCGCATCGAGGCGGCCAACGCCATCATCGAGGACGTCCCGGCCCCGCGTGACTCGGTGTCCCTGGCGAAGATGGCCACGGCCCGGCTCGGGAAGGACGTCCTCGACCTCGAGCACGTGAGCCTGACGCTGGGGGAGAAGCCGATCCTCGACGACGTCACCCTGCGCCTGGCGCCCGGCGAGCGGCTCGGCGTGGTCGGCGTCAACGGTGCGGGCAAGTCGACCCTGCTGCGCCTGCTCGACGGCGGGATCGTCCCGGACTCCGGGCGCGTGAAGCGCGGCAAGACGGTGGTCTCGGCCACCCTCACCCAGGACGTGAAGGAGCTCGACGACGTCGCCCACCTGCGCGTCGCCGAAGTCATGGCCCGCGAAGGCTCGTCCTTCCAGGTCGGTGACCGCGAGATGTCCTCCGGCCAGCTGCTCGAGATGCTCGGCTTCGGCACCTCCCGGCAGTGGACTCAGGTCTCCGAGCTCTCGGGCGGCGAGCGCCGGCGCCTGCAGCTGCTGCGCCTGCTCGTGGGCGAGCCCAACGTCCTCATGCTCGACGAGCCGACCAACGACCTGGACACGGACACCCTGGCCGCCGTCGAGGACGTGCTGGACGGGTGGCCGGGGACCCTCGTGGTGGTCTCCCATGACCGTTACCTGCTCGAGCGCGTCACCGACCACCAGGTCGCCCTGCTCGGGGACGGCAAGGTCCGCGGCCTGCCCGGCGGGGTGGACCAGTACCTCGAGCTGCGCGCCGCGATGGACGAGGCCGGCGGCCCGGCCCGGGGAGCCGGCGCGGCCCGAGGCCGCAACGACGTCGTCGGGACGTGCGCGGGCATGGGCGGGCCGGAGGAGGACACCGGACCCACCGAGGCGGAGCGTCGGCTGGCCCGCAAGGAGATGGCCCGGCTCGAGAAGCAGATGACCCGGCTCCGGGACCGCAGGTCCGGCCTCGAGGCGCGGATGGCCGAGCTGGGGCAGGCGCAGGACTTCGACGCCCTCACCGCGGCCTCCGCCGACCTGAAGGACCTCGACGCGCAGCTGGACGTCCTGGAGGAGGAGTGGCTGCAGGCCGCTGAACTCGCCGAAGGGGACTGACCGGCGGGCGCGCACAGGAGAGTGTGGCAGGTGGCACAGCTGAAGGCTGTTTCCGGCCTACAATCGGGGGCCGGGGCACAGCACCATGCCCGACCCACATGACGTGGACCGTCCCCCGCGTCAGGACGGAGGAGCAGAGCGTGATCGGGAGTCCCGGTGATGAGTCGACCGCGCTCCGCATGGGCTCGACCGCCCGCGGCCGTGTCCTGGGCCGGCCTTGGGAGCGGGGCCTCCCGCTGCTCGTCCTCATCGTGGACCTCGTCGCGGTGCTGCTCGCCACCTTCGTCTCGGCCCAGCTCCGCTTCGGCGCCTCGCGAAGCATCACCCTCCCCGGCGCCGAACTCATCGACTACGGCACCATCAGCCTCACGCTGAGCGCGGCGTGGGTGCTCGCGCTGAGCATCCAGGGGTCGCGGGACATCCGGATCCTGGGGGCGGGCAGCGAGGAGTACAAGCGGGTCCTGCAGGGCACTCTCTATCTCTTCGGCACCTTCGCGATCCTCGCCTATGCGGCAGGTCTCGACGTGGCGCGCGGCTACGTGGGCCTGGCTCTGCCGCTGGGTGTCCTCCTGCTCCTGCTGGGCCGGTTCCTCGTGCGCGGGTGGGTGGCGCGGCAGCGACACCGCGGCAGGTTCCGGCGGCGGCTCCTGCTCGTCGGCGGCCCGAAGGCCGTCCGGCACATCTTCCAGACCCTCGACTCCGAGGCCGGCGCCGGCTACGCCCCCGTGGCGGCGGCTCTCGTCGGATACAAGGCCCGGCGGGAGGACTACCTCCCGATACCGGTCTCCACGGACCTGGACACCGTGGAGGACGTGGTCGCCCTCGTGGAGGAGCGCGACGTCGAAGCCGTGGTGATCACCTCGGGCCACCCGTTCGTCCCCGGAGACGTCCGCCGACTGGGCTGGGAGCTGCAGGAGCGCGGCGTCTCCCTGATCATGGCGCCCGCCCTCGTGGACGTCGCCGGACCCCGCCTCCACACGCAGCCCCTCGCGGGTCTGCCGCTCATCCACCTCTCCACCCCGCGCCTCTCCGAGGGCAAGGCGTTCGTCAAGCGGGCGTTCGACGTCGTCGCGTCGGGTCTGGGCCTGATTGCCATCTCGCCGCTGCTGATCGCCGTCGCGATCGCGGTCAAGGCCACGGACGGCGGGCCGGTGCTGTTCCGGCAGGAGCGCATCGGTCTCGGCGGCAGGCCGTTCACCATGCTCAAGTTCCGCTCCATGGTGGTGGACGCCGAGGAGATCCGGCAGCGGCTCGTCTCGGACGGCGGGGATGCGGACGTGCTGTTCAAGATGAAGGACGACCCGCGCATCACGAAGGTCGGCAAGCTCATCCGCCGCACCAGCATCGACGAGCTGCCCCAGCTCGTGAACGTGCTGCGGGGGGACATGTCCCTCGTGGGCCCGCGGCCCCACCTGCCGCACGAGGTCGAGGCCTACGAGCAGTACGTGCACCGCCGCTTCCTGGTGCAGCCCGGCATCACGGGCCTCTGGCAGGTCTCCGGCCGGTCCGACCTCCCGTGGGAGGAGGCGGTCCGCCTGGACCTCTACTACGTGGAGAACTGGTCCATCCTGGGCGACCTCGTGATCCTGGGGCGGACCGTCAAGGCCGTGGTCGCCGCCGACGGTGCCTATTGACCCTGGATACGCGCGACCTGTGTGGAAGAATGGGCCGTCGTCGCCGCCCCCTGGGGCTCGGCGCTCCGCCCTGGTGTAATGGCAGCACGCCGGCCTTTGGAGCCGTGCGGTCTAGGTTCGAATCCTAGGGGCGGAACACCCGTCCTCTGACCCCCACCGGTGCAGGAGCCCCCATGTCCCAGCCGTCCGCCCGTCCCTCCGCCGTGATCGTCCTGGCCGCGGGCCAGGGCACCCGCATGAAGTCGACGACGCCGAAGATCATGCATGCGATCGGGGGGCGCTCCCTCGTGGGCCACGCGCTCGCGGCGGCGTGGTCGCTCGCGCCGGAGCACCTCGTGGCCGTGGTCCGACACGAGCGGGCCCGCGTGGCCGAGCACCTCGAGACGGTGGCGGCCCAGCTGGGCATCGACGCGCTGGCGATCGCCGACCAGGACGACGTGCCGGGCACCGGCCGCGCCGTCGAGCTGGGCCTGGCCGCCCTGCCCGCGGACCTCGAGGGCACCGTCGTGGTGACCTACGGTGACGTCCCGCTGCTGACCCCGGAGACCCTCGCCCGGCTCGTCGCGGACCACGAATCGGACGGCAACGCCGTCACCGTGCTCACCGCCACCCTCGAGGACGCCACGGGCTACGGCCGCATCGTCCGCGACGCCGAGGGCCTCGTGGAGCGGATCATGGAGCACAAGGACGCCCTCGCCCACGCCGAGTCCACGGGGGACGACTCCTTCGTGGCGATCCGCGAGGTCAACTCCGGCATCTACGCCTTCGACGCCGCCCTGCTGCGCCGCACCCTGCCGGAGATCTCCACGGACAACGTGCAGGGTGAGAAGTACCTCACGGACGTGCTCGGCCTGGCCCGCGCCGAGGGTGGCCGCGTCGCCTCGGTGGGCACGGACGACGTGTGGGAGGTCGAGGGCGCCAACGACCGGCGGCAGCTCTCCGACCTGGGCCGCCAGCTCAACGACCGCGTGCTGCGCGGCTGGATGAAGGAGGGCGTCACGGTCGTCGACCCGTCCTCCACGTGGGTGGACGTCACCGTCTCCCTCGCCTCGGATGTCACGCTCAAGCCCGGCACCCAGCTGCATGGGGCGACGTCGGTGGCCACGGGCGCCGTCGTCGGCCCGGACTCCACGCTCACGGACACGCAGGTGGGGGAGGGCGCCGTGGTGAAGCGCGCCGACGCCACGGAGGCCGTGATCGGCGCGGGCGCGACCGTCGGCCCGTTCACCTACCTGCGCCCGGGCACGGTGCTGGGGGAGGACGGCAAGATCGGCGCGTTCTACGAGACCAAGAACGTGACCGTGGGCCGCGGTGCCAAGCTCTCCCACCTGGGCTACGCCGGGGACGCCGAGATCGGCGAGTACACCAACATCGGCTGCGGCAACATCACCGCCAACTACGACGGCGTCGCCAAGCACCGCACCGTGATCGGCGCGCACGTGCGCACCGGCTCGAACACGGTGTTCACGGCCCCGGTCTCGGTGGGCGACGGCGCCTACACCGGTGCCGGCGCGGTGGTCCGCGACGACGTCCCGGCCGGCGCCCTGGCGCTGAACGCCGTGGCGCAGCGCACCATCGAGGGCTGGGTGCCCGCCAAGCGCCCCGGCAGCACGTCCGCGCAGGCCGCTGAGGCGGCCGGGGCGGCCGACGCCTGAAACGCCCGCCCCGGGCGACGGACATCACCCGGCAGGCTCATGCCCGACCGCCCTGGAAGAAGTGGTGGGTAGGCTGCTGCGCCAGCCGATCTTCCACGTGGACGCCGCCCACGCGTCGGCCGTCGGGCCCGATGTACCGATACTCCAGTGCCTGGAGACGTGGGCCGAAGGTCTCGCGCAACGCGTCGTAGTGTTCTGCGCCGGCCAGATGCCGAGACCACGTCAATGTGGGGCAATACACTGAGCATGCGATGGGAAAGACCAGCGCGCTGGCCACGATGTCCACGATCTGAAGCGGGACGTGGGTGTCACTGTGCCCGAAAACCGGCGCCTCGAGCAGGTGCGGATAGGCGTCTCCGCCCGTGCGGAAGCGCTGGGTCGTGATGGAGTGGACGTTGCCTTCGTTCTTCACTTTGGTCCGTGAGTCCAGGATCAGCAGCCCAGGTTCATTCGCGGCCTGGAGTCCCGCCTCGAGCGTTGTAGCGAGGTACTGGACGGCCTTCGCATAGACCGCCCGGTCTTGGACTGCGAGCTCCGGCTCCTTGATCACGATCTTCCCTGACAGTACGCAGTTGTTGTCCTCGAGGAGCCGAAGCGTCTTGTCGAGGATGCCCAGGGAGCGGCGGCGCCCGTTCCGGTTCTGCGTACGGATGTCCTTGCGGAGGGTCGCCCCTTTGAGTTCGTGACGGACGAGGTCACTCAAGGCGACGTGTCGAAGCGCCGGCTCGAATTCCTTCTTCAGCTGACGGAAGCCCCAGGTCAGATCCTTTGCGGACGGCTGTGGGACGGTCATCCCGACCAGTACGAACGCGGGCGGAGCGTCGGGTATGGCGGGCCCATAGGCTGCTGCATCGCCCGCTTCGTCGACAAAACACATGTGCACCATGTCGTACATACAACTACGGCCACTCGAGGGTGGCCGTAGGACTCGCAGTGCCTGTGCACGACTACTGCGTCATTGACGCGTCTCCAGTCTGGCAGGAAGGAAGCCGGTTGACAACCTGGAAGTGGAATTCTGTGTCGGGGGTGGTGATGGCCAGCCCTCTTCGGCGGCCCTGCCTGCCCGACACGCAGGGCTGATCCCTCGCGCCCTAGGATGGGTGCGAGGACCGGGCCGCCCCGGGCGGCCGACACCGACGCCGGACGCCGTCGGCCCTGGAACGCGAGACCACGAAGGATGATGAGGACGTCATGACGGAGCTGAGCCGCAGCGAAGACAAGCGACTGGTGCTGGCCACGGGCCGCGCCCACCCCGAGCTCGCGCAGGAGATCGCCGAGGAGCTGGGCACCGAGCTGCTCCCCATGAGCGCCTACGACTTCGCCAACGGCGAGATCTACGTGCGCTCGGGCGAGTCGGTGCGCGGCAAGGACGTGTTCATCATCCAGTCGCACCCGGCGCCGCTGAACAACCACCTCATGGAGCAGCTGATCATGGTGGACTCCATGAAGCGCGCCTCCGCCCGCCGCATCACGGTGGTCTCGCCGTTCTACCCGTACGCCCGCCAGGACAAGAAGGGCCGCGGCCGCGAGCCGATCTCGGCCCGTCTCGTGGCGGACCTGTACAAGACCGCCGGCGCCTCCCGCGTGATGAGCGTGGACCTGCACACCGCCCAGATCCAGGGCTTCTTCGACGGCCCGGTGGACCACCTGTTCGCCATCCCGCTGCTGGCGGACCACATCCGCTCCAGTGTGGCGGGCGAGGAGGTCACGGTCGTCTCCCCGGACACCGGTCGCGTGCGCGTGGCGGAGCAGTGGGCGGACCGCCTGGGCGGCGTGCCGCTGGGCTTCGTGCACAAGAGCCGGGACCTCACCGTTCCGAACAAGGCCGAGTCCAAGACCGTGGTCGGGGACGTCGAGGGCCGCGTCTGCGTGCTGATCGACGACATGATCGACACCGGCGGCACCATCGCCGGCGCCGTGCAGATCCTCAAGGACGCCGGCGCCAAGGACGTCATCATCGCCGCCACGCACGCGGTGTTCTCGGACCCGGCCGCCCAGCGTCTCGGCGAGTGCGGCGCCCGTGAGGTCGTGGTGACCAACACCCTGCCCATCCCGGAGGAGAAGCGCTTCGAGACCCTCACGGTGCTCTCGATCGCCCCGCTGATCGCCCGCGCGATCCGCGAGGTCTTCGAGGACGGCTCGGTCACCAGCCTCTTCGACGGCGTCGCCTGACCATGGCCGAGCGCGTCGAGCCGGCCCACGGGGAAGACGGCGGCGCGGTGGCCGCGCCGCAGCCTCACCGTCCGCGCCTGCCGTTCTGGGCCTCCCTGCTGCTGAACGTGGTGGTGGCCCTCGCGGTCGTCGCCGTGGTGCAGGCCCTGTGGGTGAAGGTGTACTCGGTGCCGTCCGGCTCGATGGAGAACACCCTCGAGGTGGGGGACCGCATGCTGGTCAACCGCACCGCCTACCCGGACGGGATGGCCGACTCTCAGGACGTGGTGGTCTTCACGGCGAACGAGGACTGGGCGACCCCCACGTCGTCGGAGGGGGCCGTGGAGAACGCCGTCCGCACGTTCGGCGACCTCACCGGCATCGGCCGCTCGCACGAGCAGGCGCTGGTCAAGCGCGTGGTCGGCACCGCGGGGCAGACCGTGGAGTGTTGCACCGCCGAGGGCGCCGTCACGGTGGACGGGGAGCCCCTGGACGAGCCGTACATCCACAACGACCTGCCGTTCCTCCGGGACGAGCTGGACTGCGAGTCCGAGGTGATGTCCGCGCGCTGCTTCGGCCCGGTCACCGTGCCGGAGGACTCGATGCTCGTGCTCGGCGACCACCGCTCGAACTCGGCCGACTCCGTGATCGCGTGCCGCGGCATCCCCGCCGACCAGGCCGGGGACTGCGCCCGCTTCGTCACCCGCGAGGACATCGTGGGCGAGGTCTTCGTGACCGTCTGGCCGCCCACGCACTGGGGCGGGCACTGAGATACATCGTGGTGGCGGCGTCGGGTCGGCGCATACGCAACGGCTAGGAGAAGGGAAAGGGGTGAGCGATCAGTGGCAGTCAAGCCGCGCTCTCCGAGGTCCCGCATCATCCGTCGTGTCGTCATCGCCTTGCCGGACAGCACGCGCCTGTCCGGGTTCCGAGCCCAGCCGGGGGGCGAGGACTTTGAGGTGTTCGACGCCATCGACAATCGTTCGGGTTCGGTGACAGAGCGTTTCGATGTGGAGCGGTTCCGGGACTTTTTCCAGCGTGAACCGCGTCCCGGTGAGATCGGCTGCACCCTAAGCCACATGGGGGTCATGCGAAGTTTTGCCGAGGAGACCGGAGCTGACCGTGATCTGTTGCTTGTCGCGGAAGACGACGCGCGGTTTGCCGAGGATGCGGAAGCGGTGGTGCGAAGAATCGCACCATATGTTTCCACGACGTCCCTCGTCATCCTGGCTGATCCCTACGGGCCGGGCGGGCGGCGCGATCGATCTGTCGCGAGCCAGTCCGAGCACTTCGTTCAACTCTCGCTCCTTGCGCGCAGACTTCGGCACCCATCCCGCCTTGGTGTCGTGACCTTCGGTCGCTGGGGCGCTGGTTTGACCGGCACGGGGTACTACATGGTCACCCGGGCAACAGCGCGTCTCATCACACGGGCGCTCGACGAGGACTTCGGGGGGAGGCCGTGGTGGGTAGCCGACTACCACGGGTTCTATCGGGACGAACTGGGCATCGATGTCCTTGCCGTGCGCCCGAATCTCGCTGGCTGGGAGGGGGAGTCGTCCATCCAGGACGACGACCACGTGGGATGGCGCGCTGTGAATGACAGGGAAGCCTCACACGTCGGCTTGGGTGTCTTCCTGAAGGAGTGGCGCTACCGGGCGCTCCGTAAGGCACAGTCGACGAAATTTGATCTCCTCTGGCGCCTGCGGAAGACCCCATAGGGAGCGAACGCCCGTGCCGGCTCAGCCGGTCGTGGCCAGCTGCGCGGTGATCAGGGCGTCCATCGCCTCCCGCACCCGGGCCTCGGCGTCCTCGGGCACGGGTCCTTCGGTGCGGAGGCAGGCCACCACGTCGGCGGCCGTCCGCGGCTCGTCCAGCAGGAGCCAGACGGACGGGCCCAGACCTTCGAGCACGACCAGGCGGTCCGAGGCGAGCAGGACCAGGCGGCCGTGGTCGGTCAGGATGCCGTCGTCGACGGCGCAGCGGGACACCGCGCCCGGGGTTGCCACTCCGACGGAGGCCGAGAGCTCTTCCTCGGTGAGTGCCTCCCAGGCGGGGGTGACGGGCGTGGGCGGGGCCGCCAGCAGGCCGTCGACGACGCCCCGCAGGTCATCGGCTTCGGCGTAGACGAGGCGTTGGGCGCCGCCGACCGCGTCGAGCGCACGGCAGAGCGTCACGAGGCCGCGGGGGAGCAGGGAGAGGGAGGAGGTCTGGGGGACGAGCGCCGCGAGCGCGGCCACGAGTTCTATGGCCTCCGCTCGCGGCGTCACCGGGCCTGCCGGATCCCGCACGCGGTCCAGCACGGCGATCCGGGCCAGCCGGGCGTCGGGGAGGGTCGGACCGAGACCGAGGTCGTCCGGGCCTCGCTGGGTCTTCGGGCGCACCCCTCGTGACCCCAGCAGGGACAGCGGTTTGGGGTAGGGCGTGACGGTCAGGCCGTCTGGTGCGATGATCGCCGTCTCGTCGGTGAGGTAGGCGAAATGGGGTCCCAGCCGGCGCGTGGCCGTCGTCTTGCCCGTCCCGGACGCCGCCACCAGGACGATCGCCGCCCCGGTGTCCGGTGCGGCGAGGCACGCCGCGTGGAACATCAGGTGGGTGCCGCGCGCGGATTCGATCGCCCGTGAGGTCGCCAGGAACACCAGGTCCTCGTGCCACTGGAGCCACGGACGCGCGGCGCCGGCGTCGCGGTGCGCATCCGCGTCGGCGGGCGACTCCACGGCCTCCACACCGCATCGGGCCCAGGACTCGATCACCTCCGCCCGCTCGTCTCCCGTGAGGCCGCTGACCGTCATAGCATCGAGTCCGGCGCCGATGCGCAACGCGGTCGTCTCGCGCATGGCTTCGTCCTCCCCCTGGGTGCCGGGCATGGCTCACCCTTTCCCTCCCGTGGCCGTCCGGTCAGTGTACTGAGAGCCGTGCGGGCGGCCATGGCGCCGCCCCGCCGGACGGCACGGGCCCTCGCCAGACGCTCTCTATACTCGTCGCAGGTTCTCGGGCGCTGGGTGCGCCCTCCATCTGAGCCGAGGGAGGAGCCCGCATGGCAGCGCAGCCGACCACGGCGGCCGTCACCGTGGTGATCCCGCACTACGGCGATCCGGCCCCCACCCTCGCCCTCGTCGACCGCCTGCTGGCCGATCCCGGGGACGCGCTGGCCGCCGTCGTGGTCTCGGACGACGCCTCGCCCACCCCGTACCCCGAGGCGCACGATCCGCGTCTGACCGTGGTGCGCCGCGAGCGCAACGGCGGCTTCGGGGCGAACGTGAACGCCGGCCTGGCCGCGGTCACCACCGAGCTGGCCCTGGTCCTCAACTCGGACGCCGAGATCACGGGGGCGCAGATCGACGCGCTGGTGGCCGCTGCCGCTCCGTATCAGCCGGCCGTGGTCAGCCCGCAGGTCGTCAACGAGGACGGCACGCCGCAGTGGTCCGGCCGGCACTTCCCCACGGTCCTGCACCAGACCGTCGAGTGGCTGACTCCGCTGGCCCGCTTCCGTCACCTGGACGTGCTTCACGAGGCCGTGGGGCACGACGTCGCGGCGGCCCGGTCCGCCTCGCCCGTGGCGGTCGACTGGGTGATGGGCGCCGTGCTGCTCCTGCCGATGGCGCAGGTCCGCGCCGTCGGCGGGTTCGACGAGGAGTACTTCATGAACTCCGAGGAGGTCGACCTGCAGCGCCGCCTGCGCGAGCGCGGCGTGCCGTCGATCGTGGTCCCGGCCGTCCGTGTGCCGCACGGGCTGCACGGCTCCTCGGATCCGCTGCGCCGACGTGGCTGGCTGGTGGACTCCCGGTACCGCTACGCCCGGAAGTTCGGTCACCCCCGGGTCCTCAAGGCCGCGCTCACCGCGGCGACGGGGGCGAACTTCGCCGTGAACGCGCTCCGGCAGGCCCGGGGTGTGGACGTGGACGCCCGCGCCGTGCTCCGGGACGAGCACGCGCTGGTCTGGAAGGGACAGCGCCGATGAGCGCCACCGGCTACACCGTGCCGGCCCCGCCCGACGCGCGGGGCGGCCGCTCACCGGAACGGCTGTTCCTCGTCTCGCCGGCGTTCCACGGCTATCACCGCTCCATCGCAGCGGCGTGGGCGGCCCAGGGTTTCGACGTCACGGTGCACTGCTACGACGCCTACGCCACGCTCGGGATGAAGCTGCGGAACAAGGGGCTGCTCGAGCTGCCGCAGAAGGCGGGCGTGGACCGCACGGCCGCGCGGGTCGCCTGGGACACGGGGCGGGCCGTGGCCGCGCTGCGCGAGGCCCGGCCGGACCGCGTGCTCGTCATCAAGGGGGACTCGCTGGGCGAGGACTTCTGGTCCGAGATCCTCGATGCGGGCCTGCCCCGCATGCTCTGGCTGTACGACGACCTCGCGCGGCACGACTACTCGATCGAGTTCCTGCGCTCCGTCGGGCCGGTGCTCAGCTACGCCCGCTCCGAGGCCGAGCTGCTGGCCGGCGAGGGCGTGGACGCCCACTACATGCCCAACGGCTTCGACCCGGCGATGGCACTGCCCCAGGTGCCGCGGCGTGACGAACTGGTCTTCGTGGGCTCGCGCTACCCGAACCGCGTGGAGCTGCTCACCCGCCTGGCCGCGGCCGGGGTGCCGGTGCGCGCCTACGGGCGTCAGTGGAGCCACCACCCGGTGGACCGCCTGCGCACGTGGGAGCTGACCCGGCCGGACCTGCCGGCCGAACGGGACATCCCCCTCGAGGAGGCGTACGCCGTGCAGGCGGCCGCCGCGGGCGCCATCAACATCCACGGCCTGCAGGCCGGCCACGCGATGCGGACCTTCGAGGTGCCCGGCATGGGCGGACTCCAGCTCGTCGATCGGGCCGACGTGGCCGAGTTCTACGTCCCGGACGAGGAGGTGCTCGTCTTCGAGGATGCGGACCACCTCATCGAGCTGGGCCGCCGGATCGTCGCGGACCCCGCCTGGGGAGCGCGTATCCGGGAGGCCGGCCGCCGTCGGTCGCACGCGGAGCACACGTTCGCGCACCGGGCGGCCATGGCCCAGGGGTGGTGGGCATGACCGATGCGCCCCTCTTCTGGCGCTCCGAGGACCTGCCGCGCTGGCACGCGTGGCAGCGCGCCCAGTGGCCGCTGACCCGGCGGGCCGCGGACACCGCACGCTCGACCGTGCGCGGCGTGGCCGGCGCCCTGGCACGCCGCCGGTCCACCGGCGACGGCGCCCCCCGCCTGTTCCTGCCGCCGGGGGACGTGCACACCCTCGTCGCCCTCGAGTCCTTCGGCCCGACGCAGCTGGCCGCGCTGGCCTCGCCCGTGGCCGCCCTGGCGACCGCGCGGCCGGAGGCCGCCACCGGGGTCGGCTGGGTGCTGCCCGCCGGAGACGCACCCGCCCTGCCCGGGGCCGCGGGCCACCGGGAGCACGCCGCCACCGCCGACGTCGTGACGGATCGCCTGTCCGGGCTCCGCCGCGTCCTGGTGGCGGGGGAGTACCTGCCCTCGGGCCGCGCCGCCGTGCGCTGGGCCCGGCAGCGGGGGGCGCGGGTCGGCGTCGTCCAGCACGGGCTGCTGGCCGTGTCCACGCCGCCCGTCCCGCAGGACGCCACCCTGTACGCCTTCACGAGCACCGACGCGCACTGGTGGACCCAGGGCCGCGCCGATGTGGAGTCCGTCCCCGTGGGCTCGGCGCTGCTGGAGCAGGCCCGCCGGACCGCGCCCGCGCTCTCGGGTGCCGGGGACGACGGTCCCGGGGTGTTCCTCGGCCAGCTGCACGGCGCCGAGCTGCCCCGCCGGGACTTCGCCGCGGCCGCCGAACAGTACGTGCGGGCCACCGGCGCCGCCTACCGCCCCCACCCGGCCGAGCGGGACCGCCTCTCCCGCGGCCAGCACGCGGCCTGGCGCAGGGCCGGTGTGCGGATCGACGACGCCGGGGCGCCCCTCGTCGCCACGCGCGGGCCCGTGGCCGCCGTCTTCTCCACCGGGATCCTCGAGGCCGCGCAGGCCGGCAGACCCGCGTGGGCCGTCCACCCGGACCCGCCCGCCTGGCTCGAGGGGTTCTGGCGGCGCTACGGCATGACCCGGTGGCGGCCCGGCCGCACCCCGGAGCCCACCTCGCCCCTGGCCTCGCCGACCGCGGACCCCGCGGCCGCGATCGCCGAGCACGTCTGGAAGGAGTCCGCGTGAGCATCCTGTGCGTCATCCCCGTGCGCGGCGGGTCCCGGGGGCTGCCCGGCAAGAACATCCGCCTCCTGGGCGGCCACCCGCTCGTGGCCTGGACCATCCAGGCCGCCCTCGAGGCGGAGGAGGACCTGCACGTGGTGGTCTCCACGGACTCGGCCGAGATCGCCGAGGTCGCCCTCCGCTACGGCGCGGACGTGCCGGGCCTGCGTCCGGCCCACCTGGCCCAGGACTCGACCCCCACCGAGCCCGTGATCGAGCACGTGCTCGCGGCCGAGCGCGCGGCCGGCGTCGAACCCGAGGGCGTGATGCTGCTCCAGGCCACGAGCCCGCTGCGCTTGCCCGGCACCCTGGACCGCGCCGTGCGGCAGTTCCGGGACACGGGGGTGGACTCGCTGGTCGGCGTCGTCCCGGTGTCCCCGTTCCTGTGGCGCCACGCCGAGGACCCCGACGGGGAGCCGATCTCGGACTTCGACGTCACGGCGCGCAAGCGCCGGCAGGACATGTCGCGCGCCGACCTGCGGTTCCGCGAGAACGGGTCCCTCTACGTGACGCGCCCCTGGGTCTATGACCGGCTGCACAACCGGCTCGGCGGCCGGATCGGCCTGCTGGAGCTCGACGACCTCGAGGGCGTGGACATCGACACCGAGCTGGACTTCGCCCTGGCCGAGCAGCAGATGGACCAGTACCTGGCGGTCCACAAGGTGCTCCGGCACCGCTCCGACCTCGGTGCCCCGCGCACCGCCGAGACCCCCACCACCGGCCCGAACCGCACCCCCGGAGGCGCGCAGTGATCATCGAACGCAGGCTCACCCCCTACCTCGTCTTCCCCGAGGACTCGCTCCTGGCCGCCCTGCAGAAGATGACCGACAACCGCGAGCGCACCGTGTTCGTGGTGGACTCCCACGGCTTCCTCGTCGGCTCCCTGACGGACGGGGATGTGCGCCGCTGGCTCGTGGCGCATCCGGAGGCGTCGCTGGATGTGGCCGCGGCCGACGTCGCCCATCGCGACCCGGCGACGGCGCCCCTGGGCGCCTCCCCGGCCGAGATGCGCGAGGCCCTGCCCGCCGGGGCGCTGCACCTGCCGCTCCTGGACGAGCGCGGCCGCCTGACAGCCCTGGCGATCAACCGGGAGGCGGAGCTGCGGATCGGCGGGCACCGGATCGGGGAGGGCCACCCGGCGTTCCTGATCGCGGAGATCGGCAACAACCACCAGGGCGATGTGGACCTGGCCCGCCGTCTCGTGGACCTGGCCGTCGAGGCGGGCGCGGATGCCGTGAAGTTCCAGCTGCGGGACATGGACGCCCTGTACCGGCAGTCCGGTGCGGCCACCGCCGGTGAGGACCTGGGGGCCCAGCGCACCCTGGACGAGCTGGCCAAGTTCTCGCTCTCCGCCGAGGACATGGTGCGGGTGTTCGACCACGTCCGGGACGCCGGCGTCGCCCTGATGTGCACCCCGTGGGACGCCCCGTCCATGCGGGTGCTGCGCGAGTACCCGGTGGACGGCGTGAAGATCGCCTCGGCGGACCTGACGAACCACGGTCTGCTCCGGGACGCGGCCGCCTCCGGCCTGCCGATGGTGCTCTCCACCGGCATGTCCCGGGAGGAGGAGATCCGCGAGTCGGTGGCCCTCGTGCGCTCCTCCGGCGTCCCCTTCGCGATGCTGCACGCCCAGTCCACGTACCCCGCCCCCTACAAGGACGTGAACCTGGCCTACCTGGACCGGCTCGCGGAGATCGCGCAGACGCCGGTGGGCTACTCGGGCCACGAGCGCGGCTTCCACGTGGCCCTGGCCGCGGTGGCCCGCGGGGCCTCGATCATCGAGAAGCACTTCACCGTGGACCGCGGGCTCGAGGGCAACGACCACAAGGTCTCCCTGCTGCCGGAGGAGTTCGCGCAGATGGTCCGGCAGACCCGGGACATCGAGGAGTCGATCGGCGTCGGGACCGAGCGCGTGGTCTCCACGGGCGAGGCGATGAACCGCATCAACCTGGCCAAGTCCCTGGTGGCGGCCCGTCCGCTGCGGGCCGGCGCCACGATCACCGCCGACGACGTGACCGTGAAGTCCCCGGGCCGCGGCCTGCAGCCCAACGAGCTGCCGCGCCTGGTCGGCCGCACGCTGCACCGCGAGATGGCCGAGGGCGACTTCTTCTTCGCCGGCGACCTCACGGACACGGTGCCCACCGGTCGCCAGTTCCAGTTCCGGCGCCCCTGGGGTCTGCCGGTGCGCTATCACGACGTCGAGGCGCTGACGAAGGACTGCACCCCGGACTTCCTGGAGTTTCACTTCTCCTACAAGGACCTCGAGATCGACATCGACTCGGTGTTCCGCGAGCCCATGCCGATGGGCTTCACCACCCACCTGCCGGACATCTTCTCCGGCGACTTCCTCGTGGATCTGGCCAGCGACGACGACGCCGTATGGGAGCGCTCGATCGCCGAGGTGCAGCGCACGATCGACATCACCCGGGACCTGAAGCGCTGGTTCCCGAACGAGGAGGAGCCCATCATGGTCATCACCATGGGCGGGTTCACCCTGGACCGGCACATCCGCCCGGAGGAGCGGCTGCCGAAGTACGAGCGCATCGCCGAGGCCGTGCAGCGCCTGGACACCTCCGGCATCCGGATCGCCGCGCAGACGCTGCCGCCGTTCCCGTGGCTGATGGGCGGTCAGCAGTACCACAACCTCTTCATGGACCCGGACGACACCGTGGCGTTCGTGGAGGCCACGGGGGTGCCGCTGTGCCTGGACATCTCCCACTCCAAGCTCTCGGCCACGTTCCTGGGGATCCCCTTCTCGGAGATGGTGGAGAAGCTGGCCCCGCACACCATCCACCTGCACCTCGTGGACGCCACCGGTGTGGACGGGGAGGGACCGCAGATCGGCGAGGGCGACGTCGACTGGCCCGTGCTGTGCGAGCAGCTGGACCGCCTGGCCCCCGGGGTGAGCTTCATCCCGGAGATCTGGCAGGGCCACATCAACAACGGCGAGGGCTTCTGGACGGCCCTGGACCGCCTGGAGCAGTGGCTGTGATCCCCGAGGCCGCGACGACCACCCCGGCCCCGCTGACGCTCTGGGTGGTGCCCGTCGCCGACCTCGGCGGCGTGGCCCGGCACGTCCTCGACGTCGCGCGCGTGGGCCTGCCCGGTCTGCGTCTGGCGGTGCTCTGCCCCGAGGGGCCGCTCGCCGAGCGCCTGCGCGAGCAGGGCGCGGCGGTGTTCACCGGGGCCGTCGGGCCCGACGCCGGTCTGGCCGCCTCGGTGCGCACGCTCCGGACGGCGGTGCGCACCCTGCGCCCGGCCGCGGTCCACACGCACCTGGCCTACGCCGACCTTGCGGCCTTCACCGCATTGGGCGCGGAGCGGGCCGTGCGGCGGCCCGGTGCTCCGGCGCTGCTCAGCACCGAGCACGGGATCGCCCCGGACGATGGGCTGTACAACCGCGCCGCGGCGGCCCGGGTGAAGAACGCCGCGCACCGCGCCCGGCTGCGCGGCACGGACCTCGTGATCGCGGTGGCGCAGTCCACCGCGGACGTGCTCCGCCGCAAATGGGGTGCGGGGGCGCCTCTCACCGTGGTGCGCAACGGCGTGGACGTGCCCGCGGTGCGCGCCGCGGCCGCGGGGCGGCGGCGCGCACCGGGGGAAGGGCTGCGGATCCTCTCCCTGTCCCGGCTGGCCCCCGAGAAGAACCTCGACCGGCTGATCGCCGCACTGCCCGCCCTGCTGGAGCGCGACCCCGGGGCGCGGTTGACGTTGGCCGGCACCGGGCCGCTCGCGGCGGCGCTGCGTGCGCAGGCCGAGGACCTCGGTGTCGCGGATGCGGTCGACCTGCCCGGCTTCGTGGAGCCGTGGGAGACCATGGCCGAGCACGACGTGCTGGTGCAGCTCTCCGCGTGGGAGAACCTCAGCTACACCCTGCTCGACGCCGCGGCCGCCGGCCTGCCCGCCGTCGCCACGGACGTGGGCGGCAACGGGGAGATCCTGCCCCCCGAGCGCCTGGTCCGCGAGACCACGCCGGCGGCCATCGCCGACGCCGTCGTGCGTGCCGCCGCCGACGGCCCGGGTGAGGTGCGCGTGGACGACGTGAAGACCATGGCCCGGGCGACCGCCGAGGCGACCCTCGAGGTGCTCGGGCGCCGGGTGGGGAAGGCGGGTACCCGATGACCGCGGCGAGCCCGAACGAGCCGGGGGCGGCCTCGGTGGTTCCGGCCGAGAAGCGAGTGCCGGGGCCCCGGTTCCGGGAGCTGGACGGCCTTCGGGGGATCGCGGCGCTGGCCGTGGTGTTCTCGCACTACACAGGTGCCCACAATTCGCACTATCCGCAGGATCCCGCCGCGTTCCACGACGCGGCCTGGGGTGCGGCGGGCGTGCAGCTGTTCTTCATCATCTCCGGGTTCGTCATCTTCATGTCCGCCCGGCGGGCCGACCGGCCGAGCGACTTCGCCATCTCCCGGGCCGCCCGGCTCTATCCGCCGTACTGGATCTCCCTGGTGTTCGCCGTGGTGCTGCTCCTGCTGCACCCGGTGCCCGGCTTCCCCTTCACGTGGGGCCAGGCCCTCGTCAACCTGACGATGGTCCAGCGGTGGGTCGGCGTGGACAACGTGGTGGACGTCTACTGGACGCTCGCGGTGGAGATGCAGTTCTACGTGATCATCCTGGTCCTCCTGTATCTCACACGCTGCCGCCTTTCGGACCGCGTGGTGCTGTGGGGGAGCCTCGCGTGGTCGGTGATCTCGTGGGCCGTTGTGTTGTTCACCGCGCCGCACGTGGGCTCGGACCCTCAGCGGGACCCCATGTGGGTGAAACTCCTCAACAACGCCACCGTGGCCGAGTACGCCCCGTTGTTCGTGCTGGGGATGGCTTTGTACATCGCGCGGCAGACGGGGCGGCACCGCGGCTGGGTCGCGGCGGCCGCGGGGTCCGCGGTGGGCAGCACGTTCGTCATGCGGGGGATGCCCTTGGCCCTCGAGGTCCTCGTGGTGGTGCTCCTCGCAGTCACGGTGATGTTGCGGAAGAGGACGTCCGTGCTGCTCCTGGCCCCTGTCCAGTGGTATGGGAAGATCAGCTACTCCCTCTACATCCTCCACGCCATCCCCGGATACATCATCATCCACGCGATCTGGCCGTACGCGGGCCGGAACATGGCCATGCTCGTGGCCTTGGCCGTGGTCTCCGTGCTCGCCTGGGCCCTGCAGAAGTACGGTGAGGAGCACCTCGGCCGCGCGGCCAAGCGGGGGCTGACCCGCGTCCGCTCCGTCGTGGACGCGCGGACCGGACATCCCCGATCCCTGGAGCCGGCCCGATGACCGGACGCATCTGGATCCTGGCGAACCAGGGCGAGGTGGGCGGCGGCGAGGTCATGCTCCACCACCTCGCCACGGCCTTGCGCGAGCTCGGGCGAGACGTGGGCGTCGCGGCCCCGGCGCACCCGGCCGAGACCGCCGATCGCCTCGCCGCGGACGGCTTCGACGTGGCCCGCATGGGTGGGACCGGACGCCTGGGGTACATGCGGGCTCTCCGGGCCTGGGACCGTGGCCGAGGCGGGGACGACATCGCGTGGTGCAACGGGCTGCTGCCGGCGACGGCGCTGGCCGGACGGCCGCGCCGGATCGTGCACCTGCACCAGGTGCCCGAGAAGCCGGTTTTGCGCGTGTTCTCCGTCCTGGCGCGTCCCGGCGCGCTCGTGGTCCTCGTGCCGTCCCGGTTCGCGGCGGACCGCATCCGCGGGGCCCGCGTGCTCCACAACTGGGTTCCGGCCCCGACGGCGCCGCAGGCAGGGCGGGCCCGCGGTGCCGATGAGCCGGTGACCGTGGGATTCCTCGGCCGGCTGTCCGAGGACAAGGGCATCGTCACCCTGCTGGAGGCCGCCGCGCTGCTGCGGAAGACCGACCCGGGTGCTTTCGTGTTCCGCGTCGCGGGGGAGAGCCGGTTCGTGGCGGATGACGAAGCCGAGCGGCTCGCCACCGCCCTGAAGGCGGCGGGTGAGGACGTCCAGGTGCTCGGCTGGCAGGACACCGCCGAGTTCCTGTCCTCCGTGGACGTGCTGGCCGTGCCGTCGCAGTGTGCCGAGGTCTTCGGCCTCGTGGCGGCCGAGGCGATGGCCGCGGGCGTTCCGGTGGTGGCTTCCGATGCGGGGGCCGTTCCCGAGGTGGTCGGCAGCGAACACCCCTTCGTTGTTCCGCAGCGGGACGCTGCCGCGCTCGCGAATTGCTTGCGGGCGGTACGAGCGATCGATCTGGGGACGGTGGCCCATTCCCAGCGGCACCGCTGGGAGTCGCTGTTCTCACCTGAGGCCGGCCGCGCCGCCGTTGCCGAGCTCCTGGATGACCTGTCCCTATGACCCCCGCGGAGGACTCATGACCGAGACGCCCCTGACCCCCGAGGCCAGCGTGATCGTCCCCAGCCGAGGCGGCGCCCAGCGGTTGCCGCGCCTGATCGGCGCCCTCGCCGCGCAGGAGGACGCCCCGCCGTTCGAGGTCCACTTGGTCGTGGACGGGGACGTGGACGGGTCGGAAGCGGTGCTCGCCCAGTTGGCCGCGGAGTATCCGGGCCTGGACCTGAGCTGGACCGTCTTCGGCGAGAACCGCGGACGGGTCGCCGCGCTCAACGCCGGCGCCGACGCGACGTCCGGCCGCATCCTCATCCGGGCCGACGACGACCTGGAGCCCGGGCCCCACTACATCCGGGATCACGTGGCCGCGCACGCGGGCGGGCCTGGCGGAGCGATCGGACTCTACGTGAACGTCTTGGAGCCCACCCCGTATCAGCGCGCCTACGGTGACGCCCAGGACATCCTGCACCGCGAGCACGCGTATGCGCTGCCAGCGGATCGGCAGTGGCGGCACTGGGCCGGCAACGTGTCCGTCCCCCGTGCCCTGCACGAGCAGATCGGCGGCTACGACCCGGACTACCGGCAGTACGGGTGGGAGGACATCGACTACGGCTACCGGCTGCACGCGGCAGGCTATCCCGTGGTGATCCGCCCCGAGCTGGAGACCCGGCACCACGCTGCCGCCGTGACGACGCACTCGAAGGCGGTGCGGGCCTTGCACGGCACGGCCGCGCGGAACCTGTTCGTGAGCAAGCACGGGGCGGCACCGCTCGGCACCATCGGTGCTCCGCGAGGCGTGTGGGGTGCTGCCGTGCGCCTGGTGGCGTTGGGCGCCACCGAAGCCACGCTCACGCGCTCCAGTGCGCTGATCGACGCCGTCGCGGACCACCTGCCCCGGGGGCTCGCCCGTCGACTCATCGCCCTCCAGGTGGAGGGTGCCGCCGAGGCCGGACGGGCCCGTCCCCACCGCGCGCAACGGGCCATCTGAGGAGACACGATGTCGGAACAGACCCCCGCAACGATCGCCATCGCCCACGACTACCTCACCCAGAAGGGCGGGGCGGAACGGGTGGTGCTCGCCCTGCACCGGATGTGGCCGGACGCGCCCATCTACACGACGTTCTACGACCCCGAGGGCACGTTCCCCGAATTCAAGGACGCGCACATCATCACCTCGCCCCTCAACCGGGTGGGGCTGCTGCGGAAGGACCCGCGGAGAGCATTACCGCTGCTGCCCCTGGCCTCCTCGCTGATGCACGTGAAGGAGCCGGTCGCCGTCGTCTCGACGTCCGGCTGGGCGCACGGATTCCGCTACGACGGCGCCACGCTCGTCTACTGCCACACCCCGGCGCGCTGGGTCTACCTGCTGGATGACTACCTGGGCGAGGGCGGTCGGAACAGCATCAAGGGCCGGATCGCCCGCGTGCTGCGGCCGGGCCTGCAGATGTGGGACCGCGCGGCCGTCCGGCGCCGATCACGCTATGTGGCCAACTCCACGGTAGTGAAGAAGAGGATCGAAGACGTCTACGGGCTCGAGGGCGTGGACCTCGTGTTCCCGCCGCACTCCGTGAGCACGGATGGCCCGCAGGAGCCGATCCCCGGTGCCGAGCGGCTGGCGGAGGACGGCTTCCTGCTGTCGGTCGCGCGACTCATGCCGTACAAGCACGTGGACGTCGCCATCGAGGCAGCGGCCCGCGCGGGGCGGCCGCTCGTGGTGATCGGCAAGGGCCCCGAGGAGGCCCGGCTGAGGGCGATGGCGGGGGAGGACGTCGTGTTCGGCCAGGACCTCACCGACGCGCAGCTGCGCTGGGCGTACGCGCACGCGACGGCACTGATCGCCGCGAGCCACGAGGACTTCGGGATCACGCCGCTTGAAGCGAGCGCGTGGGGCGTGCCCACCGTGGCGCTGCGCGCGGGCGGCTATCTGGACACCATCGTGGACGGCGTCAACGGGGTGTTCGTGGACGAGCCGACGGTGGAGGCGGTGGCCGGCGGCATCACGCGGGCGCTGGCGCACCCCTGGGACCCTGCGCGCATGCGGGCGCACGCCGCCCGGTTCTCCGAGGGCGATTTCGCACGTCGGATCCATGAGGAGCTGGCGCGGATCACCCCGTGACGGGAGTCCACGCCTCGCGCAGCGTCAGCGGGGGTGCCGAAGGCGCCGGACGATCCCTCCGAGGCGGGAGATCCGGTTCTCCATGCGCCCGTACCGGTGACGGAAATGGTTCAGCATGGACACCTTGCCGACGCGCCACTCGATGAATTCTTCGGCGGGCTCCGCGATGAACCGGGCGTTGTTGCAAAAGACAGTGGCCTGGCACTGCAGGTCCACGGCGTAGTCCCCGGAGGCGGTCTCAGACTGGTCATGCTTGCGGTAGTAGTAGAGCGGACGCGGCACCTGGACCACAGCATGGTGGGGATCCGGGGCGAGGGACAGGATCTTCATGAAGAAGTCCTGGTCCTCATAGCGGCGCAGGGATTCGTCGAAACCGCCCGCGCGAAGGGCATCCTCTCGGCGCACCATCTGGCCCACCTGCAGAAGGCTCTCGTTCAGGAACTGGCCGAGACTGAATTCCGGCCCGTAGAGGCCGGTGATGGTCCCGAACATGAGGGTCTGACCGCCCGCGATGTACGCGGCCGGGTGGTCGCGGAAGATCGCGAGCCCGGATTCGGCGAAGCTCGGATCGCGCCGATCGTCGCCGTCGAGGAAGATGAGGTACTCGGCGTCCGACTGGCGGATCCCCGCGTTCCGGGCCGATGAGACGCCGCCCTGGTGCTTGTGAAGCACCTGGACTCTCTCCTGTGTGGAGATCTCGTCCAGAACGAGCCTGGTCTCCGGGTCGCTCACCCCGTCGGCCACCACGATGACGTCGGTCCCCTGATGGGTCTGGTTGAGCGCGGAGTCCACGGTCTCCCGGAGGAAGGGCCCCTCGCGATGGCAGGGGATGATCACACTGACCGTGGACATGTCTCTCCTCTGAGCGGAAATGTAGAACGGTGAAACGATGTCGGGATGAATCAGTGACGTCCGAGGCCGCGGCGAATTCTGGCTTTGAGTCGGTCGACATGGCGGTAAGCGTGGCGGTAGGCGGCCAGTTGGAGCTCCGCCGCGTTGAGGCTCTCGATCAGTTCGGCCTTGCGGCCCACGTAGAGGTCGGGGTTCTCGGTGCGCACCATCGCGGCAGCCCGGGCACTCTGCCGGGGATCGATATAGCCGCGCGTCACCTGGTGTTCGCCGAGGTGACGACGCGCGATAGGGGTGTCCAGGATCTCGGCTTTCCCGCCGGCACGGAGAAGGCGCATCCAGAAGACCCAGTCCTCGCCCATCGAGAGACCCTCCGGGAAGCCTCCTACGGCTTCCCATCCGGAGCGCCGGAACATCGAGGCCATCGCCAATAGGGAGCCGCCGAGCATGGCGACTCGGGTGACAGGACGAGGGGGCGGGGGGCTCAGACGCTCGAGTCCGTCGACCACTTCGAAGGCGCCCCC
Source organism: Micrococcus sp. CH7 (assembly GCF_001595485.1). Taxonomy (NCBI): domain Bacteria; kingdom Bacillati; phylum Actinomycetota; class Actinomycetes; order Micrococcales; family Micrococcaceae; genus Micrococcus; species Micrococcus sp. CH7. Next base: position 29,867 of record NZ_LOSQ01000001.1, read on the forward strand.
CGTGACGATGGCGACGTCGCTTCGGCGGTCGAGGATCTCCGCCATCGCACGGGGCGCTTCGGGCATGACCTCATCATCGCTGTCCAGCGCGATGACGTAGGGCGTCACCAGCTGTCGGACGCCCGTATTGCGGGCTGAACTGACCCCCCCATTGGACTGCCGAATGACGTGGAAGCCTTCCTGGCGGAGTGAGTCGAGGACAGCGAGTGTGTCCGGATCTCTGCTCCCGTCATCCACGATGACGACGTTCTCCGTGTTGCCCAGAGCAACGCGGGCGCTGTGGGCTGCCCCAAGCACCAGGGCCCCGGTGTTGTATACCGGGATGACGATCCCTACACGTCCGTCAGACGGCGGAGGAACGGGCGGGGTGTTCTCCATGCGTCGAATCCTAGCCTGGGCGACCGGGGGCGTATCGCGGATCTGACCGGGGGCAGGAACTCATCGCCGAAATGCCTAGCGCGTTCGCCGAACAGTCTTCTTTGCCAGGTCCCTCGCACGGATGAGGGGGCGGAATCGGTCCTGCCACTTGTGCACATAGGAGCGGTATTCAAGGTGGAGGGCGTACATCTCTTCCAGACGGAGGAAAGCCGCCTCCAGGAGGATCGCGTGGTGCTGCGGGTTCGCTTCCACAATGGCCTGATGGGTGTCTCGCACCGCATGCGTCCCGAGGGTGGCGAGGCGGGAATTCTCTTTCGCGCGGTAATGCAGGTGGGCGGTGGGGACGGGGCGGGCGACTCCGCCGTCGCGGAGGATCCGTACCCAGAACTCGTAGTCTTCCATCCCGTGTCGCAGGGACTCCAGGTAGCCGCCGACCTCTGCCCAGCGGCCTCGCCGGAACATGGCGGCGGAGGGGACCTTGTTCATCTCCATGAAGTCCTTGAGGACGTAGTCCGTGCTGACATGGCGCACGGACTCCTCGCGGCCGAAGTGCCGCGTGGACGGGAAGGCGATCTCCACGGACGGGTCCTCGAGAACACGCACTGCTTCCGCCGCGAAATGAGGGTCCATCCAGTCATCGCCGTCCAGCGTGATGATGCAGTCCCCTGTGGCACGGGTGATCCCCGCGTTCCTAGCCGCTGACGGTCCGCCGTTCGGCTGGTGGAGGACCTGGATCCTCTCCTCCGTCGTTCCTAGGAACTCGAGCAGATCGGCCCGCGTGGACCCGTCGTCGACCACGATGATCTCTTCGGCCGGCACGGATTGCGCCGCCGCCGAAGCGATCGCCTGGCGGAGATGAGCCGGGTCGTCGTTGAACGTGGGGATCACGAAGGAGATCCGGGGGGTCATCTCACACCTCTTCAGGAGGACAGTCGGATGGGACGGTGAAGATCAGCGGGAGACCCCGCCGATGGGATCTGCCCGGTCGAGCAGGCCGAGCAGGTAGCGGCCGTAGCCGGACTTCACCAGGGGCTCGGCGCGCTGGCGCAGTTCCTCATCGGTGAGCAGCCCCTGGCGCCAGGCGACCTCCTCGGGGGAGCCGACTTTGAGGCCCTGACGGGATTCGATCGTGCGGATGAAATTGGACGCGTCGTTGAGGTCATGGAACGTCCCGGTGTCCAGCCACGCTGTGCCCCGGGGCAGGACCTCGACGTTGAGCGTGCCTCGCTCGAGGTACACGCGGTTGACGTCGGTGATCTCCAGCTCGCCGCGGGGGGAGGGCTTGAGGTTCTTCGCGATCTGCACCACGTCGTTGTCGTAGAAGTAAAGGCCGGGGACCGCGTAGTTGCTTTTGGGGTCCCTGGGCTTCTCCTCCAGCGACACTGCCTTGCCGGCTTCATCGAACTCCACGACGCCGTAGGCGGTGGGATCGGCCACCCAATAGCCGAAGACCGTGGCTCCGTCCACCTCCGTGTGCCGGCGGAGCTGCTGGCCCATGCCGGGCCCGTAGAAGATATTGTCCCCGAGCACGAGCGCCACCCGGTCGTCGCCGATGTGCTCGTCGCCGAGGATGAACGCCTGCGCGAGGCCGTCCGGTGAGGGCTGCTGGACGTAGGAGAGGCTCACGCCGAACTGGGAACCGTCCCCCAAGAGCCGCTGGAACTGCTCCGCGTCGTGCGGGGTGGTGATCACCAGGATGTCGCTGATCCCCGCCAGGATGAGCGTGGAGAGCGGGTAGTAGATCATCGGCTTGTCGTACACCGGGACCAGTTGCTTCGAGATGCCGTGCGTGATGGGGTGCAGACGCGACCCGGTGCCGCCGGCGAGGATGATGCCCTTCATAGCGCCGACTCTAGTGGCTTTCCTGGGTCTCTGGCGGCAGAATCAGGGAGGCGCCAGAGTACGAGGTAGGTCGCACACCGTTGATGGGTGGCTTTCTCTGAATGAAACGAGTGGGAGAAAATGACCTGGTTGATCACGGGTGGGGCCGGATACATCGGCGGGCATGTGGCATACGCCTTTCGTGCAGCAGGGATTCCTGCCGTCGTTGTGGACGACCTCTCTACGGGGCGTGCGCGATTCGTGCCGTCCGACGTCCCGCTCGTTCGGGAGAACATCCTCGACACCCCTGCCCTCTCGGCAATCATGCGCGGGTATGACGTAAGCGGCGTGGTGCACGTGGCGGGTTTCAAGTACGCGGGAGTCTCGATGCGTGAGCCTCTCCATACCTATCGGACCAACGTGCAGGGGACTTTGAGCGTCCTGGAAGCAATGCGCGAAAGCGGGGTAGATGCCCTCGTCTTCTCCTCTTCGGCAGCCGTTTACGGAACACCTGCAGTCGAAATCGTGACAGAGAAGACGCCGACGGCCCCTGAGTCCCCCTACGGAGAGAGCAAGCTGATCGGAGAGTGGATGATCGCAGCCCAGGGATCAGCCACTGGCCTCCGGCACACCAGTCTCCGATACTTCAACGTGGTCGGCAGCGGACCCTGCGCGATCTCAGACCTGAGTCCCCACAACCTCTTTCCATTGGTCTTCGCCGCCATTGAAAGAGGGGTGTCACCCCATATTTTCGGCACCGACTACCCGACCCCGGACGGAACCTGTGTGCGGGACTACGTGCACGTGCAGGATGTAGCGGCGTCTCACGTCTCGGCTGCCCTCGCATTGGGGCGGGAGGCTGAACTTGCGCCGGTTTACAACCTTGGCTCCGGGGAGGGAACTTCAGTGCGGCAGATCGTGGAGGCTGTCTCCCGCGTAACCGGGAGGGACATCTCCCCGAAGGTCGAGGCCCGCCGGAAGGGCGACCCTGCGCGGATCGTGGCAGATGGATCCCTCGCCGCGAGGGACATCAACTGGAGGAACCGTCACTCCCTCGATGAGATGGTACGGACGGCGTGGGCAGCCCGCCGCGCGGGATGATTCGACTTCATCCGTGTTCGAGGAGCGGACCGCCCCCGCGTGAGATCGGCCGATATCAGGAAGTAGGCGTCCTTATGGCTGGGGGGATGAGTGCCTGGGGTGGGCGACCGAATACCCGGTATCGAAGGTGGCCCTCCAGGAGGCCCAGGTTCCATCCCCAGGCGGCCGCATCCTCCAGGGTGGCGCCCTTGTTGCGACGGGAGCGCACTAGCCGGGGGAGTGAGGTCAAGACCCCCCGTAGGGCGCCCTTGAAACTCACCCCCTGTGGGTCGGCAACCGCCTGATGCCGGGTCCACAGCTGGATGGAGGTGCGAGCGTAGTTGCGGCGCTGAGCGGTGAGGCCCTGGGCATCAGAGCGCTGCCGATAGTCGATGCGTGCCTCGGGGACGAACTGCGTGGGGAACCCTGCCGCGGCGGCGCGCCAGGCGAAATCTGCTTCATCGTGTCCCCCGGTGAAGGATTCGTCGAATCCACCCACTGTCTCGTAAACGACACGAGTCATCCCCATATTGGCCCCCAAGGGATAGGGGGGGCCACCAAAGACCCGCAGGAGCCCAAGATCGGGTCCAAGCCGTCGTCCATCGACGTCGACAGGCGTCGATGCCCCTCCGGCAAGGTAATCCTCGGCCAACACGCGGCGGAAGCTTTCGACCCAGCCCGGGTGGAGGGCATCATCGGCGTCGCAGATGAGGAGGATGTCACCGCCGGCTGCGGCGAGACCGGTATTGCGAGCATGATTGACACCCTGACGCTCGGTAGCCTCAACGACACGCACTCGCGGGTCGGCAGCCGACGCCTCAGCGAGCAGTGCGGGGGTGCCGTCGGTGGAGCGATTGTCCACGAGCACCAGCTCGTCCGAAGGATCGAGCTGAGCGAGGACGGCGGTCGCCTGCTTGGTGACCCATGCCTCGGCGTTATAGCACGGGATGATGACGCTCACGGTGGGCTTCATCGGTACACCTCCTGGAAGCGGGCACGGAATCGATCGGGGCCGAATTCGCGAGCCACGGGGGTGGCCCCTTCGGGAGTGGTCGCGGCAAGCGGCCTCCCAGTTGCGAGGGCTGCATCCCGCCGCCTGAACGGGGTGACTCCATCACGTCGGGTAGCTCGCGCAGTATTTTCTTCATGGTCATGACTAACCCGGATCAGGCCCCGGGATCGTCGGTAGTCCCATCCTAGGGCGGGGTGGTGCAGGTACGCTGAGGCCAGTTCTTCACCGACGGTCCCTAGTCGAGTCTGCGAAGGAACTGCTCCCCATCCGCGATGCCACCCGGGAGGCACCCGTGAACACCCGTTGTCTGGTCCTAACCTCTGGTCGGGCGGCGGACGGCCCCTACGGGATCGACCAGCTCTGCCAGTTCGGCTATGACCTCGTCGAAGTCGGGCCAGCGGGGAATCGTGTTCACCGGAAGGTCCGGGATGTCGTGGAGCACAGATCTGGGCGACCGATGGACAAGGCCGTCCGGTCGATCTGGAAGGCCTGGCGCTCCGACCTGGTTCTCGCCTTCCTGGAGAAGGAGGCACTCGCGGCCTCCTGGGCCAAGCGTCGCGGCGTGGCGCCTTACGCCGGGAGGCCTCTCGTCATGATCGCTTGCTGGCTTGCGGATGAACTCCAGCGGATGCCCACCGCGCAGCGGTCAGGTGTGGTGGCGGCGTACAGCGGGGTGGATTTGATCATCGTGCTCTCGCGGAATCAGGTGGAAATCCTGGTCGAGGCGGGTTTCGACAGAAAAAGGGTCGAGGCCGTCAGTTTCGGTTATAACCCGGGGCAGTTTCCGGTCGCCTCATTCGAAAATCGTCAGGGCATCGTCTCCGTCGGGGTCGACCGCGGACGAGACTTCCCCACACTCGTCGAGAGCGTGAGGGGTTCGGGACTGAAGCTCCACATGTACACCGGCGACGGGTACCTGGATGGTGCCGAGCCGCCTTCAGAGGTCGTCTTCCACGGACGCGTGCCGTTCGAGCGGTACCGCGAGGTCGTCGCCTCTGCCGCTGTGGTGGCGATCCCCACCCACGTCATGGCCTACCCGAGCGGCCAGACGGTCGCTCTCGAGGCTGCGGGGACGGGAGCGTGTCTGGTCCTGACGGACACGCCGGCGATGAGGGAGTACTTCACAGATGACACCGCCGTCTTCGTGCAGCCGGGTGACGTGCAGGGATGGAAGAGGGTGCTCACCGAGCTTTCCACTGATCCGGAGAGACGCCGTCGTCTGGGCCACAACGCCGCCACCTTGGCAACGGGGCATTTCACCTACACCCATATGTGGAAGCAGGTGGATGGAGCCATCCGGCGTCGGGGGTGGGCCGTAGCCTGACCCGTCGGGAAAGGGCGGCCCATACGGTCGGCAGAGGGCAGAAGTTCAGCGGTACACCTCGAAGAGTCGGCGGCGGAAGGCGATGGGGCCATACTGATCGGCGACGTGAGAAGCTCCCGCTCGCGCTGCCTGGTCGGCGGCGCCGACATCGGCCAGCAGGGAGAGCGTCGCCTCGGCGAATGCAGCAGGATCGTCTGCCACCATGGTCCCGTCCCTGGGTTCGATGCCTTCGTGCCCGACGGATGTCGTCACGGTCGGGATACCCCGGATCATCGCTTCCACGACCTTGAACTTCACTCCCGCTCCCAGGCGTAATGGTGCGATCACCGCCGTGCAGTCGCGATACAGAGCGTCAAGATCCTCCACGAAGCCCGGCGTCTCGACGCCGCACTCGTTCAGATGGGCGGCCAGGGCCTCTGGAATTCCCCCGCCGGCCACCACGACCCGCGCGTCCGGTCGGGAGCGACGCACGCCGGGGAGCACTTCGTCCGTGAACCAGCGCACGGCGTCCTGGTTCTCCCACCGGGCCATGTACCCGACGAAGAGCAACGTCGGGGGCCGGCTCGAGTCTGTGTCGCGTGGGGGACGGAGCTCGCCCGGGATGGGGGGCGGGATCACATGGACGCGCGCTCGGCCCCGCGGGGATGGGAGGAGGTCGCGGTCCTTCTCGCTGAGCACGATCACGTCGTCCGCGTACCGAAGGATCCGGCGCTCCGCTGCCCGGGCCATCGCGGCCCGCGCTGACCAGGCGGCGCGGCGGGCCGCAGAAGGAAGACTGCGGGCATGGCGGCTGAAGCGCTGGGACAGCACGTCATGCAGCGTGACGACCACCTGGGCTTGAGGGGCGAGACGGCGCAGGGCGGGTGCGAGGAGGCCGGACTCCTCCCACTGGAGATCGATGAGGTCCGCTGCGGTGAGCAGGTCCCGATGGCTCGGCAGGACCGCGTGGCTGACGGGCGGCTGGAGGCGGGCCGCCGCCCGGAGGCGGTCGGCCCTGTTCGGGGTGCGGTCCTCCCGCGTCAGCAGATGGTCGACATCGACTCCGCGTGCGATGGCGCGCCGGTTCGCACCCCCGTCTCGGGAGATGACCGTGACCGGCCCTCGTGTCGCGAGCGTATTGACAACCTCGAGGGCCAGCTTCTCGCCGGCCGATTCCTGCGATCCGATCGCGGGGATGAGCGGGGAGATCATGACTGTTCGGCGGCTAGGAGGCGCCGCCGTCGCACCACCTCTCACGCGGACTCCTCGAGCCCGAGCCCGATCAGGGTGTCCGCGGGTCGGCGGAGAAGACGATATCGCACCCATCCCTCGCTCAGGCCGACGGCGGTCGAGGCGCGAGTGAGGGCGCCGTCGACGTCCCGCTCGGTCAGGCCGAGGGCCATGCGGGCGAGCCCTCCGAGGCTGCGCGCCAGCTCACCCATCGGGGGACGGCGTAGTTCCGCCGTCTCGGTCCATGCTCCGCGAGCTGCCACGGCCTGGGCCAAGGCCGACCCAGCGCGGAAGCGCTTCTTCAGCCGAGAGCGTCCGGGCCCCGGCACGCAGTACAAGATGCTCATGGCTCCGTAGTCCATGATCGTGTATCCCGCGTGGGTGAGGCGATACGCAAGGTCGTTGTCCTCCGCGCCGCGGACCAATGCCGCGTCGAACCCGTGCACGCGGAGGACCGCTTCCCGTCGCGCCACGAAATTCCCTCCCAACAGGGCCGGCCCCATGGACCCCCTGCCGGCTGGCGCGGGAGGGACGGGACCCGTGCCGGCGACGAGGATCTCCAGAAGGCGTCCGTAGTCCAGCCCATCCAGCTCGTCGTCGGTGCGGAGAACCACACCGCCGCTCACTACGGCATGGTTCTCCAGAACCTCGACGGCGCGGCGCACCCAATGCGGATGGACGAGATCGTCGTCGTCTACGAATCCCACCAGCGGGGCAGTCGTCGATGCCAGCCCTCGGTTGCGGGCATACGCGGCACCGGGGTGCTCGTCGGCCTTGATGATCCGCATAGGGTGACGGAATGGGCCTGCGGCGGCCAGACGATCCGGAAGATCCTCGTTGCCACCGTTGTCGCAGAGCACCACCTCGAAGGCGGGTGGGTCCACCTGTTCGTTCAACGCTCGAAGTTGCAGGTCGAGCCGGGGCCCACTGCGATGGCACGGAATGATGACGGTGAGCTCTGGAACAGTCATGGCCCCTTCCTGGGTCTGTCCGCGGCGCAGGGTGGCGTTCTGGGCCTGCATGGAACTCTACTTCCTGGGCAACCCGCAGGTCAGGCGGGCGCCCCTGCCACGTCTGTAACCTGACCCCATGCACCTCCTCGTCACCGGCGGCGCCGGGTTCATCGGCTCGAACTTCGTCCACCACGTCGTCCGCGAGACCGGGCACGACGTCGTCGTCCTGGACAAGCTGACCTACGCCGGCAACCGGGAGAACCTCGCCGGCCTGCCCGAGGACCGCGTCACTCTCGAGGTCGGGGACATCTGCGATACGGCCCTGGTGGACCGCCTGGTCGCCGAGTCGGACGCCGTCGTGCACTACGCGGCCGAGTCCCACAACGACAATTCGCTGAACGATCCCTCGCCGTTCATCCAGACGAATATCGTCGGAACCTTCGTTCTCCTGGAGGCGGTCCGCAAGCACGGCAAGCGGTTCCACCACGTCTCCACAGACGAGGTCTACGGCGACCTCGAGCTCGACGATCCGGCGAAGTTCACCGAGACCACCCCCTACAACCCCTCCAGCCCGTATTCGTCCTCCAAGGCCGGCTCGGACCACCTGGTGCGTGCGTGGGTGCGCTCCTTCGGCGTGGAGGCCACCCTGAGCAACTGCTCCAACAACTACGGGCCGTACCAGCACATCGAGAAGTTCATCCCGCGCCAGATCACCAACCTGATCGACGGCGTCCGCCCCCGCCTCTACGGTCAGGGGGTGAACGTGCGGGACTGGATCCACACCGAGGACCACTCCTCCGCCGTGCTGCGCATCCTGGAGCGCGGCGAGATCGGGCGCACCTACCTGATCGGCGCGGACGGGGAGCGGAACAACCGGGAGGTCGTGGAGATCCTCCTGGAGCTGTTCGACCGCCCTGCGGACGACTACGACCTGGTGGCGGACCGTCCGGGTCACGACCTGCGCTACGCGATCGACAACACCGCGCTGCGCACCGAGCTCGGCTGGGAGCCGCAGTTCACGGACATCCGGGCCGGTCTGGCGGACACGGTCCGCTGGTACCGCGAGAACGAGGCCTGGTGGCGCCCGGCCAAGGCCGCCGTCGAGGCCACGTACCGCGCCCAGGGTCAGTGAGGGGACACCGCTGATGCACATCACCGAGACCGCCATCCCCGGCCTGCTCGTCCTCGACCTCGACGTCCACGGGGACAACCGCGGCTGGTTCAAGGAGAACTGGCAGCGGGAGAAGATCCGCGCCCTCGCCGCCGAGCACCCCCGCCTGGCCTCGCTCGCCCCGGTGCAGAACAACATCTCCTTCAACGACGCCGTCGGCACCACGCGCGGCATCCACGCCGAACCCTGGGACAAGTACGTGGCCGTCGCCCACGGCCGGATCTTCGGCGCCTGGGTGGACCTGCGCGAGGGGCCGTCCTTCGGCGCCGTCGCCACCGTGGAGCTCGGCCCGGAGAAGGCCGTCTTCGTGCCGCGCGGGGTGGGCAACTCCTACCAGACGCTCGAGCCGGACACCGCCTACACCTACCTGGTGAACGACCACTGGTCCGCCGACGCGCAGGGCCAGTACACGTTCCTCAACCTCGCGGACCCGACGGCGGCCATCACCTGGCCCATCCCGCTCGAGGACGCCGAGCTCTCGGACAAGGACCGCGCCCACCCGATGCTCGCGGACGTCACTCCCATGCCGCCCGCCCCGATCCTCGTGCTCGGCGCCGGCGGCCAGCTCGGCCGCGCCCTCGTGGCCCGCGCCGAGGCCGCGGGGATCCCGGTCGAGGCCCATGGCCGGGACACCTGGGACATGACCGATCCGGCCTCGTGGCCGCGGGAGCACTTCCGCGGCCTGCGCGCCGTGGTCAACGCGTCCGCCATGACCGCGGTGGACGCCGCCGAGACGCCCGAGGGCCGGGCCCAGGCCTGGGCCGTCAACGCGACCGCCGTCGCCGAGCTGGCCCGCCGCTGCACCGAGGCCGGCGTCCCCCTGGCCCACGTCTCCACGGACTACGTGTTCGACGGCGCCCTCCCCGTGGGGCAGGAGCACCCGGTGGACCACCCGCTCGCGCCGCTGGGCGTGTACGGCCAGTCGAAGGCCGCCGGCGAGGCCACGGTGCGCACCGTGCCGCGGCATTGGATCGTCCGCACGTCCTGGGTGATCGGGGAGGGGAAGAACTTCGTGGCCACCATGGCCTCCCTCGCCGAGCGCGGGATCGACCCGGCCGTGGTCGCGGACCAGCACGGCCGTCTCACCTTCGCGGACGACCTCGCCGACGCCCTGCTGCACCTGGTCACCACGGACGCGCCCACGGGCACGTTCCACATGACCAACAGCGGTGACGTGGTCACCTGGCACGACGTCGCCCGCTGGGTCTTCGAGGACACCGGCCACGACGCCGCGCGCGTCTCCGCCACGACCACCGCCGCGTACCTGGCCGGCAAGGAGGGCGTGGCCCCGCGGCCGACCAACAGCGCCCTCGACCTCGGGCCCCTGGCCGCCGTCGGCTACACCGCCCCGGACCAGCGCGAACGCCTGCGGACGTACCTGAGGCGCTGACCGCGTCTCGCACGACGAAGCCCCCGCCGGCTTCGGCGGGGGCTTCGTGCGTGGGGGCGATCAGCTGCGCGTGCGGGCCTTGCGGCGTGAACGCCGCCCCTTCCTCGCGGACGAGCCGACGCTCGACAGGTACTTCTCGTAGGACTTGTGGTACGTGCTCTCGTACCCGTAGCCATAGGAGTAGCCGCCGCCGCGCTGGGAGCGCGCGACGCCGTTCATGACGACGCCCAGCAGATGCGCGTCCACCGCGGCGAGATTCTCCACAGCCGCCTCCAGGTGGTCCTTGCGGGTCCGCCCCTGACGCACCACGAGCACAGTCCCGTCCACGGCCGTGGCCAGGAGGGAGCCGTCCGTGACGGGCAGCAGGGGAGGGGAGTCGACGATGACGAAGAAGTCCTCCGATGCCAGCTTCAGCAGGGCCCGCATGCGCTTCGAGCCCAGCAGCTCCGACGGGTTCGGGGGCGTCCGGCCGGCGGGGAGCAGCGTGAGGTTCGGGATGCCGGTGGCCGCGAGGGCGTCGTCCGGCTGCACCTCACCGGCCAGCACCTCGGACAGGCCCACGTCGCCCGCCACCTGGAAGAGGTCGTGCTGCCGGGGGCGCCGCAGGTCGGCGTCCACCACGAGCACCCGTTCGCCGGCCAGGGCCAGGGCGCGGGCCAGATTCGAGGCGATGGTCGACTTGCCCTCGGAGGGGTCCGCGCTCGTGAACGAGACGACGCGCGGCGGCTCGTCGACGGAGACGAACTTGAGGTTGGTGCGCAGCGCCCGGATGGCCTCGCCGGCCCGGGGGTCGAGGTCTACGGCCTCCTCGCCTGTGCGGGTCAGGGAGGCGTTCTCCGGGACGGCGCCGATCACGCCGGCGCCGGTGACCTCCTTCACGTCGGCGCGGCTGCGCACCTTCACATCGAGGAGACGACGGAGCACCGCGATGGCGAGTCCCGCACCCAGTCCGGCCACGACGCCCACGAGGACGTTGCGCCGGGTGTCAGGGCTCACGGGAGCAGAGGGCACGCGGGCGTCCGACAGGGGCACGACCTCCAGGGGGCTGTTCTTGTCCACCTCCGCCGCCACGTCCGCCGTCGCCTGCAGGGCGCTGTTCGCGAGCTGCGCGGCGGTCTCGGGATCCGTCGAGGTGGCGGTCACCTTGATCATGCTGGACCCGGGGACGAGCGCCGCGGAGAGCGAGCCGTCGCCGTCCTGCCCCGTGTCCTGTGCCACGCGTTCACGCACGGCCTGGCTGTTGATCAGGGCGACGTAGGCCTGAGCCCGGCTCTCGGCGGGTCCGTTGCCGGCGATGAGGCTCTGATCCGCGTTCCGCGCGGCGAGGAGCCCCTGAGATTCGGACGCGTAGATCCGGGGCTGCAGCGCGGAGTAGCCCCAGCCCAGCAGACCCCCCACGAGGGCGGCCGCCAGCAGCAGGAGGAGGTTGGCGCGCAGCAGGCGGAAGAAGTCGACGATCGTCACGGAGCACCTCGGGGGTCATGGACGGGGATGCGCGGGCCGTTGTGGCCAGGAAACGCACAGGTCCACGGTATCAAGACCCGCCGCACGGTCTGAGGACCCGGGGACGACGCCCGCCACCGCGCTACGCTGAGCCGCGTATCGCCCGGCGTCCATGAAAGGTTCCGCACCATGCGCTCGAGCACGCCCCATAACCGGACGGCTGCCCGCGCTATGGGGGCCGTCGCGCCACCCGAGGCCCGGCCGGCCAGGCGCCACGCCTCGCTCGGCCTCGTCGAGGACGGTCAGGCCGCGTGGACCCGCTCTCCGTGGAACCCGCTGGTCACGTCGGCCTCACCGCGGCTGTTCGAGGCCGTGCTGGCCACCGGCCTGGTGGTGGAGGCGTTCAGCGCTCCCGGCCTGCCGATCCCGTTCGCAGAGTTCTCCGCGATCCTTCTGCTGCTCCTCGCCTCGTTCCGAGAGCCCCGCCGGGACCTCTCCCACTACGGCGTGCTGGCCCTCGTCGCACTGGCCCTGGTGGCGTATCTCGTCGCGGTGACCGTGCACAACGACCTCGACCCCACGCGTCGCGCCACGAGGATCACGCTCCTGATCCTGCTGATCTACGCCATCGCCAGCGAGAGGATCGACATCAAGGGCGTCCTCTACGGGATGACGGCCGGTGCACTGATCAACGTGCCCCTCTTCTACGCGGGCCTGGTCCCGGACGCCTACGGGGGCTACCTCACCGGCTTCCTCGGGGACAAGAACGTCTCCGGCCTCTTCTATGCGCTCCTGCCGGTGCTGCTCGTGGCCACCATGCAACGCATGGGCCCGAAACTCCTCGTGCTGGGTGCCGGCTCCGTCTTGACCTTCCTCACCGGCTCGCGGACCTCGATGGCCGCGCTGTTCTGCGCGGTCGTGTGGATCCTCGTGAGCCCCTACCTGGGGCGGGTCCTGCGGATCGCACTGGGGGTCGTCATGGGTTGGTTCGTCAGCTGGGCCGAGGAGAACCTGGCCGACCTCGGCATCTTCGGAGACCGCACGGGCACGGACTGGTTCCGGGCGCAGATCCAGGCGGCGTCCGTGGAGAAGGTGGCGGAGACGTCCTTCTTCGGCCAGGGCCTCTCCACGGCATTCGTGGACCTGGACCACGTGTCCATGTTCTTCCACAACTCCTACCTGGGGCTCCTCGTGGAGGGCGGCTGGCCGTTCCTGGTCGTGGTGGTCGGCGCCTACCTCTGGCTGTGCCTGCGGCCCTTCGCCCGGACGCACCGCTCGCCTTCCCGTGTCGCCGTCGAAGCGGCCGCCCTCATCATCCTCGTGGCCTCGCTCCAGCTGGGGGAGGTGTTCATCACGATCTTCGGCGCCATCGTGCTCGGTTGCGGACTCCTGCTGAGCGCCCAGGAGGACGAGGAGGACCATGGCGCCCCCGCGAAGGACCGGGCCCACCGCCGCAAGCTGGACCGCATCATCGAGCGGTCCCGACGCGCGGGCCGCTGAACGCGTCGAGCACCACCGGTGCTATCCTGTCCGGGTTGCCCAGGCGAGGGAGCGTGCGCTCCGTGATCGACGAGGCCGCCGCCGCGCGTCAGCATGCTGACCCGCTGCGGCACTGAAGCCCCCTCCTGGCCGCATCCCGCGCCGCCCCCGGCTGCGCGGCCGAGACCCCCACAGGAGGACGCATCATGTCTGACCAGCTCAAGATCAAGGTCACCCGCCGCACCGACTTCGGCAAGGGCGCCGCCCGCCAGGCCCGCCGCGCCGGCCTGATCCCCGCCGTCGTCTACGGCCACGGCCAGGAGCCCGTGCACCTGCTGCTGCCGGCCCAGGAGACCACCCTGGCCGTCCGGAACCCCAACGCCCTGCTCACCGTCGTGAACGAGGCCGGCGAGGAGCACCTGGTCCTGCCCAAGGACATCCAGCGCCACGCCATCAAGGACACCGTGGACCACCTGGACCTCATCGCGGTCCGTCGCGGCGAGAAGGTCGTCGTCGAGGTCACCGTGCAGGTCGAGGGCGAGGTCGCCCCCGGCAACGAGTACGTGCTGGACTACGTCACCGTGCCGGTCGAGGCCGAGGCCACCGACCTGCCCGAGGCCGTCACCATCTCCATCGAGGGCCGCGAGGCCGGCGACCATGTGTACGCCACGGACGTGCAGGTCCCCGCCGGCGCCACGCTGCAGCTCGAGGACGACATCGCCATCGCCACCGTCAACGAGGTCCTCGAGCAGGACCTCGGCGACGAGTCCGTGCAGGAGGAGCAGGCCGCCGAGTCTGCCGAGGGCGAGTCCGAGGGCTCCGAGGACTGATCACGCCATGACGACGGGGACCACGCTCATCGTCGGGCTCGGCAATCCCGGGCCCGAGTACGAGCGCACCCGTCACAACGTCGGCCAGATGGTGGCGGATGAGCTCGCCTCCCGCATGGGGGTCGGGTTCACCCGCCACCGGGCCGGCGCCGTGGTGGCCACGGGTCGCCTCGGCATCGGGGGACCGCGGGTCGTGCTCGCGAAGTCCACCGGCTACATGAACGTCTCCGGACGCCCCGTCTCCGCGCTGGCGTCCTTCTACGGGATCGGCCCCGAGGACCTCGTGGTGGTCCATGACGAGCTGGACATCCCGTTCGACACCCTGCGTCTCAAGCGCGGCGGGGGAGAGGGCGGCCACAACGGCCTGAAGTCCATCACCGCCTCGCTCGGCACGAAGGACTACGCCCGCGTGCGCGTCGGCATCGGCCGCCCCCCGGGCCGCATGGACGTGGCTGACTTCGTGCTGCGCCCCTTCACCAAGCCCGAGCAGGACGTCCTGCCGCTGCACGTGGACCGCGCGGCGGACGCCGTCGAGAAGCTCGTCACGGACGGTCTCGAGCCCGCCCAGCAGGCGTTCCACTGACCTCCCGCCCCGCGACATCCTCGACGGGGGCTCAGCCCCACGCTCAGGGGGCCGGGGTCACGGCACGGGCCAGAGCGTCCGCGATGGTCTCCAGGGCGGGATCCATGATCTGGATCATCTCCGCGTACCCCTCCACCGGCCCGCGGAACGGGTCCACGACGTCGAGGGGCTGGGCGGTCGACCGCGCGAGGGCCCGGTGGCGGGCCGCCTCGGCGGCGAAGGCACGCACTCCGCGACCGGCGGGGATCCAGTCCCGCCCGTCCCGCTGGTCCATCGCGCGGACCAGCGCCGCGAGCTCCAGCACGGTGAACACCCGCGCGACGGCCTGCGGCACTTCTTGGAGTGCGAAGCGCATGTGGTCCTGAGCCGCGGCCAACACGAGATCCGCCTCCGCCACCATGAACGGCTGCAACGCGGCGGGACGGTGGCCTTCCAGCCCGGTGACGCCGGCCTCGGCGCCGAGCCGCACGAGCGGCGGCGGCACCGTCAGGGCCTGGTTCGGCTGGGAGCCGGCGCTGCCGACCTCCACCCGGCCGGGGACCAGAGCCGCCAGCCGGCCCTGCAGGGCCCGGCTCGCATAGGCCGAGCGGCACACGTTGCCGGTGCACACGATGAGCACGGCGTCCGGCGAGGGGAGGGCCCGGCGCCCCCGCCGGGCAGGCGGAGCCGAGCTCGACAGCGCCGGGCGACGGGAGAACGAGATCAACCGCGCGCGGCTCCGCCGTCACGCTCGAGCCACGAGGACAGCGCCCGGGCCTGGTGATTGACGAGCTTGCCGACCATCGGCTCGGCCTTCGCGGCGAGCTTCGAGCCCACCAGCGGGATCCGGCAGACGAGGGTGCCGTCCACGGAGAACTGGGAACCCTCACCGGCGGCGGTCAGGCGGAGGGCGCCGTCCGCCGTCGTCTTGGCGGAGGGAACGGTGATGGTGGTGGTGCCGGCGCGGGAGCCGTCCGCGGCGGGCGCGTCCCAGCGCTCCACCTGCTCCACCTGGAGGGCGGAGCCGATGAGCTTGCGGGCCATGTCCGGGACACGGTCCGGGATCCGGTCCGCGGGCAGGGAGCGCACGGCGGTGACGGTCATCGCTCCCTCCGGGGAGCCCTCCACGGAGAACGAGACCAGGGAGCCGCCGAAGGACTCGACCACGGAACGGTGGAAGTCCTCGGACGCCAGGGCGGCTGCCACGGCCGCCGGCGGGTGCGGGATGGACTGCTGGGCGGAAAAGGCCACGGTGTCTCCTCGGGGTCAAGTCGGGCCGCGCCCGGCGGGCCGTGAGAGGGCCGGCACCGGTTCGCCGACGGCGATGGGCGTCCATCCCTCACCTTATATGCTGGCCTCCGCGACCCGGGTCCCGTGCACGGCGCCGGGACCGGCCGCGCGACCCCTCGTGAACCCCCTGGAAGGTGTGTCCGCCATGTCGGCACTCTGGGCCGTGGCCCTCATCATGCTCCTGAGCGGGACGGCGAAGCTCCGTTCCGGCGAGGACGTGCAGGCCACGTTCACCCGACTCAGGGTGCCCCGTCCGTTCGCGGCCCCCGCCCTGGCGCGCGCGTTCCCCTGGCTCGAGCTGCTGCTCGCCGCCGCTCTCCTGCAGCCCTTCACCCTGCTGCGTCCGGTCGTCGGCCTGGTGGCCGTGGCCCTCTTCGCCGCCTTCCTCGCGCTCGTGGTCCGGGCCCAGGACGACGGCGTCTCGTGCGGCTGCTTCGGCGAGGCCTCGGCCGCCCCGATCTCCCGCACCACCGTGGTCCGCAACGTCGTCTTCCTGGTCCTCGCCGTCCTGGCCCTGGCCGAGGGGATCGTCTCGCTGGCGGTGCACGGCGCGGGCCTGGCCTGGCAGCCGCTCACCGCCTTCGGCGCCGGGGCGTGGGCGTGGGCCCTGCTCGTGTCCGTGCTGCTCGCGACCGCCGCGTTCCTGGCCGGCCGCGAGTCCGTCCCGGCCACGCCCGACGCCGCCCCGGCGACGCCCACGCCCGAGGCCCCGGCCGCCCTCGACCCGGCCGACGGCGCCGAGCCCGAACGCCACCCGTTCCCGGACGCCGTCGTGGTCGCGGACGGCGCGTACACGGGTCTGCACCGGCTGGTCGCGGACGGGGCCGTGGTGGCCCTGCGCCTGTCCACGGGGTGCGGCTCCTGCACGCGGGTGATCGAGCGGCTGGACGAGTTCAAGGACGCGCTCGGGCCGGTGCGGCTGCGGGTCCTCATGCCCCAGCGCGCCCCCGGCGCCGAGGGGGCGATCCACAGCGGCGCCGTCGACGCGTCGCTCGTGCTCGCCGACCCGGCCGGCGCCGCCTCGCAGGCCCTCGGCCTGCACTCGTTCCCCACCGCGGTGCTGCTCGGCACGGACCGGCTCACCGCCGGCGGCCCGGTGGGCGGCGCCGACGACGTCCTTGCCTTCCTCGAAGAGATCCGGGAGATCATGACCACCGAACTGCCCGCCGCCACCCCGGAGGTCCGCGCATGAGCGCCCCCGAGACCACCCCCGTCCTCGCCCCGCTGCTGCCGCGCCTGCGCGCCGAACGCGCGCTCGAGGCGGCCGCCGCCTCCGCCTCCCGGCCGCTCGAGTCCCGGGGCGTCGAACTCGAGATCGGTCTGCCCGACGGCGCCCGCGCGCCCCTGCTGACCGTCCTCGCCGAGGCGCTGGCCGAGGGCCACGGCGAGCGCGCCGCCGTCCTCGTGGTCACCGCCACCACCCGCGAGGCCGAGGACCTCGTGACCGACCTGGCCGCCTGGGCCCCCGCCGGTGCCGCCGCGCTGTTCCCGTCCTGGGAGACGCTGCCCCACGAGCGCCTGTCCCCGCGCTCGGACACCGTGGGCGCGCGCCTGGCCGTGCTGCGCCGCCTCGCCCACCCCGAGGAGCACGCGGAGGGCCCGCTGCGGATCGTCGTCGCCCCCGTGCGCGCCGTGCTGCAGCCCCTCGTGGCCGGGCTCGGCGAGCTGAGCCCCGTGACCCTGCGGACGGGGGAGGAACGGGACTTCGACGGCGTGGTGGCCGCGCTCGCGGACGCCGCCTACTCGCGCGTGGACATGGTCAGCCGCCGCGGCGAGTTCGCCGTGCGCGGCGGGCTGATCGACGTGTTCCCGCCCACCGAGGACTACCCCGTGCGCATCGAGTTCTTCGGCGACGAGGTGGAGCAGATGCGCTGGTTCTCCGTGGCGGACCAGCGCTCCCTCGAGGACACCACGGAGGACGGCTCGGGCCACCCCTCCGAGCTGTACGCGCCCCCGTGCCGCGAGCTGCTGATCACGGACCACGTGCGCCGGCGCGCGAAGGAGCTGATCCCGGCCATGCCCGCCGCCGCGGACATGCTGGACCGGATCGCCGAGGGCGTGGCCGTGGAGGGCATGGAGTCCCTCTCCCCGCTGCTGGCCGAGGCCATGACGTCGCTGCCCCGCATGCTGCCCACCGGGTCGCTGACCGTCCTCGTGGAGCCCGAGCGCCTGCGCGGCCGCGCCGACGACCTGCTGGCCACCAACGAGGAGTTCCTCCAGGCCGCGTGGGCCGGCGCCGCGCAGGGCGCGGTCGCCCCGGTGGACGTGGCCGGGGCGGACCAGTCCGCCGCGGGCGGCTTCCTCACGGTGGCCGAACTCCGCGCGGCCGCGCTCGAGCAGGACCAGGGGTTCTGGTCCGTCACCGCGCTGGTCTCGGACGCCGAGCTGCTGCCCGACGCCGCCACCCTGCGCGCCACCCTCGGCGTCGCGCAGACCTTCTCGGGCGACATCGAGGCCATGGTCGCGCACACCCGCGTCCGGCTCGCGGAGGGGTGGCATGCCGTGGTCCTCACCGACGGTCCCGGCTCCGCCCGCCGTCTCGCCGAGCTCAACGCGGAGGCCGGCCTCACGGCCTCCGTGGTGGACGGGCCCCTGCCCGCCGACCTCGCCCCGGGGCGGGTCTCCATCGCGACGGCGCCCGTCGGCTCCGGCTTCACGATCCCGGACGCGCAGATCGCCCTGATCACGGAGCACGACCTCTTCGGCCGGCACCGCACCGCGGGCACGCGCGCCCCCGGGGCGCGGCTGGCCCGGAAGCGGCGCAACGCCGTCGACCCGCTGACCCTGCAGCCCGGCGACCACGTGGTGCACTCCCAGCACGGCATCGCCCGCTTCGTGGAGCTGCAGCGTCGCAAGGTCACCGGCGGCCCGCGCACCGCCCCCGGCGCCGAGGAGTCCTACCGCGAGTACCTCGTGCTGGAGTACGCGCCCTCGAAGCGCGGCGCCCCCGGCGACCGGCTGTTCGTGCCCACCGACCAGCTCGACCTGATCTCCACCTACGTGGGCGGGGAGACGCCGTCGCTGTCCAAGATGGGCGGCTCGGACTGGGCGCAGACCAAGTCCAAGGCCAAGCGCGCCACCCGCGAGATCGCCGGCGAGCTCATCCGTCTGTACTCGGCCCGCATGGCCTCGCGCGGCCACGCGTTCGCCCCGGACACCCCGTGGCAGGGCGAGCTGGAGGAGGCGTTCCCGTTCATCGAGACGCCGGACCAGCTGACCACCATCGAGGACGTCAAGAAGGACATGGAGGCGGCCGTCCCCATGGACCGGCTCGTCTCCGGCGACGTCGGCTTCGGCAAGACCGAGGTGGCCGTGCGCGCCGCGTTCAAGGCGGTGCAGGACGGCAAGCAGGTGGCCGTGCTCGTCCCGACGACGCTGCTCGCCCGCCAGCACCACCAGACGTTCTCCGACCGGTTCGCCGGCTTCCCCGTGAAGGTGGCCGCGCTCTCCCGGTTCCAGACCGCCAAGGAGTCCAAGGAGGTCGTCGAGGGGCTCGCGCACGGTGAGGTGGACGTGGTGATCGGCACCCACCGGCTGCTCTCCGACCAGGTGCAGTTCAAGGACCTGGGCCTGGTGATCGTGGACGAGGAGCAGCGCTTCGGCGTCGAGCACAAGGAGGCGCTGAAGAAGATGCGCACCAACGTGGACGTGCTCGCCATGTCCGCCACGCCCATCCCGCGCACCCTCGAGATGTCCCTCACCGGCATCCGCGAGACATCCACGCTGGCCACCGCCCCGGAGGAGCGCCACCCGGTGCTCACCTCGGTGGGCCCGTACTCGGACCAGCAGGTCACCGCGGCCATCCGCCGCGAGCTGATGCGCGAGGGCCAGGTGTTCTACGTGCACAACCGCGTCACCACCATCGACAAGGTGGCCAAGCGCATCGCCGAGCTGGTGCCGGAGGCGCGGATCGCCGTCGCCCACGGCAAGATGAGCGAGGCCCGGCTCGAGCAGATCATGGTGGACTTCTGGGAGCGGAAGTTCGACGTGCTCGTCTCCACCACGATCATCGAGACCGGCCTGGACATCGCCAACGCCAACACCCTGATCGTGGAGGACGCCCACCGCTACGGCCTCTCGCAGCTGCACCAGCTGCGCGGCCGCGTGGGCCGTGGCCGCGAGCGGGCGTACGAGCACTTCCTGTACGACCCGCAGAAGCCCCTCGGCGAGGTGGCCCTCGAACGCCTCAAGGCCGTGGCCACCCACAACGAGCTCGGCGCGGGCATGCAGCTGGCCATGAAGGACTTGGAGATCCGCGGCGCCGGCAACCTGCTGGGCGGGGAGCAGTCCGGCCACATCGCCGGCGTGGGCTTCGACCTCTACCTACGGATGGTGGGCGAGGCCGTGGCCGACTTCAAGGGCGAGGAGGACACCGCGCCCGCCGAGGTGAAGGTGGAGCTGCCGGTCAACGCCCATCTGCCGCACGACTACGTGCCGGGGGAGCGGCTGCGCCTGGAGATGTACCGCAACCTCGCCCAGGCCGCGGACGACGCCGCCGTGGACGCCGTGGTGGAGGAGCTCAAGGACCGCTACGGCCCGCTGCCGGAGCCGGTGGAGGCGCTCGTCGCCGTCGCCCGGTTCCGCAACCGGGCGCGGGCCGCGGGCGTCACCGAGGTGATGCTGCTGGGGCAGAACGTGAAGTTCGGCCCCGCCGCGGACCTGCCGGAGTCCCGTCAGATGCGCCTGACCCGCATGTACAAGGGCGCCCAGGTCAAGCCGGCCCTGAACGGCGTCCTCATCCCGCGTCCCAAGACCAAGCCGGTCATGGGTCAGGACCTCGTGGACGTCCCGTTGCTCGAGTGGGCGCAACAGGTGGTCGACGCGATCTTCGCGCCGGAGGGCTGAGGCGGGTCAGGCCGTCCGCACGCGGACGAGGACGCCGTGCGCCTCGAGCATCTCGAGGAAGGCGTGGACGTCGGCTGCGACGTCGGCGGGGTCGAGGCCGAACGCCTCCGCCACCTGGACCGTGACGTCCGACGCGGACAGCGGCGCCGGCGGATCCGCGACCAGGTCGTCCGCCGGGGTGCGGCCGCCCACGAGGACGTCCCAGATCACGTCGCCCGAGGCGCTCAACAGCAGCGGCTGACCGGCCTCGAGCGTCATGACGACGGCCTGGCCGCCGGCGGTGCGGGCCCACGCGATGTCGGGGGCGAGGGCCCAGCCCTCGGTGGTCTCAACGGTCACGGCGCACCGCCTTCGCCCAGGCCCAGCCGGCGAGTGCGCCGAGCCGGGCGCGCTGCTCGCGCCACAGGTCCGCGCGGGTGACGGGCCGGCCCAGGCGCATCTGCAGATGGGGGCGGTTCACCGGGATCGTGCGGGCCACGAGGACGGCCCGCTCCCGCGCCGTGGCGGCCGACTGCCACCGGGTGCGGAACAGCTCGAGACCGCTCTGGCTCTCGTGCAGCGCCGCGAAGAGGGTCAGCTGCCGGGTGTCGACGCCGTCGGCGGCCTCGCCCGTGGCGACGTGCCAGGCCGCGCCCGCGTCAAGCCGGTGGGATTCCTCGCGCAAGGCTACCCAGCTCTCGGCGGTGAGGGATTCCCGAATGTGCCGGACGTCGAGGCCACCGCGGAACGGGTCGCGGGCCGCGTGGACGATCACGACGAGCCGCTGGTGGCGCGGGCTCGGCACCGGAACGGGCCGGCCCGCGATCACGAGGTGGGCGTGCTCGCTCCACAGGGCGTCGAAGGCCGCCTCGGGGGACGCGCCGAGGCCGGGGAAGAGCCGATGCACGTCCACATACCCCAGCTGGTCGTGCCAGAGCGTGGCCGCGTGCTGGAAGATCGACCCCTCCGAGAAGTCAGCGACCGGTTCCCAGGCGTGGGCGTGCAGGAGCTCGATGACGGCGGTGGCATCGGCCGGATGGACCAGCAGGTCCACGTCCGAACTGCGGCGGTGCTCCGGGTAGACGCCGGGCTCCGTGGCGTAGCCCTTGACGTGCAGGCCGCGAATGCCGACCCGGTCCAGCAGATGCGTGATGCGGGCGTGGGCGAGGCGGACGCGGACCTCGAGGTCCAGGGACGGCGGGGCGGCCGGTCGCTGTCCCGTCGCTCGTTCTCCCATGGCCGCGAGCTTAGTCGACCCAAAGGAGGCCCGGCGGTGACTGTGCCGGATGCCCGGTGCAAAGTTAAAGGGGGTTCAGGTGGATTCGTGGACTGACGGCGCGAGACCCGTACCTCCATGGCGGGCTTGGCGTGCGCCGTCCTGTGGCTCTGGTCGACGCCGCAGATGGGGGTGGCGTCGTGCTCGTCCTCGCCATCCTCGGCGCCTACGCATTCTTAGGCTGCGCCTGTCCGCCCCCCGGCTGCGCACCCCTGCGCGTGGCAGTGGAGGCGGCCCCGTCCCCGATCTCTGACGCCGGCCGGTCAGGCGCCCGTCGGCTCCTCGTCCACGACGTCCCCGTCGAGGGCCCGGGCGATCTCCCACGCCAGCAGCTCGACGATCGGCTGCGCGGTCTGCGCCATCGCGGCGTAGCCCTCGGCGGGGCCGCGGAACGGGTCCGGCAGATCCGCGTCCGGCCGCTCCCCGTGGGCGATCAGGCGGGAGCGCAGCTCCGCCAGCGCCGTGACGAGCGCGGTGACGCCCGCGCCCGGAGGGACCGCCGCGGCGAGCTCCTCGCCGTGGTCGCGCAGGAGGGTGCCCATGCCGAGGATCGTGAAGGTCCGGCGCACCGCCGCGGGGTCCTCGCGCAGCACCTCGTCCAGGTGGTCGTCCGTCGCGGTCAGGACGAGGTCCTGGTCGGCCAGCGAACGCCCGGTCAGCTGCTGCGGTCGATGCTGCGTCAACGCGGCGCGGACTCGGCGGCTCGGTGCGAGGTCGAGCAGCGGGCCGGGGACGGTCAGCGCCTGGTTCGGTTCCGTGCCCGCGCTCGTGACCACCGCGCGGCCCCGGTCGCCGAGCAGGGCGTTGAGCTGCGCCTGCAGCGCGTACTCCACGTAGGCGGAGCGGCAGATGTTGCCCGTGCACACGACGAGGACGCGGGCGCTCGGCACGGGGCCGGGGACACGGTCGGCCGGGTGGGGGCGGAACGCCGGGCCGAGCCGGAACTCGGCGAGGCGATCCTCCCGCCCCGTGGAGGCCGCCGGGGCGCCGGCGTCACCGCCGTCACCCGCCGGGTGGCCGCCGTCGCGGGCCGGCACCTCGGGCTCCTGCGGCGTCGGCGGCAGGAACGGATTGCGGATCGGGGGGCGATGATCCCTGCTCATGGTTGTGTCCTCTCCGAGGCGGTCGTGACGCGCGGCAGCGCGGACGTGACGGGGTGCGGGGGCTCCACGCGTCGCAGGCGGTGCACCGGGTGCCAGCGGCGGCGCGCCCCCGTGAACGGCTTGGACAGGGGGGTGGCGAGCAGGGCGAGGCCTGCCAGCCAGCTGAGGGCGAGCGCGAGGGCGAACTTGACGGCGTTGTCCTCCACGCCGTGGCGCGTGACCCACATCAGCACCCAGCCGTGCAGCAGCACCACCACCGTGCCCGTCCGGACCAGGGCGGTGATGGCGCGGCGCAGGGCCTGCCCCGTCCCGGTGCGTCGGGCGAAGGAGCGCAGCAGCCCCTCCACCGTGGAACCGAACACGAGCACCATCCCCGCGGACATCAGGACGCCCACGGCAGGGGTGAGCACCGGCGTGCCGAAGCCGCCGAACTTGATGTTGGGCGGCTCCAGGCCCAGCCGGACCGCGACCAGACCGAGCAGCACCAGGCCGACGCCGATGAGCGTCCGATGGCGCCGCACGTGCGGCTGGACGCGGCGGCGGAACGTCTCGCCGCTGAGGACGAACAGCAGGCACGGCAGGGCCAGCCCGACGCCCAGAGGCGTGCGGGCGATCGCGGAGTCCGGCACGAAGTGGGCCCACGCCAGCCCGGCCAGGCCCACGGCCCAGGCGACGGCGGACGGGAAGCGCTCGAGGAATCGGCGCAGCACCGTGGTGAAGAACAGGACGGAGATGAACCAGAACGCCCACCACGGGGGCTCCTGGTCCGCGCCCCCGTACCAGCCGGTGATCATCAGGCGCCTCAGGAGGTCGGGGTCGTCGGCGAACCACGCGAACGCGGCCACGGACATGAGCGCCGCCCACACCAGGTACGGCACCATCAGGCTCCGGAAGCGGCCCCGCACGTCCGTGGCCCAGGGGCGGCCGCGCGTCCAGAAGTAGCCGGTGAGGAAGAAGAACAGCGGCATCCGCCAGATCTCCAGGTACCGGCTGAAGGTGAGGTCCGTCAGGTACGCGTGACCCAGCACCACCGCCGCGATGGAGACAAGCCGAAGGGCGTCCACCCCCGTGTTGCGGGTGGACGCCCTTCGGCGCGCGGCGGCCGGACGACCTGTGTCAGCGATCCTCGGCTCCGGGACGGCTCAGCGGTGCGCGGCGCCGGTCTCGACGGCGTGGGCGCCGGAGGCGGCGTGCTCGACGACGGGACGGGTGTGGATGGCGGTGGTGTCCACGGTGTCGCTGCGGCCCAGGAACGCCTGGGGGATCATGAAGGCCACAGTGGCCAGGGCCAGCGCGATCAGGCCGGGGATCCAGACCGACTCGAGCGACCAGAAGCCCATGGCGTAGAGGCAGCCGAGGAACGCGCCGAAGGCGACGATGAAGGCGATCAGGGAACCCCAGACGCCGCCCACGTTGGAGTGGTCGATGGCCTTGCCGTTGCGGATCACGTGATGCTCCTTCGGTGCGGTCCCGGCCGGGGCGGACGCCCGGCCGAAATGATGCGAGTCAGTCGGATCCCAGGATAGCAAGCGCGGAGCTGGCCCCGATCCGGGTGGCGCCGGCCTCGATCATCGCCAGGGCGTCCGCGCGGGTGCGCACCCCGCCGGAGGCCTTCACGCCGATGCCCTCGCCCACGGTGCGGCGCATCAGCGCGACGTGCTCGACGGTGGCGCCCGCGGTGGAGAAGCCCGTGGAGGTCTTCACGAAGTCCGCCCCGGCCTCGACCGCGGCCTCGCAGGCCAGGACGATCGCGTCGTCGTCCAGCAGGGCGGTCTCCACGATCACCTTGAGCAGCGCCCCGCCGTCGCCCGCGGGGCCGTCCGCGTGCGCGGCCTCGGCCACGGCGCGGACGTCCGCGACGAGCCGGGCGCGGTCCCCGGCACGGGCCGCGGCGACGTCGAGGACCATGTCCACCTCGTCCGCGCCGGCGTCGATCGCCTGCCGGGCCTCGAAGGCCTTGACCTCCGAGGCGTTGGCGCCGAGGGGGAAGCCGATCACGGTGCAGGTCAGCACGTCCGAGCCCGCGAGCTCGGCGGCCACCAGCGGCACCCACACGGGGTTGATGCAGACGCTCTTGACCCCGGCCGCGCGGGACTCGGCCACGAGGCGGCGCACGTCCGCCTCCGAGGTGTCGGCCTTCAGGGCGGTCGCGTCGATGTACTTCGCCAGCTCGGCGGTGGTGAGGGAGACGGTCATGTCCGCCAGCCTACCGAGGCTCAGCCGCCCACGAGGGCCGTCACCTCGGCGCGCAGCGCCTCGAGCCGCTCGGCGGCCGCGGCCGGGTCGGCGTCCCGGGTGCCGAGGTAGCACTTGAGCTTCGGCTCGGTGCCGGAGGGGCGCACGAGGACGCGGGTGCCGGAGTCGGTGGCGAACAGCAGCGCGTCCGTCGGCGGCAGCCCGTCCCCGCCGGCGGCCAGGTCCCGGCGCACGGTGACCGGCTCGCCCGCGAGCGTGGCCGGCGCCTGCTGACGCAGGGCCGCCATGGTGCGGGCGATCAGGGACAGGTCCGCCACGCGGACCGAGACCTGGGCGCTGGGCATGGCGCCGGTGACCGCGTCGACGTCGGCCAGCGCGTCCGTCAGGCCGCGTCCCTGCGCCTTGAGGGCGGCGGCCAGCTCCGCGGCTATGAGGGCGGCCGTGATGCCGTCCTTGTCCCGCACCATGTCCGGGTCCACGCAGTAGCCGAGGGCCTCCTCGTAGCCGAAGCCGAGGTCCGGGGCGCGGGAGATCCACTTGAAGCCGGTCAGCGTGACGTGGTGCGTCACCCCCTTCGCCTCGGCCAGGGCGGCCAGCTGCGGGGAGGAGACCACGGAGTTCGCGGCGCTGCGGCCGGTTGCGTGCAGGGCCGGCATCGCGTGCGCGCCCAGCAGCGTCCCGACGGCGTCGCCCGAGAGCATCCGCCACGTGCGGACACCGTCCGCGTCGGTGACGGGCGCGGCCAGGGCCAGGCGGTCGGCGTCGGGGTCGTTGGCGATCACCAGGTCCGCGTCCACCTCGGCGGCCAGGGCGAGGGCGAGGTCCATCGCCCCCGGCTCCTCCGGGTTGGGGAACGCGACCGTGGGGAAGGCCGGGTCCGGGGCGGCCTGCTCGGCCACCACGTGGACGGGGCCGAAGCCGGCGTCCTCGAGCAGGCCCGGGACCACGGCGCCGCCCACCCCGTGCAGGGGCGTGTAGACCACGCGCAGGTCGCGGTGGCCGTGCCGGTCGTCGTCGAGCACGCCGAGGGCCGCCGCGCGGTAGGCCTCCAGCAGGTCCGGCCCGGCCACGGTCCAGCCGTCGTCGGCGAGCGGGATGTCCGCGGCCCACGCCGCGTGGTCGATGCGGGCGGCGATCTCCGCGTCCGCGGGGGAGACGATCTGCGCCCCGCGACCCGCCTCGTCCGTGAGCCGCCCGCCGAGGTAGACCTTGTAGCCGTTGTCCGCGGGCGGGTTGTGGCTGGCCGTGACCATCACGCCCGCGTCCGCGCTGAGATGGCGCACCGCGAAGGCGAGCACCGGCGTCGGCAGCGGGTCCGGCAGCAGGACGGTCTGCACGCCCGCGGCCGTCAGGACGGCGGCCGTGTCCGCGGCGAAGGCGGCCGAACCGCGCCGCGCGTCGTACCCGACGACGGCCAGCGGCGGGGCCGCGTCCCGTCCGACGCCGTCCCACAGGTGGGCGGCCAGACCCGCCGCGGTGCGGCGCACCACGAGCCGGTTCATGCGGGACTCGCCCGGGCCCTCCTCGGCGCGCAGGCCGGCGGTGCCGAAGGCGAGCGGCCCGGCGAAGCGCGCGGCGAGCACCGCCCGGGCGGCCGCGGCCTCCGGGCCGACGCCGGCGGCCGCGTCGAGCTCGGCGCGCAGGGTGTCCCGGTGCGCGGGGTCGGGGTCCTCCGCCGCCCACCGCTCAGCCCGGGCGAGGACGTCCTCCGGGAGCGCGGCGACGTCGTCGTGCGGGGGATGCGCGGGCATCAGAGCCGCCCCACGATGTCCGCGAGCAGACGCGCGATGCGCGGGCCGGCGGCCTGGCCGGCCTCGACGACCTCGGCGTGGGACAGCGGCG
The DNA here is from genome assembly GCF_001595485.1 of Micrococcus sp. CH7. Lineage (NCBI taxonomy): Bacteria > Bacillati > Actinomycetota > Actinomycetes > Micrococcales > Micrococcaceae > Micrococcus > Micrococcus sp. CH7. The sequence goes on from NZ_LOSQ01000001.1 coordinate 57,050, forward strand.
TCTCCGAGATGCCGGCGCCGAGGTTGGTCACCAGCGAGATGCCGAACACCTCCAGCCCGGCGTGACGGGCCGCGATCGCGTCCAGTGCCGTGGACATGCCGACGAGGTCGCCGCCGAGGGTGCGCGCCATCCGCACCTCGGCGGGGGTCTCGTACTGCGGGCCGGCGAACTGGACGTACACACCCTCGCGCAGGGACGGGTCCACCTCACGGGCGATCGCGCGCAGCCGCGGGGAGTAGAGGTCGGTCAGGTCCACGAACGTGGCGCCGGCGAGCGGGGTGGCGCCGGTGAGGTTGATGTGGTCCGCGATCAGGACGGGGGTGCCCGGGGCGATCTCCGGGTCCAGGCCGCCGCAGCCGTTGGTCAGCACCACGGTGCGCGCCCCGGCGGCGGCGGCGGTGCGGACGGTGTGCGCCACGGCCTGGGCGTCGCGGGACTCGTAGAAGTGCGTGCGCGAGCCGAAGACGAGGGCGTGCGTGCCGTCCGGCAGTCGGACCGAGCGGATCACCGCGTTGTGGCCGGGCACCTTCGGGGCGTGGAAGCCGGGCACCTCGGCCAGCGGCACGGCGGCGACCTCGTCGCCGATCAGGCCGGCGGCCTCGCCCCAGCCAGAGCCGAGGACGACGGCGACGCGGTGCTCCGCCACGCCCGTCGCCCGGGCGATGGTGTCGGCGGCCGCGCGGGCCTCGGCGAAGCCCGGATGGTCGCCGGTCAAGGGGGAGTCGGGGGAGGGGATGCTGGTCTGGTCGGTCACGTCGTGGAGTCTAGGCGGTGTCCCGTGGGCGCGGGCTAGGACTTTCCCGTCCGCGGCGGACACAATGGAGCCCGTGACCGAGGAAAACAGCACCTTCATCCCGTCCCTGACCATCATCGGCGGCGGCCCCGGCGGCTACGAGGCCGCCATGGTGGCCGCGAAGCTGGGCGCCCGCGTGACCCTGGTCGAGCGCCAGGGGTTGGGCGGCGCGGCCGTCCTCACGGACGTGGTCCCCTCCAAGACGCTGATCGCCGCCGCCGACTCGATGCGCCGCGTGGGCGCCTCCGTGGACCTGGGCGTCGACCTCGGCGGGGGCGACGTCCACGCGGACATGGGCCGGGTCGGCCACCGCATCCTGAACCTGGCCCACGAGCAGTCCTCGGACATCCGCGCGGGCCTCGAGCGGGTCGGCGTCCGGGTGATCGACGGCGTGGGCCGCGTCGTCGGCCCCCACGAGGTGTCCGTCCGCGCCCTCGACGACGCCGACGCCGGCGCCGAGCCCGAGATCATCACCTCGGACGCGATCCTCGTGGCCGTCGGCGCGAGCCCCCGCGAGCTGCCCACCGCCGTCCCGGACGGCGAGCGGATCTTCAACTGGAAGCAGGTCTACAACCTCAAGGAGCTGCCCGAGCACCTGATCGTCGTGGGCTCCGGCGTCACCGGCGCCGAGTTCGCCTCGGCCTACAACCGCCTCGGCGCCAAGGTCACCCTCGTCTCCTCGCGCGACCGCGTGCTCCCCGGGGAGGACGCCGACGCCGCCGAGCTGCTCGAGAAGGTCTTCGAGGACAACGGCCTCAGGGTGATCGCCCGCTCCCGGGCCGAGTCCGTCGAGCGGACCGAGACCGGCGTACGCGTCCATCTCTCCGGCGAGGGAGCCGAGGACACTCCGTGGATCGAGGGCTCCCACGCGCTGGTGGCCGTCGGCGGAGTGCCGAACACGGCGGGCCTCGGTCTCGACGACGTGGGCGTGAAGCTGGCCGACTCCGGCCACGTGCTCGTGGACGGCGTCTCCCGCACGTCCGTGCCGAGCATCTACGCGGCGGGCGACTGCACGGGCAAGCTCGCGCTCGCGTCGGTGGCGGCCATGCAGGGGCGCATCGCCGTCGCCCACCTGCTCGGCGACGCCCTCAAGCCGCTGCGCCCGCACCTGCTGGCCTCGAACATCTTCACTTCCCCGGAGATCGCCACCGTGGGCGTCACGCAGGCGCAGGTGGACTCCGGCCAGTACCAGGCGGACGTGCTGCGCCTGGACTTCCACACCAACCCTCGCGCCAAGATGTCCGGCGCGGAGGAGGGGTTCGTGAAGATCTTCGCCCGTCAGGGCTCCGGCACCGTGATCGGCGGCGTGGTGGTCTCGCCGCGCGCCTCCGAGCTGATCTACGCGCTCGCGCTCGCGGTCACGCACAAGCTGCACGTGGACGACCTCGCGGACACCTTCACCGTGTACCCGTCCATGTCCGGGTCGATCGCGGAGGCGGCGCGCCGCCTGCACGTGCGCATCTGACCCAGAGACGACTTTCGGTCGTGAGATAGGGCCTATCTCACGACCGAAAGCGTCCATTCCCCCGATGTCACGTTCGAAAGTGCGGGCGTGGGGCGCGGGGGGAGCGCCGGGGGCGGGCCGGGGTCAGCGCGCGGCGCGGCGCTCGCGGGCCGAGGTGACGGTGTCGAGGTCCGTGTGGCGGGTCTCGGGGGAGAGCGCCAGTGCGATGACGGTGATCGCGGACGCGGCGGCCAGGTAGTAGCCGACGTAGGCGACGTCGAACTTCTGCACCAGCCAGGCGGCGATGAACGGGGTCAGCGCGGCGCCGAGGATCGAGGACACGTTGTAGGCGATGCCGGAGCCGGTGTAGCGCGTGTTCGTGGGGAACAGCTCGGGCAGCACCGCGGACATCGGCCCGAAGGTCAGGCCCATGAGCGTCATGCCCGTGGCCAGGAACGCCAGCATCAGCGGCACGTTCAGCTCCGCGCCCACGCCCATGTTCTCCGGCGAGAGCCACAGGCCGAACGAGAGGCCGAACAGCACCATGAGCACCGAGATCACGATCAGGGTGGGGCGGCGGCCGAAGCGGTCCGCCAGCAGGCCGGAGACCGGCACGAACGCCGCGAAGAACAGGATGCCGACCAGCTGCAGCACGAGGAACTCGGCGTAGGGGACACCCAGGAAGCCGTTGGCCGGCTTGCCGATCGCGTAGGAGAGGATCCACGTGGTCATCAGGTAGAAGAGCACGTAGGTGGCGTACATGACGAAGGTGCCCAGGATCAGCTCCCACCAGTTGCGGCGGAACACCTCGCCCAGCGGCGCCTTCACACGCTGGTCGCGGTCGAGGGCGCGTTGGAAGACCGGGGTCTCCTCGAGCTTGACGCGGACGTAGAGGCCCACGGCCACCATCACGATCGAGAGCAGGAACGGCACGCGCCACACCCACGTGAGGAACGGGCCGTCGAGCACCGGGCTCGTGGAGTCGTGGCCGAAGCCGAGCACCAGCGCGAGGAACAGGCCGTTGGCCAGCAGGAAGCCGATCGGCGCGCCGAGCTGCGGCCACATGGCCGCCTGCGCGCGCTTGCCGTCCTTGGCGTACTCGGTGGCCAGCAGGGCGGCGCCGGACCATTCGCCGCCGAGCCCCAGGCCCTGGAAGAAGCGCAGCAGCGTCAGCATGGCCGGCGCCCACAGGCCGATCTGGTAGTACGTGGGCAGCAGGCCGATGAGGAACGTCGCGATGCCCATGGTCAGCAGCGAGCCGATGAGCGTGGTCTTGCGGCCCACGCGATCGCCCAGGTGGCCGAAGACGACGGCGCCCAGCGGCCGGGCGACGAACGCCGCGCCGAAGGTGGCCATGGAGGCCAGCAGGGCCGTGTTGTCGTCGCCGCCCGCGAAGAAGATCAGCGGGAACACCGAGACGGCGGCCGTGGCGTAGATGTAGAAGTCGTAGAACTCGATCGAGGTGCCCACGAGGGAGGCGATGATGACCCGCGAGCGGGGCACCTCCTCCGCGGTGGCGACCGCGTCCGACGTGAGATCGGTGGGGGCGCCCGGGTTCACGGGCGGGGTGGAGTGGGACATGGTGTCTCCCTGGTATGACGGGCACAGGGGGTCGCGAGCGACCACGATGTGAGACGAAGATGCGTGTCAGGTTAAGCCTCGTCGCGCCGATCTGCGAGAGTCACATCCTCGTCGTCCACCATGTGGAACCAGTCCGCGACGCCGGCGCTCCCCGCCGTCGTCGCCGGCGGCTCACTCCGCGTCGGCGATGGTGGCGATCACCGTGCCGGCCGTGACCGTCTGGCCCGGCTCGACCTCGAGACCGCTGACCACGCCCGCGCGGTGGGCCGCGAGCGGCTGCTCCATCTTCATGGCCTCCACGACCACGATCAGGTCGCCCTCGGCCACGGTCTGGCCGTTCTCGGCGGCGACCTTCACCACGGTGCCCTGCATCGGGGCGGTCAGCGCGTCCGTGCTGACGGCCGCGGCCACCGGTGCGCCGCGCTTGCCGCGGGGCCGGCGTCGTCCCGCACCGGCCCGCTGGGCGGCGCCGGAGATCGTGTGCAGGGCCTCGCCCCACGTGGGCAGGGTGACGTCCACGCGCTTGCCGTTGACCTCCACGGTCACGGTGTGGCGCGCCTCGCGGGGGGCCGGCTCGGCCGGGGTGAGGGCGCTCGGCTCGATGCGGTTCGCGAACTCCGTCTCGATCCACCGGGTGTGCACCGAGAACGGCTCCTCCGAGCCGGCGATCTCGGGGGCGAAGGCGGGGTCGCGCACCACGGCGCGGTGGAAGGGCAGCACCGAGGGCATGCCGACGATCTCGGCCTCGCGCAGGGCGCGGGCGGCGCGCTGCAGGGCCTGGCGGCGGTCCGCACCGGTGACGATCAGCTTGGCGACCATGGAGTCGAAGGCCCCGGACACGGTCTCGCCCTCCACCACGCCGGAGTCCACGCGCACGCCCGGGCCGCTGGGCATGCGGAACGTGGTGAGCCGGCCGGGGGCGGGCAGGAAGTTGCGGCCCGGGTCCTCGCCGTTGAGGCGGAACTCGATCGAGTGGCCGCGGGGCTGCGGGTCCGTGTAGCCGAGGGCCTCGCCGCGGGCCAGGCGGAACTGCTCGCGTACGAGGTCGATGCCGGTGATCTCCTCGGAGACCGGGTGCTCCACCTGCAGACGCGTGTTCACCTCGAGGAAGGAGATGGTGCCGTCCTGGCCCACGAGGAACTCGCACGTGCCCGCGCCGACGTAGCCGGCCTCCTGCAGGATCGCCTTGGAGGACTCCACGAGGCGGGCGTTCTGCTCGTCCGTGAGGAACGGCGCCGGGGCCTCCTCCACGAGCTTCTGGTTGCGGCGCTGCAGCGAGCAGTCGCGGGTGGAGATCACGACGACGTCGCCGTGCACGTCCGCCAGGCACTGCGTCTCCACGTGGCGCGGCTTGTCCAGGAAGCGCTCCACGAAGCACTCGCCCCGGCCGAACGCGGCCACGGCCTCACGGACCGCGGACTCGTAGAACTCGGGGATCTCCTCGCGCGTGCGAGCCACCTTGATGCCGCGGCCGCCGCCGCCGTAGGCCGCCTTGATGGCCACCGGCAGGCCGAACTCGTCCGCGAACGCGACGACCTCCTCCGTGCCGGTCACGGGGGAGGTGGTGCCCGGCGCCAGCGGGGCGCCGACCTTGGTGGCCAGCTGGCGGGCCGAGACCTTGTCGCCCAGCCGATCGATCGCCTCGGCAGGCGGGCCGATCCACACGAGGCCCGCGTCGGCCACGGCGCGCGCGAAGTCCGCGTTCTCGGAGAGGAAGCCGTAGCCGGGGTGCACGGCGTCCGCGCCCGCGCGCTCGGCGGCGTCGAGGATCTTGCCGATCACCAGATAGGAGTCGGCGGCGGTCTCCCCGCCGAGGGCCACGGCCTCGTCCGCGAGCGTCACGTGCAGGGCGTCCCGGTCCGGCTCGGCGTAGACGGCCACGGAGGTCAGCCCCTCGTCCTGGCAGGCCCGGATGATGCGCACGGCGATCTCGCCGCGGTTGGCGATCAGCACCCGGGAGAACCGGCGCTCCGCCGCGGGGTCGACGGGCGGGACGACCGAGGCCTGCGGTGCGTCGGCGATGCTCATGGGCGATGGACTCCTCGGACGATCACGGCTGGGGGTGCGGGCGCCACATCCGGGGTCGTGCCCCTCACCCGGTGGGGCGAAAGGCGCGGGACGGCGCCGACTCTGACCAGCACCCTACTCGTTGTGGCGGAACCCTCCGAGGCACGCGGCCCTGTCGCGCCGGATCAGCGCTGCGCGTTGGAGGGTTCCCACAACCGGGTGAAGTCCTGGCCCAGGGCCGCCGTGGCCCGCCGCAGCCACGCCACGGACAGGCCGATCACCGCGTTGGGGTCCCCGTCCACGCTGTCCACGAGGGCCGCGCCCGCGCCGTCCACCGTGAACGCGCCCGCGCAGTGCAGCGGCTCGCCCGTGGCCACGTAGGCCTGGATCTCGGCCTCGGTGACGGCGCCGAAGCGCACGACGGCGGACACCACGCCCGCCTCCGCGGCCACCCCGGACCCGACCCCGGGCTCCGGCAGCACCAGGCCCAGCCAGTGGCCCGAGTGCAGCACGCCCTCCCGGCCGGCCTGGGCCCGCCAGCGCTCGACGGCGACCTCGGGCTCGTAGGGCTTGCCGTGGGCGCGGCCCTCGAACTCGAACACGGAGTCGCAGCCGAGCACGAGCGTGGGGGCCTCGACGCCGGCGGCCGCCACACGGGCGGCCACGTCGCGGCCCTTGGCCTCCGCCAGCAGGCCCGCCAGCTCCGCCGGCGACGGGTCGCCCGCCGCGGCGCCCACGGCCGCCTCGTCCACTCCCGAGACGACGACGCGGAACGGCACCCGCGCCCGGGTCAGGACCTCCGCCCGGCCGGGGGAGGCCGAACCGAGCACCAGCCGCAGGCCCGTGCCGGGGCCGGCCGCGCCGTCGTCGTGCGGGATCACGCGAGCGCCTCCCGCAGGGTGTCCAGGCCCATGCCGCCCAGGCGCAGGGCCCGCGTGTGGAAGGCCTTGAGGTCGAAGTCGGCGCCCTCGGCCTGCTCGTGCTCGGCGCGGATCTGCTCCCAGATGCGCTGGCCCACCTTGTACGCCGGCGCCTGCCCCGGCCAGCCGAGGTACCGCGTGAACTCGAAGCGGCGCTGGCCCTCGGAGATCATCAGGTGCTTGGCCAGGAACGCGTAGCCCTTCTCCGGGGTCCACGCGCCGCCGCCCTCGGACTCGGGGGCGTCGAAGCCGCAGTGGTAGCCGATGTCGAACACCACGCGGGCCGCGCGCATGCGCTGCATGTCCAGCATGCCGAGGTGGTCGCCCGGGTCGTCGAGGAAGCCGAGCTCCTCCATGAGCTTCTCCGCGTACAGCGCCCAGCCCTCGCCGTGGCCGGACGTCCAGCAGAAGCTGCGGCGCCACAGGTTGAGGTTCTCCCGGTTCATCATGGCCGTGGCGATCTGCAGGTGATGGCCCGGCACGCCCTCGTGGTAGACCGTGGTGGTCTCCGCCCACGTGGTGAACTCGTCCTCGCCCGGGGGCACGGACCACCACATGCGGCCGGGCCGGGAGAAGTCGTCCGAGGGGCCGGTGTAGTAGATGCCGCCCTCCTGGGTGGGGGCGATCATGCACTCGAGCCGGTCCATCGGGGCCGGGATCTCGAAGTGCTCCTTCATGGCCTCGACCGCGTCGTCGGAGAGCCGCTGCATCCACGTGCGCAGGGCCTCGGTGCCCTTCAGGGTGCGCTCCGGGTCCGCGTCCAGGATCGCGCGCGCCTCCTCGATCGTGGCGCCCGGTCGGATGCGCTCGGCGTCCGCCTGCTGCGCGGCGATGATGCGGGCCAGCTCCTCCTGGCCCCAGCGGTAGGTCTCCTCGAGGTCGATCTCGGCGCCGAGGAAGACGCGGGAGGCCAGCCGGTAGTACTCGATCCCGACGCCGTCCGCCTCCGGGGCGTGCGGGCGCAGCTCGGCCTCGAGCGTGTCCGCGAAGTCGCGGTAGGCCTGCGCGGCGGTGTCCGCGCCGGAGCGGATGCGGGCGGCCAGGGCGCCGTCCACGACGTCGGCTGCCTCGGCCCGCTCGACCAGGCCCGGGAAGAACCCGCCCGCGGCGCCGTGGGCGCGGGCCTGCTCCACCACGATGTCCACCTGGCGCACCGCGGCCACGTGGCCGGCGTCGCGGGAGGCGAGCAGGGACTCCGTGTAGCCGCGCAGGGCGGCCGGCAGGTTCTCGAGGCGGCCGGCGATGTGGCCCCACTGCTCCGCGGTGTCCGTGGGCATGAGGTCGAAGACCGCGCGGATGCCCTGGGCAGGGGAGGCGATGTTGTTCAGCTCGGTGCGGCCGGTCGCGTGGATCTCGCGCTCGAGGCCGATGCGCTCCTGCATAGCCGCCTTCGTGACGCGGTCCGTCTCGTCCTGCGGCTCGAGCGCGGCCAAGTCCTCGAGCAGGCGGGCGTTGAGCTCGTCGTCGGCGCGGGCACCGGCGGGGGAGAAGTCCGTGTACTCGGTCTCTCGGCCCGGGAAGCCGAGCTCGGTGGCGGTGTCCGGATGCAGGGCGAGGAGGTCGGTCACGTAGCGCTCGGCGAGCGCGTCGATGGCGGACGGGGTGCGGGCGCCGTCGGCGGCGGCCTCGGAGGTGTGCTGGGTCATACCGGCACTCTAGGCGCTGGCGCCCGCGTCCCGGCTCACTGCGGGCCCGCGCCCTGACGCCACTGACCGCGGCCGGGCCGGGCCCACAGGCCCAGGTCGCCGCGACGGCGGAGCGTGCGGTCCAGGGGGCGGGGGTCGGCGGCCTCGGCGGCGAGTCGGGCGGCTTCGGCACGGGCCGCGGCGGCCGCCTCGAGGACGGCGGCCAGCGCGGCCATCTCCTCCGGCTCCAACTCCGGGCCGTTGAGCTGCAGCGGGTCGGCCGACGCCGGCGTGGCCTGCGTGGACGCGTCGTTCTCGTCCGGGGCGCCCGGACCCAGCGGGGCGCTCACAGCGGCATGTTCCCGTGCTTCTTGGCGGGGCGGGCCTCGCGCTTGTGCAGGGTGGCGCGCAGGGCGCGGATGAGCTGGCCGCGGGTGGCGTGCGGGGGCACCACGGCGTCCACGTAGCCCAGCTCGGCGGCCTGGTACGGGTTGAGCAGCTCGGCCTCGTAGTCGGCCACGATCTCGGCCCGGCGCGCATCGACGTCGCCGCCCGCCTCCGCCGTCGCCTTCAGGTCGCGCCGGTACAGGATGTTCACGGCGCCCTGGGCGCCCATCACGCCGATCTGCGCGCTCGGCCAGGCCAGGTTCAGGTCGGCGCCGAGCTTCTTGGAGCCCATCACGATGTATGCGCCGCCGAAGGCCTTGCGCGTGATCACGGTCAGCTTCGGCACGGTGGCCTCGGCGTAGGCGTAGATCAGCTTGGCGCCGCGGCGGATGATGCCGTTGAACTCCTGGTCCGTGCCGGGCAGGAACCCGGGCACGTCCACGAGGGTGATGATCGGGATGTTGAACGCGTCGCAGAAGCGCACGAACCGCGCGGCCTTCTCCGAGGCGGCGATGTCCAGGGTGCCGGCGAACTGCAGCGGCTGGTTCGCGACGACGCCCACGCTCATGCCGTCCAGGCGGGCCAGTCCGGTGATCACGTTGGGCGCGTACAGCTCCTGCAGCTGCAGCAGGTGGCCCTCGTCCACGATCGAGGCGATGACCTCGAGCATGTCGTAGGGCTGGTTGGCGGAGTCCGGGATGATCTCGTCCAGGGCGAGGTCCTCGTCCGTGGGCTCCGGGTCCGCGGCCTCGAAGGTCGGGGCCTCTGCGAGGTTGTTGGAGGGCAGCAGCTCGAGCAGCTCCTGCACGTAGGCGATCGCGTCCTCCTCCGAGGAGGCCATGTAGTGGGCGGTGCCGGAGGTGGCGTTGTGCGAGCGGGCGCCGCCGAGGGTCTCCATGTCCACGTCCTCGCCCGTGACGGTCTTGATCACGTCCGGGCCGGTGATGAACATGTGCGAGGTCCGGTCCACCATCACCACGACGTCCGTCAGGGCCGGCGAATAGGCCGCGCCGCCGGCGGAGGGGCCCATGATCAGCGAGATCTGCGGGATCATGCCCGAGGCCAGGACGTTGTTCCGGAAGATGTCCGCGAACTGGGCGAGGGAGGCCACGCCCTCCTGGATGCGCGCGCCGCCGCCGTCGAGGATGCCGATCACGGGGCAGCCGTTGCGCGCGGCGAACTCCTGGACCTTCACGATCTTCTGCCCGTTGCGCTCGGACAGCGAGCCGCCGAACACGGTGAAGTCCTGCGAGTAGACGGCCACCTGGCGCCCGTCCACGGTGCCGAAGCCGGACACCAGGCCGTCGCCGGCCGGATGCTTGGCGTCCATGCCGAACGCGGTGGTGCGGTGCACGGCCAGCGCGTCCAGCTCCACGAAGGAGCCCTCGTCCAGGAGGAGGTCGATCCGCTCGCGCGCGGTGTGCTTGCCGCGAGCGTGCTGGCGCTCGACGGCGTCCGGGCCGCCGGGCGCGGCCGTCGCCTCGAGCCGCCGATGCAGGTCGGCCAGCCGGCCGGCCGTGGTGGTCAGGTCGGGATCGGTCACACGTCCTCCTTGTGGTGGTCCGCCAGATGCGGAGGCTCAGTCGGCCAGTGTACGGGCCACCGCGGACGCCCACGGTTGGAGGAAGCCCACAAACGGCGAGGACGTCGGCCCGGACTGCCCGTCCGCGCGCCCCGGCGGCGGATCGGCCCGCCCAGCCCGCCCCCGGGAACGCCGTGTATATCTAGGGGCATGCAGCCCGACGACGCCCCCACACCGGATCTGACCTGGCTGGACTCCGCCGGCTCCACGCAGGATGAGCTCCTCGCACGGTTGGACCGCGAGGGGCACCGGCACGGTGCGGCCGTGGCCACCGCGGACCAGCGGGCCGGCCGGGGTCGGCACTCCCGCGTGTGGAGCGCCGCGCCGGGGGCGGCGCTCGCCCTGTCCGTGTACCTGCGTCCCGAGTCCGGCGGGGTGCCGGTCTCTCCGGCCCACCTGAGCTGGCTCTCGCTCGTCGCCTCCGCCACGGTCGCCGAGCGCCTCGCGGCCCGGGGCGTCCCGACGCACGTGAAGTGGCCGAACGACGTGCTCGCCACGGACGGGCGCAAGCTGTGCGGCGTGCTGGCCACGGTGGCGCTGTCCTCGGACGGCAAGGGGCCCGGCGTCGTCGTCGGGATGGGCGTGAACCTGGACCACCGCGGGGCCGCCCCGGTGGACACCGCCTCGGACCTGGCGGAGTGGATCGGCGCGGACGCCGTGCCCGCGCCCCGGGACCTCGCGGTCGAGCTGCGTGACGCCGTCGTGGCGGCCGTGGACCGCTTCGCGGCGGGCGTGGCGGGGCAGACGGCGGCCGTGGACGGGCGTCACCCGGCCGTGGCGGCCGTGGCGGACCGGCTCTCCACGCTGGGCCGCGCGGTGCGCGCCGAGCTGCCCGGCGGCGGCGTGCTGGAGGGCACGGCCGTGGGCCTCGGCCCCGGCGGCACCCTGCGCGTGAGGCACGTCACACCGGATCATGGCACAATCGAGACCGAGGTCAGTGCGGGGGACGTGGCCCACCTGCGCGGAGACGTCCATCGCGGCGCATGACACACCCGTCCCGGCCAGGAGGTGACCGCCGTGCGGCTCGAGCCCGGTGAGCAGGTGATGGTGCGCACCCGCACCCACCCGCGCGCGCTGCTGCGCCCCGCCGCGGTCCTCGTGGCCGTCGCGTTCCTGCTCGGCCTGGCCGTCGGCGTGCTCGCACGCCCCGACCTGCCCGGGCTCGTCGCCGCGAACCGCGCCGTGCTCGAGGCGGCCGCGTGGGTGGTCGCGGCGCTCGTCCTGCTCCCCGGCACCGTCCGCCCGCTGTGGCGCTGGGTCTTCCGGCGCACCGTGCTCACCGACCGCCGCATCCTCCAGGGCGCCGGCATCGGCGGCTCCGGTGCCGCCATGCCGCTCGTGTCCATCGCGGACGTGCAGCGGCGCCGCCGCGGCTCGGGTGCCGGAGACCTGCACATCCTCTTCCAGAAGCCCGCCCGCCAGGTCCACTGGCGGCTGCGCGACGTCCCCGAGGCCGCGCGCTTCGAGGAGGCCCTGGCCCACCTCACCCGCCAGGCCCGCACCGCGACCTGGCCCGCCCCCGTCCCGACAGGAGACCTCCGATGAGCCGTCGGGAGACACCGGACACCGCACCGCTGCCGATCGTCCCGCCGGCCGAGGACGAGACCGCCCGCGGCGCCCAGGAGCGGTCCGCCGAGCCCGCCGGCTGGACGAGCGCGATGCGCACGCTCGACGCCGGCCTGGTGGTGGGCCCGCGCGCCTACACCTCGCGGGAGGTGGCGCAGCGCCTCGGCGTCTCGATGGCCTCCGCCCGGAAGATCTGGCGTGCGCTGGGCTATCCGACGTCGCCGGAGGGGCACAAGGCCTTCACCGAGGCGGACATCGAGGCGTTCGAGTCCGTGCTCACGCTCGTACGCTCGGGGACGCTGAACGAGGACACCGCCATCTCGCTGGCCCGCTCGATCGGGCAGATGACGGACCGCATGGTGGTGTGGCAGATCGAGGCGCTCGTGGAGGACAAGATCGCCTCCGAGGGCCTGACGGACCCGGAGGCACGGCGGGCCGTCGTCGACATGCTCCCGGACATGGTCGGACCGCTCGAGAAGGCCATGCGGATCGTCTATCGGCGCCAGCTCAACCGCGCCGTCCAGCGCCTGACCGTGCGCGTGGAGGCCGGGCTGGCGGCCAGCGCCCAGGGCCGCGACGGCTCCGAGTCGGATGCGCCGCTGCCGCTGGCCCGCGCCGTCGGCTTCGCGGACATGGTCTCCTACACGACGCTCTCCCGGACCATGGACGACCGGACGCTGGCCCGCATGGTGCTGCGCTTCGAGTCCCTCGCCGCGGAGACCATCTCGGCCGGCGGCGGCTGGCTCGTGAAGACCATCGGCGACGAGGTCATGTTCAACGCCGAGACCCCCGAGGCCGGCGCCGCGATCGCGCTCTCCCTGGCCGAGACCATCGCCGCGGACGAGGAGCTGCCCTCGGCGCGCGTTGCCCTGACATGGGGACGGGTGCTCTCCCGCATGGGGGACATCTACGGGCCCACCGTGAACCTCGCCGCGCGGCTGACGTCCCTGGCCGATCCGGGTACCGTGCTCGTGGACGCCATGACCGCTGCGGCCCTGTCCCGGGACGAGCGCTTCGTGCTCGTCCCGCAGCCGCCCAGGATCGTCCGCGGGTTCGGAGAGGTCCGCCCCTCCCTGCTCTTGGACGGGTCGGCCCAGACCCTGCTCGCCGACTGATCGAGGACCCCGTGGACCCCCGCCCCGAGACCCCGTCCGCGCCGCGGCCCCAGGCCGCGGGCGCCACCCACGTGGGCGCCGTCCGCGACCTGAACGAGGACGCGTGGACCCTCGTCGGGGAGCCGCTGGTGCTCGCCGCCGTGGCCGACGGCATGGGCGGGCACGAGGCCGGCGAGGTGGCCTCGGCCGCCGCGATCGAGGCCCTGCGCCGCCGCGCCCCCGAGGTGCTCGCCCCGGGCACGGCCCACACGCCCCAGGAGCTCGGCCACCTGATCCACGAGGCGGACGCCGCCGTCGTCGAGGCCGGGCTGGGGCGCTCCGGCACCACTCTGACCGTCCTGGCCTGCCTGGACACGGAGCGCGGCCGCTGGGCCGTGGCGAACGTCGGCGACTCCCGGGTGTACCTGCGGCCTGTCGGCTCGCCGGTGCTCCAGCAGCTCACGGTGGACCACTCGGCGGTCCAGATGCTCGTCGACGCGGGGGAGCTCACCCCCGCCGAGGCCCGCGTCCACCCGCGCCGCAACGTCATCACCCGCGCGCTCGGCTCGCGCGAGGCGCTCACGGTGGACGTGGCCGAGATCCCCCTCGCCTCCGGGGACCTCGTCCTGCTGTGCAGCGACGGCCTGACCGGCGAGCTGCTGGACGAGGAGATCCGCGCGCTGATCGACGACGCCGACACCCTCGAGGACGCCCTCGAGAAGCTCATCGGCGCCGCCCTGTGGCGCGGCGGCCGGGACAACGTCACGGCGGTGCTCGTGCGCATCCCCTGACCCGGGTGCGCCGTCCGGGACGCCGACTACGCTGGGCCGGGTGAGCACCCCCAAGGAATCCGCCGCCCAGCCCGATCCGCAGGACATCCCCGCCGCGGACCTGCGGGAGGAGTACGAGGACCTCGTGGAGCGGGTCCGCGCCGCCCGGACCGCCTACTACCAGCGGGACGCCCCGGAGATCTCGGACGCCGAGTACGACGCGCTGTACCGCCGTCTCGAGGACCTCGAGGCCCTGCACCCCGAGCTCGTGTCCAACGACTCGCCCACCCAGGAGGTCGGCGGCGAGGTCTCGGAGGCGTTCGCCCCCGTCCGGCACGGGGCCCGCATGTACTCGCTCGAGGACCTGTTCTCCGTCGAGGAGCTCGAGGTCTGGTTCCGCCGCGCGGCGCAGGCCCTGACGCAGGTGCGGCCGGGCGTGGCGCCCCGCTGGCTCGTGGAGGTGAAGATCGACGGGCTCGCCGTCGCCCTGCGCTACCGGGACGGGCGGCTCGTGCAGGCCGCCACCCGCGGCGACGGCGTCACGGGCGAGGACGTCACCGCCAACGTGCGCACCATCGGGGACATCCCGCACGAGCTCTCCGGCGAGGGCTGGCCCGCCGAGTTCGAGGTGCGCGGCGAGGTGTTCATGTCCTCCGCCGCCTTCGCCGAGCTCAACGCGCGCCGTGCGGAGGAGGGCCAGACGCCGTTCGCGAACCCACGCAACGCCGCCGCCGGCGCCCTGCGTCAGAAGGACCCCGCGGTCACCGCGCAACGCCCGCTGGCCATGTTCGTGCACGGCATCGGCTCGGTCGAGGCGTTCGGGCTGGAGTCCCAGCACGAGGTGTACGACGCGCTCGCGGGCTGGGGCCTGCCCGTGAGCCCCTACACCCGCCGGGTGGAGGGCGCGGACGAGGAGGCGGTGGCCGCCGTCGTCGCGGTGATCGAGGAGTACGGCCGGCGTCGGCACGAGCTGATCCACGAGATCGACGGCATCGTGCTGAAGGCGGACGCGTTCGCGGACCAGCGCTACCTCGGCCACACCTCCCGCGTGCCCCGCTGGGCCGCGGCGTACAAGTACCCGCCGGAGGAGGTGCACACGCTGCTGCGGGACATCGCGGTCTCGGTGGGCCGCACCGGGCGGGTGACCCCGTTCGCGGTGATGGAGCCGGTCACCGTGGCCGGGTCCACCGTCTCCCTGGCCACCCTGCACAACCAGGACGTGGTCAAGGCCAAGGGCGTGCTGATCGGGGACACCGTGGTGGTGCGCAAGGCCGGGGACGTGATCCCCGAGGTCGTGGGCCCCGTGCTGCCGCTGCGCGAGAAGGCGATCGAGGCGGGCCGGGAGCTGCGCGAGTTCGTCATGCCCGCGCACTGCCCGTCATGCGGCACGCCGCTGGCCCCCGCCAAGGAGGGGGACGTGGACCTGCGCTGCCCCAACGCCCGCTCCTGCCCGGCCCAGCTGGCCGGCCGCGTCGAGCACCTGGCCAGCCGCGGCGCCTTCGACGTGGAGGCGCTCGGCGAGGAGGCCGCCCGCTGGCTCGTCCAGGGCCCCGGCGAGGACCCGGCCGAGCACGAGGGGCACGTGCGGCCCGAGGGCCCGGGCCCCATCACGGCGGAGGCGCAGATCTTCGACCTCGCCTCCGGCACGCCGGAGGAGATCACGGGCCCCCGGGGCGAGGACGGGTTGACGGACCTGCAGCGCTCCCTCGGCGCGGTGCGCGTGTGGCGCGAGGGCCGCACGAAGGTGGACGGCCGCCTGGTGCCCTCGGGCGTGTTCACGCTCAAGCCGTACTTCTTCACCGCCGGCACCGCGAAGAGGCCGTCCGCGCCCACGGCCAACACGCTGCGCCTGTTCGACGAGCTCGAGAAGGCCAAGTCCCAGCCGCTGTGGCGCACCCTCGTGGCGCTGTCCATCCGGCACGTGGGCCCGACGGCGGCCCGCTCGCTGGCCACGGCGTTCGGCTCGATGGCGGCGCTGCGCGCGGCGGCCGAGGCCGGCGACCGGGACCGGCTGGCCGAGATCGACGGCGTCGGCCCGATCATCGCGGACGCGCTCATCGAGTGGTTCGCCGAGGACTGGCACCGGGAGATCGTGGACCGGTGGGCCGCGGCGGGCGTGGTCATGGAGGACGAGCAGGACGAGTCCACCCCGCGCACGCTCGAGGGCATGACCGTGGTGGTCACCGGCTCGCTCGAGGGCTTCTCCCGCGACTCCGCGAAGGAGGCGATCCTCGTGCGCGGCGGCAAGGCCTCCGGGTCCGTGTCCAAGAAGACCGACTTCCTCGTGGCCGGCGAGGCCGCCGGCTCCAAACTGGACAAGGCGCAGTCCCTCGGCGTGCCCGTGCTGGACGAGGCCGGGTTCACGGCGCTGCTGGCCGGCGGCCCGGACGCCGTGCGCCCGGCGGACACGGACGACGCCACCGACGACGCCGCAGACGGGGAGGCCTCGGCATGAGCGCGCGCATCACGGTCCCGGGCCTGCTCGTGGTCGCCAAGGCCGCCGCGCGCGCCGGCGCGGACGTCCTGGCCCGGCGCTGGACCGGTCACCATCCGGCCGTCCCGCTGGGCATCGAGGAGATCGGCGCGGAGACGAAGTCCTCCGGCTCCGACTGGGTCACCGACTACGACCGCCGCGCCGAGCAGGCCGTCCGGGAGGTCATCGCCGGCTACCGCCCCTCGGACGAGATCACCGGCGAGGAGTACGGCGCCACCCACCCGGCCGAGCCGTCCGGGTACCGCTGGTCCATCGACCCGCTGGACGGCACCACCAACTTCGTGCGCGGCCTGCCGCAGTTCTGCACCTCGGTGGCCGTCACCGGCCCGGTGGACGCCGAGACCGCCGATCTGCTGGGGGTGGCCGAGGGCACCGAACGCTGGCTGGCCGGCGTCGTGGCGGCGCCCGCGCTGGGGCGCACCTGGTTCGCGAGCGCGGGCCGGGGCGCCTTCAGCACCGCGGACGCGACGACGGCGGGCGTGGACGTGCCCGACCGGGATGCCGCCCCCGTGCGACTCACCGGCCCCGTGCCGGGGCGCTCGGGGCGGCTGCTCGCCACCGGCTTCGGCTACGACCCCGCTCGCCGGGCCCTGCAGGTGCGCGCGCTCGCGGCCCTGCTGCCCGCGTTCGGGGACGTGCGGCGGATCGGCTCGGCGGCGCTGGACCTGTGCATGGTCGCGGACGGCACCCTGGACGCCTACGCCGAGTTCGGCACGCAGGAGTACGACTGGGCCGCCGGCGCGCTGGTGGCGGAGGAGGCCGGCGTCGCGGTGACGCGGCCCGCCTCGGCGGACGGCACGGCCCATCCCGACTGGATGGTGGCCGGCGACGTGGACGCGGCCGCCCTGGTCGCCGTGACGGGGGAGACGGCATGAGGCGGATCGTCGGCGACCCGTGGTTCTACCCGGTCCTGTTCGTGGCCGGCGGCCTGACGTTCATGATCGCGGGGACGCGCCTGCAACAGGTCGGCATGATCGTGGCCGGGCTCGTCCTGGCCGGCTACGCGGTCACGTACCGGTGGGCGGTGCGGGTCCGCTCGCGGCCGTTCGCCGGCGCGCAGGCGCACGTCGAGGGCGGCGGCGTCGTCGTGTTCTGGCGGCCGGGCTGCTCGTTCACGAGGCGGCTGGTCAAGGAACCGACGGCGCAGGAGCGGGAGCGCGCCTACTGGGTGAACATCTGGCAGGAGCCGGCGGCCGCGACGTTCCTCGAGGGGCTGCACGAGGCGCGCGACGGCCACCCCCACCAGGCCGTGCCCACCGCCTGGCTGCGTCGGCGCGACTACGTCGTGGCCACGGACGCGACCCGCGCCCGCCTGAAGGACACGCTGCGCCAGCGCGCCGGAGGTGACGCATGAGCGCCCTCGTCCGCCCGCTGCGCCCCGAGGACCACGAGGCGGTCGCCGAACTCACCCTGGCGTCCTATGTCGACGGCGGCCACATCGCCCCCGACGACGCCTACGTGAAGACCCTCAGGGACGTGGCCGACCGGGCCGGCCGCGCGGAGGTGCTCGTGGCCGAGGTCGACGGCGAGGTGGCCGGGTCCGTGGTGCTCACCCCGCCCGGCTCGCCCCTGGCCGAGACCTCCGGCGACGGGGAGTACGAGTTCCGCATGCTCGCCGTGCACCCGCGGTTCCACCGCCGCGGGGTGGGCGGCGCCCTGCTGGCCGAGATCGTGGCGCGGGCCCGCGCCGAGGAGGGCGTGGACGCCGTCGTGCTGACCACCATGCCCTCCATGACTGACGCCCACCGCATGTACGAGCGCGCCGGCTTCGTGCGCGTCCCCGAGCGGGACTGGCTCCTCGCGGACGTGGTGCCGGACCTCGACCCGGCCGACGAGACCGGCCCGTTCCTCGTCTACCGGCTCGCGCTGGACTGACCCCGGGCGGGAGATCGGCGCCGGGACCCCATTCGGGGCGGGAAATCCCTGTCATGCGGGCCCGGAGCGCCGCGGTGGGGTGGATCTCCCGCCTCGAAGCGGTGGCGGCGGCCGGGCAGGCCCCGGCACTAGACTCGATTCCGATGTGGCCGCCGCCGCGCCGGCGTCGTCCACCCCGCCCCGACCCGTCACACGAGGAGATCCATGCCTGAGATCACCCGGGATCAGGTGGAGCATCTGGCTCGCCTGGCCCACATCCGGATGACCGACGAGGAGCTGGACACGATGTCCGGCGACCTGGAGAAGATCCTGGAGCACGTCTCCGCGGTCCAGGCCGCCGCGGGCGACGACGTGACGCCGACGTCCCACCCCATCGCGTTGCAGAACGTGTTCCGCGAGGACGTGCCCGCCGGCATGCTCACGCAGGAGGAGGCCCTCGACCAGGCGCCGGACTCCGAGGACGGCCAGTTCAAGGTCCCCGCCATCCTGGACGGAGAGTGATCACCCCCATGACCGAGACGTTCGACGTGAACGCGACCCTCGGCGCCGACGAGCTCGTCCGGCTCACCGCGCTGCAGATGGCCGAGCGCCTGCGCGCCGGCACCACCACCTCCGTGGAGCTCGTCCAGGCCCACCTGGACCGCATCGCGGCCCACGACGGCGACGTGCGCGCCGACGCCGACGGCGACCGCGGCGTGCGCGCCTACCTCCACGTGAACACGGACGAGGCCCTCGCCGTCGCCGCCGAGGTGGACGCGATCCGCGCCGCCGGCGGCCCCGAGGCCGATGCCCTGCACCCGCTGGCCGGCGTGCCCGTGGCCGTGAAGGACAACATCGTCACGCGCGGCCAGCCGACCACGGCCGCCTCCCGCATGCTCGAGGGCTGGCTCAGCCCGTACGACGCCACGGTGGTGGCGCGCCTCCGCGAGGCCCGCCTGCCGATCCTCGGCAAGACCAACCTCGACGAGTTCGCGATGGGCGGTTCCACCGAGCACTCCGCGTTCGGCGTCACCCGCAACCCGTGGGACGGGGACCGCGTGCCCGGCGGCTCGGGCGGCGGGTCGGCGGCCGCCGTGGCCGCCTTCCTGGCCCCCTTCGCCCTCGGCTCGGACACCGGCGGCTCCGTGCGCGAGCCCGCCGCGTTCACCGGCACGGTCGGCGTGAAGCCCACCTACGGCGCCGTGTCCCGGTACGGCCTGATCGCGATGGCCTCCTCGCTGGACCAGATCGGCCCCGCCGCCCGCACCGTGGCCGACGCCGCGGCGCTGCAGCAGGTCATCGGCGGCCACGACCCGCAGGACTCCACGTCCCTGGCCGACGCGCCGGCGGACCTGACCGCCGCGGCCCGCGGCCGCGACCTGGCGGGGCTGCGCGTCGGCGTCGTGACGGACCTGCCGGCGGACGCGTTCCACCCCGGCATCCGGGCCGGCTTCGACGAGCACGTCGCCGCCCTGCGGGAGGCCGGCGCGGAGATCGTGGAGGTCTCCTGCCCGAGCTTCGACGCCGCCCTCGGCGCGTACTACCTGATCATGCCCTCGGAGGCCTCCTCCAACCTGGCCCGCTTCGACGGCGTCCGCTACGGCCACCGCGTGGTGCCCGACGGCGGCGGCACGATCGAGCAGGTCATGGGCGCCACTCGCGCCGCCGGCTTCGGCGCCGAGGTCAAGCGCCGCATCATCCTGGGCACCTACGCGCTGTCCGCCGGCTACTACGACGCCTACTACGGCTCCGCGCAGAAGGTCCGCACGCTCGTGCAGGAGGACTTCGCCCGCGCCTTCGAGCAGGTGGACGTCATCCTCACGCCCACCGCGCCGACCCCGGCGTTCGAGCTGGGCGCCAAGACGGACGACCCGATGACCATGTACGTCAACGACCTGGCCACCATCCCGGCCAACCTCGCCGGCATCCCGGGCATGTCCGTGCCGGGCGGCGTCGTCGACGGGCTGCCCTACGGCCTGCAGCTGATGGCGCCGGCGCGCCAGGACGCCCGCCTGTACGAGGCGGGCGCCGCGCTCGAACGCCTCGTGGCCCAGCGCCGGGGCGGGCCGGTGTGGGCCGAGGCCCCCGAGCTGGAGAAGGGCGCACAGCGCGCCACCACCGCGACCACGGCAGGAGGCCGGGCATGAGCCACGCAGAGCAGACCATGGACTTCGCGGAGGCGATGGAGCGCTTCGACCCGGTGCTGGGCTTCGAGGTGCACGTGGAGCTGAACACGGCCACGAAGATCTTCTCCTCGGCGCCCAACGCGTTCGGCGACGAGCCGAACACCAACGTGACCCCGCTCGACCTCGGCCTGCCCGGCACCCTGCCGGTGCTCAACCGTGAGGTCGTGGAGTACGCGATCCGCCTGGGCGTGGCCCTGGACGCGCAGGTCGCCGAGACCTGCCGGTTCGCGCGGAAGAACTACTTCTACCCGGACACGCCGAAGAACTTCCAGACGTCCCAGTACGACGAGCCGATCGTCTTCGACGGCCACCTGGACGTCGAGCTGGAGGACGGTGAGGTCTTCCGCGTGGAGATCGAGCGCGCGCACCTCGAGGACGACGCCGGCAAGCTCACCCACGTGGGCGGCTCCGGGCGGATCCAGGGCGCCTCCGCGTCCCTCGTCGACTACAACCGTGCGGGCGTGCCGCTCATCGAGATCGTCACCAAGCCGATCGTCGGCGCCGGCGCGCGGGCCCCCGAGCTGGCCCGCGCCTACGTCACCGCGATCCGGGATATCGTGCAGGCCATCGACATCTCCGACGCGCGGATGGAGCGCGGCAACGTCCGCTGCGACGCGAACGTCTCGCTGATGCCCAAGGGCGCCACCGAGTTCGGCACCCGCACCGAGACGAAGAACGTGAACTCCACGCGCGCCGTGCAGCACGCGGTCACCCACGAGATCCAGCGGCAGGCCGCGGTGCTCGCCGCGGGCGGCACCGTGACGCAGGAGACCCGCCACTGGCACGAGGACACCCGCAGCACCACCTCGGGCCGCCCGAAGTCGGACGCGGACGACTACCGGTACTTCCCCGAGCCGGACCTCGTGCCTGTGCACGTGGACGCCGCGTGGGTCGAGCGCGTGCGCGCGGCCATGCCCGAGCTTCCGGCCGTGCGGAACAAGCGGCTCAAGGCCGAGTGGGGCTTCTCGGACGAGGAGTTCCGCGACGTCGTCAACGCCGGCGTCCTGGACGAGATCGTCGCGACCGTGGAGGCCGGCGCCTCCGCGGCGGCCGCCCGCAAGTGGTGGATGGGCGAGATCGCCCGCCTGGCGAACGCCCGTGAGGTCGCCGTCGCCGAGCTGGGGATCACCCCGGCGCACGTGGTGGAGGTCGAGGAGCTGATCGCCGCGAAGACGATCAACGACAAGATCGCCAAGCAGGTGCTCGGCCTGGTGGCCGACGGCGAGGGCGCCCCGAAGGATGTCGTCTCGGCGAAGGGCCTGGCCGTGGTGTCCGACGACGGCGCACTCACCGAGGCCGTCGACGCCGCGATCGCCGCCAACCCGGACGTGGCCGAGAAGATCAAGGGCGGCAAGATGGCCGCCGTCGGCGCCCTGATCGGCCCGGTCATGAAGGCCACCCGCGGGCAGGCCGACGCCGGCCGCGTCCGCGAGATCGTCCTGGAGCGCCTGGGCGTGTCCTGACGACCGCGCGGGCCCTCAGCCGTCCAGGGCGGTGAGGGCCCGCGCCACGCGGGGCAGGGTCTTGCGCAGCAGGCGCCGCCAGGACCCCGCGGCCAGCCCGCCGACGATCGCGTCCCGGGCCGCCGCGTCGTCGAGCGTCTCCAGGGCCATCGCCCCGAGCCACACGCGGGCCCGGCGCGCCTCGGCCGCGTCCCGGGCCAGGTCGGGCACCTTCTCCTCGCCGTGCCACAGCGCCAGGTAGGCGACGTTGAGGGCCGGGTCCCACGCGCAGGCGAAGTCCCAGTCCAGCACCCCGGCCAGCGCCCAGCGCAGCGGGGCGCGCGGGTCCTCGTCCTCGGGCACGGCACGCCAGCGCATGTTGTGCCCGGCCAGGTCGCCGTGCACGAGCGACGGCGGCACGGGCGGCGCGGCGGTCCACGCCGTCACCGCGTCCGCGAGGGCGGCCACCGCGTCTGGCCACGCCTCGGCGCCCAGCCGCGCGTCGACGTCGTGCCCCTTCCACGCGCCCAGGCGCGCGGCGACCGCCCCCGGCAGCGCCGCGACGTGCCGGGCGCGCTCCGGCGTCCACGGGCCGCGGAACGCGAACGGGCGGCCGAGGTGCGGGGCGATCCGCGGGTCGGTGACGTCCACGGCGGCGAGGTCGTCGAGGACGCCGCGCAGCACGGCCGGATCACCCTCGTGCGGCGGGTGCGGTCCGCCCGGGAGGTAGCGCTGCAGCACCGCGGCGCTCGGGCCCGCGGGGACGGGGTCCGAGAGGGCGACCGGCACGGTCCACGGCACGCGGCGCTCGGCCAGGGCCGCGGCGAGCCCGTCGAGGAGGGCCAGGCGCCGGGGCAGGTGCGCCGCGGGGTCCCGCTCGGGCGCCCACCGCGCGGCGGGGGCGGCGCCGACCTCGTGGGCCCGCGTCATCCGGAGGACGCCGACGTCCTCGAGCACGAGCACGCGGTGGAACTGCCCGCCCTCCTCCACGGACGCCGCGGCCCAGTCGGCTGTGCGGAGCCGGCGGGCGAGGGCGGGGTCGAGACCGGGGCGGAGGTGCTGCAGGGCGCGGTGGACCAGCTCGAGCTCGCTGGGGGCAGGCGGGGAGACCACACGACCACGCTAACCCTCCCTCCGCCCTCCCGGACTTTCGAACGTGACATCGGGGGAATGGGGACTTTCGAACGGGAGATGGGCCCTTCCTCACGTTCGAAAGCGCGCGCGGGGGGAGGGGGCGGGCGGATACTGGGGGGCATGTCCGCCACCCCGCGCACGTCCCGCACCCCGGCCGGCCCGGCCGTCCGACCCGCCCCTGCGCTGCCCGCCCCCTCGGCGCGCACGGTGCGGTGGGAGATCGCGATCGTCCTCGGCCTCTCCCTGGGGAAGTCGGCGGTCTACGCGATCGTCCAGCTCATCGACAAGGCCACCCAGGCCCCGCTGGGGGAGCAGACCACCGTCCTCAACCCGGCCCTGGCCGACCGCTGGGCCTTCGACCTGACCTACCAGCTGCTCGGCATCGGGTTCGCGCTGGTGCCGGTGGCCCTCGTGCTGCACCTGATGCACCTGCGCGGCCGGAACCCGTTCCGGGTGCTCGGCCTCGACCTGCGCCGCCCCGGCCGCGACCTGGCCTGGGGCCTGGGCCTGTTCGCGGCCATCGGGCTGGGCACGCTCGGCGTCTACGCCGCCGGCCGGGCCCTGGGGATCACGACGGCGATCGTCGGCTCGGCGCTCGGGGAGAGCTGGTACCAGGTGCCGGTCCTGCTGCTCTCCGCGCTGCGGCATGGACTGCTGGAGGAGGTCATCGTGGGCGCCTGGCTCGTCGACCGGCTCGGGTATCTGCAGCGGCTCCGCGCCGCGGGCCTGGCGCGCGATCCGGCGCCGGCCGTGCCGTCGTCGTGGGTGAGCGCCGAGGGGCTGTACCTGCCGACCCGCGCGGCCGTCGTGGTGCTCGGCCTCGCGCTGCTGCGCGGGGCGTACCACCTGTACCAGGGGATCGGGCCGGGCGTGGGCAACGCCCTGATGGGCGTGGTGTTCGCGCTCGTGTTCCTGCGGGTGCGCCGGGTGATGCCGCTGGTCATCGCGCACGCGCTGCTGGACGCCGTCGGGTTCGTCGGCTACCCGCTGCTGGCGCGGGCGGGGCTGCTCGGCTGAGCGGCCCCGCCCCCGCGCTCAGAGCGTGATCTCACCCTTCGGGGTGCGGAAGGGGACCGAGACGATGCCCGGGGTGCCGGAGGGCGCGACGTACTCGATGTCCACGTCCTGGACCTGGCCGTCCTCGTCGTCGCCGAGCCACTCGGCGAGGCGCTCGGGGGAGCCGGCGATGTTCAGGTGCTCGATGGTGGCCTGCGGCTCGGCCGCCTGCGAGGGGTGCATGTCCTCCTGGCCGTCGGCCCAGCGCAGGATGAACGGCAGCTGCGGGTCCGCGAGGGTGCCCTTGATGCCGATCTGGCGCCAGGACAGCTCGCGGCCGTCCGGGAAGCGACGGTTGCCGGGGACGGCCTCGCGGCCGAGGCGGCGCTCGAACCGGCCGATGTCCGGGGTGGCCACGGCCCAGCTCATCCAGCCGCCGCCCTGCTCGGTGCGGGCGCGCACGAGCTGGCCGAACGGCGCGCTGAGGGAGGCCGGGTGGTCCAGGGCCTCGACGACCTCCAGATACTGCCCCCCCGTCATGGGGAAGAGCGCGTTCTGGGTGCCGAAACGTGGGTGGACACCGCCCTTGATCCGCTCGATGCCCAGCGTCTCGGCGATGCGGGCGACCGTGGCGTCCAGGCCCTCGGGGCCGGCGGCGTAGGACACGTGGTCCATGCGACAGGTGTGCACTGCGCTGTTCCTCTCCGTTCCCGGGCTGCCCCGGGGGTTGACCTGGTGCGAGTCGGGGGGCGTCGAGCCCTTGACGGGTCGGGTGCCCCCGTGCGGAGAGCGTATCCGCGTGTGACACGCGTGACGAAATCGTGGCGGGGCGGCGGGCTACACTCGGAGACACGGTCACGAGAGTCAGCAACAGGCCCCGGCATGCTGACCGGCAACCCTCCTTCCGCGGTGGGGTGCCCCGGGTGACGACCAGGCCGGCCCCACAACGGGTGCCGGCAAGCGCGGGCCGATCCCACGGCCCCTCTCGACGGCGCCGGGTCATCTCCGGCACCTCGACGACGCCGGTTCCCTGATCGGCACGTCGGCCGGCGGGCGGGGCGGACGGGTCCGGCCCCTGATCCCTTCAGGAGGGTCCGCCATGACCGACCAGCCCACCCCGACCCCCGACGCCTGGGGCTTCTCCACCGCGCAGGTCCACGCGGGCGTCGCCGTCGGCCAGCACGCCTTCGGTGCGACCGCCCTGCCGATCTTCCAGACCACCTCGTACGACTTCCCGTCCGCCCAGGTGGCCGCGGACCGGTTCGCGCTCAAGGACCTCGACCCGCTCTACACCCGCATCGGCAACCCGACGCAGGGCCCGGTGGAGGAGAAGATCGCCGCGCTCGAGGGCGGTGTGGGCGCGCTGCTGCTGGCCTCCGGTCAGGCGGCGACGACGTTCGCGATCCTCAACCTCGCCGGCGCCGGCGACCACGTGGTCGCCTCGGCCAGCCTCTACGGCGGCACGCAGAACCTGTTCAAGCACACCCTCGCCAAGGTCGGCGTCGAGACGACGTTCGTGACCGACCCGGACGACCTCGAGTCCTGGCGCGCCGCCGTCCGGCCGAACACCAAGGCGTTCTTCGGCGAGACCCTCGGCAACCCGCGCGGCGACGTCCTGGACGTGCGCGCCGTCGCCGACGCCGCCCACGAGGCCGGCGTGCCGCTGATCGTGGACAACACGCTGGCCACCCCGTACCTGCTGCGACCGATCGAGCACGGCGCCGACGTCGTCACCCACTCCGCCACGAAGTACCTCGGCGGGCACGCCGCGGCCATCGCGGGCGTGATCGTCGACGCCGGCACGTTCGACTACGCGCAGCACGCCGAGCGCTTCCCCGGCTTCAACGAGCCGGACGAGTCGTACCACGGCCTCGTCTACGCGCGGGACCTCGGGGTGGGCTCGCCGCTCGGCGCCAACCTGGCCTTCATCCTCAAGGCGCGCGTGCAGCTGCTGCGCGACTACGGCTCGGCCATCTCCCCGTTCAACGCGTTCCTGGTGAACCTCGGCCTGGAGACCCTGTCCCTGCGCATGGAGCGGCAGGTGGCCAACGCGGCCGCCGTCGCGCGCTGGCTCGAGGGCCGCGACGACGTCGAGCGCGTGGTCTACGCCGGCCTGGAGTCCAGCCCGTGGCACGAGCGGGCCCAGCGCTACCTGCCGAAGGGCGCGGGCGCGTTCGTCTCCTTCGAGATCGCGGGCGGCCGCGAGGCCGGGGCCGCGTTCGTGGACGGGCTCACCCTGCACCACCACGTGGCCAACATCGGCGACGTCCGCTCGCTCGTGGTGCACCCGGCCTCGACCACCCACTCCCAGCTCGCCGACGACGAGCAGCGCGCCGCCGGCGTCACCCCCGGCCTGGTGCGGCTCTCGCTCGGCGTGGAGGACGTCGAGGACATCCTCGCCGACCTCGAGCGCGGCTTCGCGGCCGCCGCCCGCCGCGGCGACGACGACGCGGGGGAGCGGGCATGACCGCCGTCGCCACGCGTCCGTCGCGCACCGCGCTGCCCCGCGGCGGCCGCCACCGCCTGCGGGTCGGCGAGCTGCGCACCGAGACCGGCGGGCTGCTGCCCGACGTCGAGCTGACCTACGAGACCTGGGGCACCCTCGCCGCCGACGGCGCCAACGCCGTGCTCGTGCTGCACGCCCTCACCGGCGACGCGCACGTGGCCGCGCACGAGGAGGACCCGACGCCGGGCTGGTGGGACGCCCTCGTCGGCCCGGGCCGCGCCGTGGACACGGACCGGTGGTTCGTGGTCGCCCCCGCCATGATCGGCGGCTGCCACGGCTCCACCGGGCCCTCGACGCCGGCCCCTGACGGGCGGCCCTGGGGCTCCCGGTTCCCGTTCCTCACGCTGCGGGACGCGGTCGAGGCCGAGCGGCGTCTGGCCGACCACCTCGGGATCGGCGCGTGGCGCGCCGTGATCGGCGGCTCGATGGGCGGGGCCCGCGCCCTCGAATGGGCCGCGACCCACCCCGAGCGCGTCGCCGGGGTGGGCGTGCTGGCCGCCACCGCGGCCTCCTCCGCCGACCAGATCGCGTGGGGGCAGGCGCAGACCGCGGCCATCCGCCTCGACCCGGACTTCCGGGGCGGCGACTACTACCCCGGCCCCGGCCCCGTGACCGGCCTGGGGATCGCCCGCCGCATCGCCCACACCACCTACCGCACGGCCGGCGAGCTCGGCCAGCGGTTCGGCCGGGAACCGCAGGGCGTCGAGGACCCGTTCGGCGCCGTCGTCGGGGTGCCCGGCGGGCGTGGGCGCTACGCCGTGGAGTCCTACCTGGACCACCAGGCGGCCAAACTCTCCGGCCGGTTCGACGCGAACTCCTACCTGGTGATCACCGAGGCCCTCATGGGCCACGACGTCGGGCGCGGACGCGGTGGTGGGGCGGCGGCGCTCGCGGGCTATCGGGGGCGGGCGTTCGTGGCCGCCGTCGACTCGGACCGGCTCTACCTGCCGGCCGAGTCCGAGGCGCTCGCGGCGGCGCTGCCCGCGCGGCCGCCGGTGCACACGATCGCCTCGCCCATCGGCCACGACGGGTTCCTCACCGAGTACGGCCAGGTGGCCGACACGCTGAAGCGCACCCTCGCCCTCTGAACTTTCGTTCGGGAAACGGCGGCGTGTCGCGGCACTGTCGTTCGGGAAACGGCCCCCGGCTCCCGCCGGCCGGGCTCAGGACTCGACGACGTCCAGCGGCTCGGTGTGGTCCGAGCCCTGCGGCATCGGCGCGCCGAAGAGCGGCTCGGGGACGGGGCGCTTGGCCGTGACGCCGTCGCCGGAGGAGACGCCGCGGAGGCGGCGGACCACCCACGGCGCCAGGTGCGTGCGCACCCACGCCGCGTCCGACGCGCGGGCCTCGCGCCACGTGCGCGGCGCCGGCGGGGACAGGCGCAGGTGCTCGAGGCCGTGCTCCACGCCGAGGGTGCCCAGCACCATCGCGGCGATCGTGTGGTGCCCGAGCGCAGAGAAGTGCAGGCGGTCCTCGGCCCACATCTCGCGCCGGGCAAGGTCCTTGAGCGACCACATGTCCGGCACCAGCGCGTCGTGTCGCAGGGCGATGGTGCGCACGTTCTCGTTGTAGATCGCCACGGTGCCGCGGATGCGGCCGATGACGGGCGTGCCCTTCACGTCGGTCGCGTTGAACAGCAGCACGGTGGCGCCGTCGGAGGCCAGGCGCTCGACGACGGCGTCCAGCCGGACCGCGATCTCGTCCGGGTCCGCGCCGCGCAGGATGTCGTTGCCGCCCGCGCAGACGCTGATGAGGTCCGGCCGCAGGGCGAGCGCCGGCTCCACCTGGTCCTCGGCGATCTGGTCCAGCAGCTTCCCGCGGACCGCCAGGTTGGCGTAGGCCAGGTCCTCGCCGGGCGGCGTCAGGCGGGCGAGCTCCTCCGCCAGGCGGTCGGCCCAGCCGCGGTGGTAGCCGGGACGGTCCGGGTCCGGGTCGCCGATGCCCTCGGAGAACGAGTCCCCGATGGCCACGTACCGGCGCCAGGGATGGGCGGCGGGGTCGTCGACCGGGGTCGCGTCGGAGGCGTGCGGAGGCTGGGAGGAGGATGGGTTACCCACGGGTAGGATTCTGCCCGCGTCGCGCGGGAGGGGTCAACCTCCGGGAGGGGCCGACCGCGCCGCTCGCTAGGCTGGCGGGCGTGAACGCGAACCCCACCTCCGCCGTCGAGCCCGTCGTCCGCTGGTCCCGCCCCGAGGGCGAGCGCACCGAGGACCTGCTGATCGTCCTGCACGGCTACGGCGCGAACGAGGACGACCTGTTCGGCCTCGTCCCGCACCTGCCCGAGCACGTCACGGTGGCCGCCGTCCGCGCGCCCCTGCCCCTGCAGCCGGCCTCCCACGCCTGGTTCCCGCTCTCCCAGGACCCGGTCACGGGCGAGCTGGGCTCCACCGCCGAGCCGGTCCGCGAGGCCGTCGAGGCCCTGCACGCCTGGGTGCAGGCCGTGCGCGGGGACTTCCGCACCGTCTCCCTGCTCGGCTTCTCACAGGGCATGGCCATGGCCACGTCGCTGCTGCGCCTGGACCCGGAGGCCTACGCGTGCACCGTGGCGCTGTCCGGCTTCGTGGTGGACCCGGAGCTCACCGAGCCGCAGCTGCGCGAGCTGTTCACCCGCGACGACGACGTCGCCCGCGTCCGACCGAAGGTCTTCTGGGGCCGCGGCCAGGAGGACCCGATCATCTCCGAGCCCCGGGTCGAGGAGACCCATGCCTGGCTGAACGCCCACGTGGACCTCATGAAGATCGTCTACGCCGGGCTCGGCCACGCGATCAACGAGCAGGAGCTGGGCCACGTGAAGGAGTACCTCGCACACATGGTGCCGCCCCGCGGCTGACGCACCGGGCCCGCTCGACGACGGCGCCGCGGCGGCCTGCCGGGGCGCCGGCTCAGGCCTGCTCGGCCTGGACGACGAACGCCTCGCCGGCGAACTCGACGACGTCCCCGTCGTGCAGCTGGGCGCCGCGGCGCGTCTCCACCGCGCCGTTGACGGTGACGAGCCCGTCGGTGACGACGTCGCGGGCCATGGCCCCGTCGTCCACGAGGGAGGCGAGCTTGAGCGCCTGGCCGAGGCGGATGGACTCGTCACGGATGGGCAGGGGCTGGGCGTCGGGTGCGTTCGTCTCGGTCACGGTGTCCATCATGGCCGGTAGGCTGGACGGGATCGACCGGCGCGCCGCGCCGGAACGGGCCCGCCGCGTCGGAGGCGGCCGGGTGCCGTCGTCGTCGTGATCCCCTCCCGCCCCGCCGATGAGTACGGAAGTGATGCCCCCATGGCTGCCAAGTCCCCGCTGGACAACGTCATCAACCTCGCCAAGCGCCGAGGCTTCGTGTTCCAGGCCGGTGAGATCTACGGCGGTTCGCGCTCCGCGTGGGACTACGGGCCCCTGGGCGTGGAGCTGAAGGAGAACATCAAGGCCGAGTGGTGGAAGACCTTCGTGCGCTCCCGTGAGGACATGGTGGGCCTGGACTCCTCCATCATCCTGCCGCGCGCGGTGTGGGAGGCCTCCGGCCACGTCGAGACCTTCACCGACCCGCTCGTGGAGTGCACCCAGTGCCACAGGCGCCACCGCCAGGACCACCTGCTCGAGGGGTTCGAGGCCAAGAAGGGCCGGCCGGCCGAGGGCATGGCCGAGATCGTGTGCCCGGACTGCGGCACCCAGGGCGCCTGGACCGAGCCGCAGCTGTTCTCGGGCCTGGTCAAGACCTACCTCGGCCCCGTGGACAACGAGGAGGGCCTGCACTACATGCGCCCGGAGACGGCGCAGGGCATCTTCGTGAACTTCCTCAACGTGCTGGGCGCGGCCCGGAAGAAGCCGCCGTTCGGCATCGGCCAGATCGGCAAGGCGTTCCGCAACGAGATCACCCCGGGCAACTTCATCTTCCGCACCCGCGAGTTCGAGCAGATGGAGATCGAGTACTTCGTGCCGCCGGCCGAGGCGGGCCAGCACTTCGACCGCTGGGTCGAGGACTGCTGGGACTGGTTCATCGACCTGGGCATCGACCCCGCGCACCTGCGGAAGTTCAACGTCCCCGCGGACGAGCGGGCCCACTACTCGGACGCCACGATCGACCTCGAGTACGACTTCGGCTTCACCGGCGGCGACGGCTGGGGCGAGCTGATGGGCATCGCGAACCGCACCGACTACGACCTCGGCCGGCACACCGAGCACTCGGGCACCAAGATGCAGTACTTCGACCAGGCCAACAACGAGCACTACACCCCGTACGTGATCGAGCCGTCCTTCGGCCTGACCCGCGCCATGATGGCGTTCCTCGTGGACGCCTACGCCGAGGACGAGGCCCCGAACGCCAAGGGCGGCGTGGACGTGCGCACCGTGCTCAAGCTGGACCCGCGCCTGGCCCCGGTCAAGGCCGCCGTGCTCCCGCTGTCGAAGAAGCCCGAGCTGCAGCCGGCCACCCAGTCCCTCGCGGCGGAGCTGCGCACCCTTTGGAACATCGAGACGGACGACTCCGGCGCGATCGGCCGTCGCTACCGCCGCCAGGACGAGATCGGCACCCCGTTCTGCATCACCGTGGACTTCGACACCCTCGAGGACCAGGCCGTGACCATCCGCGAGCGGGACACCATGGCCCAGGAGCGCGTGGCCCTGTCCCAGGTGAAGTCCTACCTGCTGGAGCGCCTGGTCAAGTGAGCGGGGACGTGACGGGAGCGGCCGGGGCCGCGGGGCACGACGACGGCGGCGCGCTGTTCGACTCCGCCGCGGTCGCCGGCGGGGAGATCGTGCTGCGTCCCTGGCGGCCCGGGGACGACCTGGCCCTGCTCGAGGTGTGGGGTGACCCGGCCAACGCGCAGCAGCACCAGGACCGGGCGATGCTCGCCGAGGACGCGGAACGGCCCTGGCGCCGCGCGCTCGTGGCCGAGGACGCCGGCGTGCCGGTGGCGGCAGGCGTCGTCTACGCCTCGTCCGTGCACCCGCGGCGGTTGTGGCTGTACGTCGAGACCGCGGCTGCCGAGCGGCGCCGGGGCATCGGCCGGGCGCTCGTGGCGGCCCTGCGGGGGCTCGCCGCGGAGGCGCACGCCGCCGGCGCCATCCCGACGACGGCCCTGAAGGCCCGGTTCGCCAAGGACGCCCTGGTGCCCGGCGTGACCGGCGCCGACCCGCAGACCGAGGCCGACGGTGCGACGGGCCGCCCGCCCGTGGACACGGACGCCGTGCGCTCCCAGACCGCCGCGCTGGCCGCCGGCACCGAGGCGTTCCTCGTGGCCGAGGGCTTCACCCCCGTGCAGCGCTCCCGCCGCGTCGCGATCGCCCCGGGCGCCATCGGCCTGCCGGACGTGCGCGGGGAGGAGCACCCGGACGGCGTGGTCCTCGAGGAGGCCTCGACCGGCTCCGTCGAGCTGACCCAGGCGGTCACCGCGTTCTACGACGCCGTGCACGCCTGGGACCCGTCGACCCTGAGCGTCGGGGCCGCCCAGCAGCTGCTGCTGGGCCCGGCCACCGGGGCCGCGGGCGCCGTCGTGCTCCGCGACGCGCCGAAGGCCGAGGGCGGGCGCATCCGCGCGTTCGCGGTGTCCTACACCCCGGAGCGCCAGGACGCGCCGGCCGACGTGCTCGTGGGCTGGGACCCGGAGCTGGGGGAGGAGGACGCGCTGCAGGCCGTGGCCGACCTGCTCGCCCTGCTCGTGGCCCAGTACCCCGTGCAGATCGAGGTGGACGAGGCGATGGCCCCGCTGGAACGGATCGTGGACGGGCTCATCGGCGGCAACGCGGCGCGGACGCTGGTGGACACGTACGTGTTCGTCGACGACGCGCCGGGCGCGTGAACCGGGCGGCCGCGACCGAGGAGCACCTGGCGGCCCAGGCCCTCGCCGGCGAGGTCGACGACGACTGAGCGGTTTCTGCCTGCCCCGGACCCCGGGCCCTGTACCCCGGACCCCGGCACAGAGTGGTCACGACACGCCGCGTGCACCCGCGCGAGACGGCGTGTCGTGACCACTCTGCGGGGCGGCGGGCAGCCGCGCGGCCAGCACCGCCCCGACGGCGGCCAGGCCCAGGAACACCGTCAGCGCCGGTGCCAGACCGACGGCGCCGGCCAGCGCCCCGACCGCCGGGCTGAGCCCGACCCCGGCCAGCCGCATGCACCAGCTCGTCACCGCCAGCCCGGTCTGCGGCCGGAGCCCGGGCGCCTCGTCGCCGAGCGCATAGGCCACGGGCACCACCACGGCGCAGCCCAGCCCCGCCAGCGCCAGCCCCGCGAACGCGGCGGGCACGGCCACCGGCCCCGGCAGCGGCGCCAGAGCCAGCCCCAGCCCCACGACGA
The DNA here is from genome assembly GCF_001595485.1 of Micrococcus sp. CH7. Taxonomy (NCBI): domain Bacteria; kingdom Bacillati; phylum Actinomycetota; class Actinomycetes; order Micrococcales; family Micrococcaceae; genus Micrococcus; species Micrococcus sp. CH7. The sequence continues at coordinate 89,710 of NZ_LOSQ01000001.1, forward strand.
CGGCGCCCAGCCCCGCCGTCAGCGCCCCGCGGCGGCCCAGGGCGGCGAGGGTGCGGTCGCCCGCGAGGCGTCCGACGAACTGCGCGCCCAGCAGCGTCGACGCGCCGAGCACCGCCGCGGCCGGGTCCAGGCCGCGCTCCGTGATCAGGAACAGGGTGGCCCACGCGTTGCCGAACTCCTCCACGCCGAAGCCGGCCATCCCGATCACCACGGCGGGGACGAGCGCGGCCACGGCGGCGCGGCGGGACAGGGCTTGGGTGGCCGGGGCGGGCGGTGCGGACGTCTCCGACGGCGCGGGTGACTGATCCGAGGCGTCGCGGGCCGAGGCCGAGTCCGTGGGCGCCTCCGCCGGGAACAGACGCCGGACCCCCAGCAGCACCGCGACGCACACCGCGCCGTTGAGCCCCAGGTGCAGGGCCGCGGGGCCGCCCACGGTGATGACCGCCGCACCGAGCCCGGCACCGGCGGCCGCTCCGAGGCTCCAGCCGGCGTGCATGGTCGTGAGCACGGGCCGGGCCAGCCGGGTCTGCACCTGCAGGCCCTGCGCGTTCTGGGCGGTGTCCACGACGGCGTCGAGCACGCCCGAGGCCAGGACGAGGCCCGCGAAGACCCACAGCGGCCAGGCCGCGGCCGTGCCCGCACCGTGCCCGGCCCCCGCGCCCGCCCCGGCGATGTCGAGGACGAGACCGGCCGCCGTCGTGAGCAGGGCGATGGCCACGCTGCCGGCGAGCATGACGCGTCGGGCGCCGAACCGGCGCAGGATCGGCGCGGGCAGGGGCCCGGCGAGCGTGCCGCCCACGGCGAGCGCGATGACGAGCAGGCCGAAGGCGGCCGGGTCCAGGCGGAATACGGCCTTGGCCTCCGGGTAGTGCGGGATGAGCGCGCCGAGCAGGGCGCCGTTCGTGGCGAAGGCGGCGGTGACGGCCCAGCGCGCGCGACGGGCTCGGGCGGCGTCGTCGGCGGCGGGGACGGGCGGCGCGGCCTCGGTCATGCATCCCAGCCGAGTAGGCGCCAGACCTCCGCCCAGCCGGCGAAGATCTTCGCGTTGTACTCGACCCCGAGCTGATTGGGGTTGGCGAACAGGACCCAGTCGGCGGCGGCGACGGCGTCGTCGGCGGCGAGCTTCTCCGCGACCTCCTCGGCGGACCCGGCGTAGGTCGGGCCGGAGCGGGCGGCGCCGCCCTCGAGCATGCCGGAGGAGTCGCGCGAGGCCCGCTCCCGGCCGAAGTACAGCTCGTCCTCCCGGTCCTGGATGACGAACGCGGAGCGCGTGACCGCCGTGCGGCCCGGGCCCGTGTGGTCGGCCGCGGCGAAGGCCTCCCGGTAGCGGGCGATCTGGTCGGCCTGCTGGACGTGGAAGGGGCGGCCGTCGTCCTGGAGCAGGAGCGTGGAGGAGAGCATGTTGTAGCCGTCCGCGGCGGCGCCGGCCACCGAGCCCACGGAGCCCGACCCCCACCAGATCCGGTCCGCGAGCCCGGGGGAGTGCGGCTCGATCCGCAGCGGCTGCGAGCTGTGCGCCCAGCCGGAGGTGAGGTCCGGCGTCGCGATGCCCTCGCCGCGCACGGCCGAGAGGAACCGGCGTCCGCGCTCGCGGGTCACGTCGGCCCAGGTCTGCCCCTCGGCGAGGGCGTAGCCGAACTGCGCCTGGCCGTCGAGGGCGGCCTCGGGTGAGCCGCGGGAGACGCCGAGCTCGAGCCGGCCGCCGGAGATGAGGTCCGTGGTGGCCGCGGCCTCGGCCATGTGCAGGGGGTTCTCATACCGCAGGTCGATCACGCCCGTGCCGAGGCTGATCCGCTCGGTGCGGGCGGCCATCGCGGCGAGGATCGGGAACGGCGAGGAGAACATCCGCTGGAAGTGGTGGACGCGGAGCCAGGCGCCGTCGAGTCCGGCGTCCTCGGCGGCCACGGCCATCGCGACGACGTCGTCCAGGGCCTGCCGCGCGTCCGGTTCGGTGCCGGGCCGGTGGATCCAGTGGCCGAAGTTGAGGAAGCCGAGGTGTTTGCGGGTCATGCCGGGTGCAACCGCGGGGCGGGCGGGGCTGTTCCCGGTGCTCGTCTGACCGCCGGCCGGCGACATCACCTGCGGGCAGACCCGCGGAGATGTCGCTGCGGAGCGGTCGATCGCCGCGGCGTCCGCCATACTGGCGGGCATGAGCGAGCAGTGGAGCGAGAAGGACATCGAGCTGGCGAACCGGCTCTTCGACATGGCGCGGGACGGGGACACGGCCCAGCTGAAGGCATACCTGGACGCCGGGGTGAGCACGCGCCTGCGCAACCACGCGGGCGACTCCTTCCTCACCCTCGCCGCCTACCACGAGCGCCCGGACACGGTGGCGATGCTGATCGAGGCCGGCGCCGAGATCGAGCACGCCAACGATCGCGGCCAGCGCGCCCTGACCTGCGCCACGTTCAAGCGGGATGTCGTCTCGATGCGCCACCTCCTGGCCGCCGGTGCGGACCCGGACGCGGGCACGCCGTCGGCCCGGCAGACCGCTCAGATGTTCGCCGGTGCTGACCTGCTGGCGGTGCTCGACGGCGGGGACGCGGCGCCGTCGTCGGAGGCCTGACCCGCCGGGAGGACGGTCTGCCCGTCCCGGCGGGGTGCCTCGGCGATCGCCTCCCAGCGGGCCTCGTCGTGGGGCACGGTGACGCGGGTGCCGGGCGGAATGGAAGAATGGGGTCCGACATGACTTCTTCCCACACCCTCCCCGCCGCGGCGGTGACCGACGCCGACGACGTCGCGCACTACGCCAAGTCCGCCGGCGCGGGTCGACGCATCGCCGACGACGATCAGCTCCACGAGGCCCGTCACCCCGCCCCGACGACGGACCGCCTGACCCTGCCCCCGCTGCGGCTGGGGCCGCTGACCATCGACGTCCCCGTGGTGCTCGCCCCGATGGCCGGCATCACCAACACGGCGTTCCGTCGCCTGTGCCGCGAGTACGGCGGCGGCCTCTACGTCAACGAGATGGTCACGGCCCGCGCGCTGGTCGAGCGGAAGCCCGAGTCGATGCGGATCATCCAGCACGACCCGGACGAGGTGCCCCGCTCCGTGCAGCTCTACTCGGTGGATCCGGTCACCACCGGCGCCGCGGTGCGGATGCTGGTCGAGGAGGACCGCTGCGACCACATCGACCTGAACTTCGGCTGCCCCGTGCCCAAGGTGACCCGCCGCGGCGGCGGCTCCGCCCTGCCGTGGAAGGCGGAGCTGTTCGCCTCCATCGTCAAGGCGGCCGTGACCGAGGCGGCCAAGAAGGACATCCCGGTGACCGTGAAGATGCGCCGCGGCATCGACGAGGACCACCTGACCTTCCTCGACGCCGGCCGCACGGCCCGCGACCTCGGCGTCGCCGCCGTCGCCCTCCACGGCCGCACCACCCGCCAGTTCTACTCGGGCACCGCCGTGTGGGACGACATCGCCCGGCTGCGCGAGGCCCTGCCGGACATCCCCGTGCTCGGCAACGGCGACATCTGGTCCGCGGAGGACGCCATCGCGATGGTCGAGCAGACCGGCGTGGACGGTGTCGTGATCGGCCGCGGCTGCCAGGGAAGGCCCTGGCTGTTCGGGGACCTGCAGGCCGCCTTCGAGGGCCGCCAGGACCGGTTCCAGCCGACCCTGGGCATGGTCGCGGACACGCTGTACCGCCACGCCGAGCTGCTCGTGGACACCTTCGGCGGCGACGAGCTCAAGGCGCTGCGGGACATCCGCAAGCACGTGGCCTGGTACTTCAAGGGCTACCCCGTGGGCTCGGAGATCCGCACCGCGCTGTCCACCGTCCCGGACCTGGCCACGCTGGGCGAGATCCTCGCCCGCGTGGACCGGGGCCAGCCCTACCCGGGCGAGGCCGCCGAGGGCCCGCGCGGCCGGGCCGGCGCCCCCAAGCGCCCGCACCTGCCGGACGGCTGGCTCGACTCCCGCGAGCTCAATGCCGAGCAGCAGGCCATGATCCAGGCCGCCGAGCTGGACGTCTCCGGTGGCTGAGCCCACGACGCCGGAGCCCGCCGCCGGAGCGCCCGCCGCGCCGTCGTCGCCCTGGACCGGCGCCGCCCACCAGCCGGTGCTGTTCGGCCCGGAGGGCCGGCCCCCGTATGCCGGCCGCGCCGTGCAGACCCCCGGCTACACGCCGTGGGACCGGGAGCGGTGGCTGCCCGAGCCGCCCAAGTCCTCGTACCGCTCGGACTTCGAGCGGGACCGTGCCCGCGTGCTGCACTCCGCGGGCCTGCGCCGGCTGGGGGCCAAGACCCAGGTGGTCGCCCCGGACGCGGACGACTTCGCCCGCACCCGCCTGACGCACTCGCTCGAGGTGGCGCAGGTGGGGCGTGAGCTCGGTAGGTCGCTGGGCTGCGACCCCGACCTCGTGGACACCGCCTGCCTGTCCCACGACCTCGGCCACCCGCCCTTCGGGCACAACGGGGAGAAGGCGCTCGACGCGCTCAGCGAGGACGTCGGCGGCTTCGAGGGCAACGCCCAGACCCTGCGGCTGCTGGCCCGCCTCGAGCAGAAGAAGCTCTTCGCGGACGGCTCCTCCGCGGGCCTGAACCTCACGCGGGCCGCCCTCGACGCCGCGTGCAAGTATCCGTGGACCCGTGAGGACGCCCCGCTGCGTCCGGACGGCACGCGGTCGCGCAAGTTCGGCGTCTACGAGGACGACCTGCCCGTGTTCCGCTGGTTCCGCGCCGGGGTGCCCGGCACGCGCACGTCCATGGAGGCCCAGGTCATGGACCTCGCGGACGACATCTCCTACTCCGTGCACGACGTCGAGGACGGCGTGGTCAACGCCGTGTTCCAGCTCAAGTGGCTGGCCATCCCGGAGCACCGGGAGCGCGTCGTGGAGACCACCCGCCAGTGGTACCTGCCGCACACGGACCCGGCCGAGGTCGACGCGGCCCTGGCCCGCCTCGAGGCCACCGACGTGTGGGTCTCCGAGATGGACGGCTCCCGGCGGGCGCTCGCGGCGATGAAGGACATGACGAGCCAGCTGATCGGCCGGTTCTGCAGCGCCGCCTTCGACGCCACGCGCCAGGTGTTCGGCAACGAGCCGCTGACCCGCCACGGGGCCGACGTCGTGGTGCCCGAGGAGACGGAGACCGAGATCGCCGTGATGAAGGGCATCGCGGCGGCCTACGTGATGACCGCGGAGCAGCGTCAGCCGCTCTACGCGCGGCAGCGCGAGGTGCTTGCGGAGCTCGTGGCGCTGCTGGACGCCACGGGGGACCGGTACCTCGAGCCGATGTTCGCGTTCGACTGGGCGCAGGCCCCCGACGACGCCGCCCGGCGGCGCGTGGTGATCGACCAGATCGCCTCGCTCACCGATTCGACCGCCGTCGAGTGGCATCACACCCTGGTGCAGGGCGCGGAGTTCCGGCGCGTCTGGATCTGAGGGGCCGCCCCGGGCCGGTCACTCGCCCGGGGCGACGACGGCGCACGGGCCCGCGAGCCGGACCCCGCAGGCGGCGTCGAGCGGGGGCAGCGCCCCCTCCACGCGGGCCTGGGCCCGGGTGCCGTCGGCCAGCTGGACCGTGGCCACCGAGTCGTGGCCGCGGTAGTCCACGTCCACCACGGTGGCGGGCGTCCAGACGCGCGCGGCCTCGACCCCGTCCACGTCAACGGTCGGGTCGAGGGTGCCGCGCACGTGCTCGGGGCGGACCACCACGAGGTCCCCGGGCACAGCCGTGGCCGCACGCGCCCCGTGCAGGGGCACCGGGCCGAGGGCGGTGCGCCCGATCCGCCGGCCGCCGTCGCGCTCCGGCCCGGTCACGTCCAGCAGCGGCAGCAGGGAGGCCTCCCCGACGAACGCGGCGACCCAGGCGTCGGCCGGGTGCGCGTACACCTCGTCCGGCGTGCCCAGCTGGGGCAGGCGCCCGGCCCGCATCACGGCCGCGCGGTCGGCCATGGACAGGGCCTCGGACTGGTCGTGGGTGACGAGCACGGCCGTGGCGCCGTCCTCCTTCAGCGCCTGGCGCACGTCCCGGCGCAGGCCGCTGCGCAGGGAGGCGTCGAGGGCGCCGAAGGGCTCGTCCAGCAGGATCAGCGGCGGGCGCGGGGCCATCGCCCGGGCCAGGGCCACGCGCTGCTGCTGGCCGCCGGAGAGCTCGTGCGGCATGCGCTCGCCGTGGCCGGCGAGGTCCACGAGCTCGAGGCACTCCTGGATGCGGGCCATCCGCCCGGGCCGGCGGCGGCGCAGCCCGAAGCCCACGTTCTCCGCCACGCTCAGGTGCGGGAACAGGGCGCCGTCCTGGGGCACCACGGCCACGTGCCGGCGGTGGGCGGGCACGTGCACGCGGGGCAGGGCCACCACGGAGCCGGCAAGGCTGATGCGGCCGGACTCGATGCGCTCGAAGCCGGCCAGGCAGCGCAGCAGCGTGGTCTTCCCGCAGCCGGAGGGGCCGAGCACGGCGAGCAGCTCGCCCGGCTCCAGGTCGAACTGCACGCCCTCCAGGACGGGCCCCTCCCCGTAGGAGGCGCCGAGGTCGGCCACGGACACGGCGTGGCCGACGCCGGGCCGGGGACCGGCCGGGCGGGACGCGCGGGTCGAGGCGGCGGGGGAGGGCATGGCGGTCATTCTGACACCTCGTTCGGGGTCGACGGGGCGCTCGAGCGGCCGCGCACGGCCGCGACGATCCCCGTGCGGTGGACCACCACCCACGTGGGCACCGCGGCGAGCAGCACGAGGGTGAGCGCGTAGGGGGCGGCCTCGGCGTACCGGCCCACGCTGGTGGCGTTCCACAGGCGGGTGGCGAGCGTGTCCATGCCGGTGGGCCGCAGCAGCAGCGTGGCGGGCAGCTCCTTCATGGCGGTGAGGGCCACCAGCGCGACGCCGGCGCCCACCCCCGGCAGCGCCAGCGGCAGGGTCACGCGGCGCAGCACCTCGGCGCCCGAGGAGCCCAGGGACCGGGCCGCCTCCTCGAGGGCAGGGGAGGACTGGGCGACGGCCCCGGCCACCGACGTGACCGCCAGCGGCAGGAACAGGGTGGCGTAGGCGAAGGCCACCATCCACGTGGTCTGGTAGAGCGCCGGGACCAGGGAGACCCCGAGGAACACGAGGGAGAGCCCCACGACGACGCCGGGCAGCCCGTGCGCGAGGAACGCGGCGCGCTCGGCGATCCGGGAGACGCGCCCCGGGTGGCGGGCGGCGAGGATGCCGATCGGCAGGGCGAGGGCGAGGGTGAGCGCCGCGCCCGCGCCCGCCAGGACCACGGAGCCGGAGACGGCGTCGAGCCAGCGGTCCCGGACGGCGGACAGGGACGTGCCCTCGCCCATCCAGCGGACCAGGCTCACCGCGGGCACGCCCAGCGCGGCGCCCGTGACCACGGCGAGGAGCCCGGTGCCGACCCAGCGGGACCGGCCCAGCCGGTGCACGCTGACCCGGCGGACCGTGCGACCGGAGCGGACGCCGTCGTCGGCCCGGCGGGTGCGGGACTCGCCCCAGAGCACCAGCACCGTCAGCAGCACGAGCACGGTGGCCAGGGTGAGGGCGAGCTGCCGGTTGAAGCCCACCTCGAGCGCCGTGAAGATCGCCCGGGTGAAGGTGTCCAGGCGCAGGATGGCCACGGCGCCGAAGTCGGAGAGCACGTAGAGGGCCACCAGCAGGGCGCCGCCGGCGATCGCCGGGCGCACTTGGGCGAGCGTGACGGTGAACAGCGTGGCGGCGGGGCCGCGGCCGAGCGAGCGGGCCACGTCCTCCTGGCCGGGGTCGATGCGGGAGAGCGCGGCCGCCACCGGCAGGTATACGTACGGGTACGTGTAGAGGGTCATCACCGTCACCGCGGCCCAGAACCCCTCGAAGCGCCCCGCCTCCACGCCGGGCAGCAGGTCCGAGACGGACACCCACGTGAACGCCGCCACGTAGGAGGGCACGGCCAGCGGCAGCGCCAGCAGGACGGCCAGCAGGCCGCGGCCGGGCGTGTCGGTGCGGGTGACGAGCCAGGCGGCGCCCACGCCGATCACCAGGCACAGCGCGGTCACCACGGCGGTGAGCGCGAGCGAGGTGGCGGCCAGGGCGCCCACGCGCGGGCTCACGACGGCGTCCAGCCAGGGGCCGAACCCGCCCTGGGCGGTGCGCAGGAACAGGTAGCCGATGGGGACGAGCGCGACCGCCGCGGCCACGAGGGCCGCGGCGGTCAGCGCCGCGGGAGCGCGCCGTCCGCGCGTGCGGCGGACGGCCGGCTCCGGTGCTCGGGGGGTCAGAGCAGGCCCGCCTCCTGGATCATCTGGATGGTGGTCTGGAGGTCGTCCAGGTCGTTGAGGTCCACGTCGGGGGCCTTGACCTCGGAGAGCTCCGGGAAGCCGGCCGGCTGCTCCACGCCCTCCACGAGCGGGTACTCGCCGGTCTCCTCGGCGAAGTACGACTGACCGTCCTCGGAGAGAAGGTACTCCACGAGGGCGGCGGCGTCGCCGTCCTCCTGCTCGCCCACCAGGCCCATGCCGGACACGTTCACCAGCGAGCCGAGGTCGCCGTCGGGGAAGAAGTGCAGGGACGCGCCCAGCTCCTCCGGGGCGACGCCCTTCTCCCGGGCCAGCTCGAACAGGTAGTAGTGGTTGACTAGGCCGGTGTCCAGGGTGCCGGCGTCCACGTCGGCGAGGATCTCGCCGTTCTTCTCGCGGCGCTGCGGGTCGTTGGCGGCGAAGTCCTCGAGCCAGGTCCGGGCCTCGTCCTCGCCCTTCTGCAGGCGAAGGGCGGTGACGAACGTCTGGAAGGACGCGTTGGTGGGGGCGACGCCGACGCGGCCCTTCCACTTCGGATCGGTCAGCTCGTCGACCGACGTCGGGAGGTCGGCCTCGGGGACCTTCTCCTCGTTGTAGGCCAGCACGCGGACGCGGCCGGTCAGGCCGACCCAGTCGCCCTCGTCGTCCCGGTAGGTCTCGGGCACGCGGTCCAGGGTCTCCTGGGCGAGGGGCGTGAACAGGCCCTCCTTGGCGACGGCGCCGAGCGCGCCCGCATCCTGGGAGAGGAACACGTCGGCGGGGGAGCCCTCGCCCTCCTCGATCAGCTGCGCGGCCATGGCGGGGGTCTTGTCGTAGCGGACCTCCACCTCGATGCCGGTCTCGTCGGTGAACTCGTCCAGGATCGGCTGGACGAGGTCCTCGCTGCGGCCCGAGTACAGGGTGACCTTCTTGTCCGACTCGGCGGCGGAGGCGGAGCCGGACGCCGCGCCGGACGCGGAGTCCGAGCCGGAGCCGCCGGTGCCGCCGGCGCAGGCGGTCAGGGCGAGCAGCAGCGTGGCGGACACGGCCGAGAGGCGGACACCACGCGAGAGGGCGCGGGACTGGGGCATGGCAATCTCGATTCGGGAGGAGTGGCGGGGGCGGCGCCGCGGGCCAGGGGTTCCTGGCGGGCCGGCAAGGGGAGCCTATTAAGTCATGCGTGTGTTGTCTATTGCGTCACCATGTGACGTGCCTCGCAGTCGACAAGGCCCCCGACGGCCCGGGCCAGACGCCGGCGACGAGCGCGGGCAGCACCGCCCCGGCCGAGCCGCGCAGCGCGTGCGTCACCGCGCCGCTCAGCTCGGTCTCCACGGGGTTCACCTCGACGACGGCGACCCCGGCTCCCAGCGCCACGAACGGCAGGGACGCGGCCGGCTGGATCAGGCCCGAGGTGCCGACGACGAGGGCCAGGTCGCAGCGCTCCAGCGCCTCGTAGGCGCGCTCCCACGGCTCCTGCGGCAGCATCTCGCCGAACCACACCACGCCCGGCCGGATCCGTCCCGTCCCGCACGCCGGGCACGCCGGCGGCGCCTCACGCAGCATCGCCTCCAGGTCCGCCTCCGAGCCGGCCGCGTCCACGTCCGAGGGCGCGCCCGGGTCCACGTCCGCCGGGGCCCCGCACTCGGCGCAGCGGTGTTCGAACAGCGAGCCGTGCAGGTGCGCGAGCACGCGGGCGCCGGCCCGCTCGTGCAGGTCGTCCACGTTCTGGGTGACCACCTCCAGGTCGGGTGTGCGGCGCTGCCAGGCGGCGACGGCGTCGTGCCCCGGATTCGGTCGGCGGGCCCGCACCATCCGGGCACGCCACCGGTACCAGGACCACACGAGCGCGGGATCGGCGAGGAACGCCTCCTCCGTGGCGAGCTGTTCCGCGGAGAAGCGCTCCCACAGGCCGGTCTGGGCGTCACGGAACGTGGGGATGCCGGACTCGGCGCTCATCCCCGCCCCGGAGAGCACCACGGGACGCTCGGCGGCGGCCACGAGCGCGCGGACGGCGTCCAGCGCGTCAGGGTCGAGGTCGGGGGCGGAGGCGGCGAGGACGGGGTGCGGATCGGCCATGTCCCCAGCCTAGGCAGGCCGCACGGGTGGGCGCCCCCCTCGTTTGGGGGCGGTTTGCGGCGTTATTCCGTCGGAATACCGCCGAATATCGCCCCCGAACCACAGGGTGGGGTCAGGCGACGTCGGGCGCCGTCGTCGGCAGGCCCGTTCCGGCGGCGCGGGCGAGGGCCCGGCGCAGGCCGCGGGCCTTGAGGAGGACCTCGTCGTGTTCGGCGGCCGGGTCCGAGTCCGCGACGATCGCCCCGCCGGTCCCCACGGACCAGCGGCCCCCGGCGAGCACGGCCGTGCGGATCACGACGGACAACGACGTCGTCCCGTCCGCACTCAGCATCCCCAGCGCCCCGGAGTAGACCCCCCGTGGGGAGGCCTCCCACGCGGCCAGCAGCTCGACGCTGCGTCGCTTCGGCGCGCCCGTCATCGACCCGCCGGGGAACAGGGACCGCACCACGTCCACGGGTTCGACGCCGGCCCGCGCGGTCCCCGTGACCGTGGAGACGAGCTGGTGGACGCTCGCGTAGCTCTCCACCGCCATGAGGGAGGGCACCTGCACGGAGCCGGGCTCGCACACCCGGGAGAGGTCGTTGCGCAGCAGGTCCACGATCATGAGGTTCTCGGCGCGCGTCTTGGGGTCGGCGGCGAGCGCGCGGGCGGCCTCGGCGTCCGCGACCGGGTCGGCCAGGCGGGCGGCGGTGCCCTTGATCGGCTTGGTGCTGTACCGGCCCGCGCGCCCGGCGAGGAACCGCTCCGGTGAGGCCGAGACCACGGCCCACCGGCGGGCGCCCGTGCCGTGCTCCAGCAGCGCCGCATACGGGGCCGGCTGGTGCGCGGCGAGCTCGTGAAAGAGGACCAGCGGGTCCACGCGCAGCCCGGGATCGGCGTCGAAGCGGGTGGTCAGGCACAGCTCGTAGGAGTCGCCGGCGTGCAGCGCGGCGCGGCAGCGGGCGATCTGTTCGGCGTACGCCGCCCGGTCCTCGCGCCACGTGCCCGGCGCCTCCTCGTCGGCCTGTGGTCCCGGGCCGGCGTCCCGCGGCGGGGGCACGACGACGTCGCCCGACGCCGTCTCGAGAGCGCGGCGGGCCGCGGCGAGGGCGCGGCGCACGTCCGCCGCCCAGCGGTCGGCCCCGGTCTCCGCGGCGGTCGGAGCGAGGGAGACGACGCAGCAGTGCAGCACCCCGGCCGCGTGGTCCGCCACCACGTAGCGGGACGGGCGCACCCAGAACTGCGCGGGCAGGGATGCGGGGTCCCCGGGTCGGGGTGAGGGCGGTGTCACCCCCAGATCCGCCAGGCCGAGCTCGTAGCCGAGCCAGCCGACCAGGCCGCCGCGCAGCGGCAGCCCCTCGCCGCCGACCACCGGCCGGGGCGCGGCCGCGGCCGCGAGGTCGGCCCACGCGCGGTCCGGATCGGCAGGGTCGTCGTGCCGGACCAGCCGCGGGCCGGGGGAGGGCGTGCGGCCCTGCTCCTCGCCGAGCACGTCCAGGCCGTCTCCGGCCACGGACCAGCGGGCCTCGGCCGGGTCCGGCAGGGCCGAGTCCAGCCAGAACGACGCCGCCCCGCGCACGACGGCGTGCGCGTAGACCGCCGCCACGGCGGTCGCCGCCGTGTGTCCGGCCGCCGCGAGCGCCGCGGCGTCGAGCGTGCGCACGGCCACGTGCAACGGGGTGGCAGCGGCCACGGACGGTGCGGGGGCGGTGGGCATGGCCCCCAGCGTAGGGGTCAGCCCCCGCCCGGATCGCTCCGTACGCTGGCGGCATGCCGTCCTCCCCGCCCCGCCGCGCCCTGGTCGCCGCGCTGCTCGTGGGCGTGCTCCTCGTGCTGCTGGCCCCGTGCGTGGACTACGTCATCGCGTTCACCGCGCTCGCGGGCGGGGCGGCCGAGCGGCTGCTGGCGGCGGCTCCGCTGCTCATGCTCGTCCAGCTGGTCGTGCTGCCCGTGCTGCTGCGCGTCGTCGCCGGCGAGGCTGCCGTGGCCGCGGTCGACGTCGGGCCCTTCGTCCGTGCGCTGGTCCTGCTGATCCTGGCGCCGCTCGCGCTCGCGGCGCTGCTCCAGTGGGGCACGGCGCGCGGCCGCGGTGGGGTGCGGTGCGCGGCGGCCGGGGTGGTGCGCGGGTTCACGGCGGCGATGGTCCCGCTCATGGTCGTCACGCTGTTCACGGTGGTCGCCTCACAGATCCGCGGGGTGGGGGAGCGGCTGCCCGCGCTGGGCGTCGTCGTGCCCCTGTTCGCGGCGTTCGCCGCCGTGATGGTGGCCCTCGGCGTGGTGGCTGCGCGGTGGGCGCGCCTCGACGTGCCCGCCGGGCGGGCGCTCGTGTTCTCGGGCGCGACGCGGAACTCCCTGGTGGTGCTCCCACTGGCCTTGGCCCTGCCGGCGAGCCTGGACCCGGCCCCGCTCGTGGTGGTAACGCAGACGCTCGTGGAGCTCGGGGCGATGGTGAGCCTCGTCCGGCTGGTGCCCCGGCTGCTGCCGCTGCACGGGCAGTCCGCGGGGGCGGGCGCGCGTCGAACCGTGACCTGACCGCCCAGAATGTTGCCTTCCCGTGACCGGAATCACGGTCCCGGGTCGCTATGGTGGGCGACATGAGCCTCTCGTTCGTGTCCTCGGCGCGCCGCCGTCACGGCGGCCTGGCTTCGGCCGCGCTGTTCCATCCGCTGGTCGAGGCGGCCACCGGCGCGCTGCCCGTCATCGACCCCGCCACCGGGCGCCCCGCGTCCGAGGGAGCGGGCGCGGCGCGGACCGAAGCGTCCCGCGCGACGGGGACCGGTCCTGCACAGGCCGCAGCGGATGCCGAGCCGTCCACGGAGGCCGGTTCCGCTCGGGGCTGACCGCCCCGCCCCGTCCCTAGAATGGTCCGCATGGCTGGACTGATCGTGCGCAAGGACATCGACCTCGTCCGCGAGCGCACGGATCTGAAGGCCGTCGTGGAGGAGTTCGTCACCCTCCGCTCGGCGGGCGTGGGCTCATTCAAGGGGCTGTGCCCGTTCCACGACGAGCGGACGCCGTCGTTCCACGTGCGCCCCGGCGTGGGCACCTACCACTGCTTTGGCTGCGGCGCGCACGGGGACGTCATCAGCTTCCTGATGGAACTCGAGCACACCACCTTCACGGAGACCGTGGAGCGACTGGCGTCCCGCGTGGGGGTGGAGCTGCACTACGAGGACGGCGGCACCGGCCCGGACAAGGCGGAGACGGGACGCCGTCGTCGCCTGTTCGAGGCGAACAAGGTGGCGGACGAGTTCTTCCGTCGTGCCCTCGGCTCGCCCGAGGCGCAGGCCGCCCGCGACTTCCTCACCCAGCGGGGATTCACACAGGAGCACGCGGCGCAGTTCGGCCTCGGATATGCCCCGCAGGGGTGGTCGCATCTGCTGGACCACCTGCGGCAGAAGGGGTTCCGGGACGAGGAGCTGCGCGCCTCCGGGCTGGTGTCCGAGGGGCAGCGCGGCCTGTACGACCGGTTCCGCGGCCGTCTGCTCTGGCCCATCCGGGACATGACCGGCGCGACCATCGGCTTCGGCGCGCGCAAGCTGTACGACGACGACCCCGGGCCCAAGTACCTCAACACCCCCGAGACGCCGCTCTACAAGAAGTCGCAGGTGCTCTACGGGATCGACCTGGCCAAGCGGACCATCGCCAAGGAGCGTCAGCTGGTGCTCGTCGAGGGCTACACGGACGTGATGGCGGCCCACCTGGCCGGCGTCGGGACGGCGGTGGCCACGTGCGGCACCGCGTTCGGCGCGGACCACATCAAGGTGGCCCGCCGCCTGATCTCCGACGACGGCACGGGCGGCGAGGTGATCTTCACCTTCGACGGCGACGAGGCCGGGCAGAAGGCCGCGCTCAAGGCGTTCGACGAGGACCACCGCTTCCTCGCCAAGACGTTCGTGGCCGTGGAGCCCAGCGGCATGGACCCGTGCGATCTGCGCATGCAGAAGGGCGACGAGGCGGTGCGCGCGCTCATCGCCTCGCGGCGCCCGCTCTTCGAGTTCGCGATCCGGGCCGGGCTCAAGGACTACGACCTCGACACCGTGGAGGGCCGCGCCGGGGCCCTGCGCCACGCGGCACCGATCGTGGCGGGCATCAAGGACGCCGTCCTGCGTCCCGGCTACGAGCGGGAGCTGGCCGGCTGGCTCGGCCTGGACCCGAACGCCGTGCACCGCGCCGTGGCCGCGGCCGGGCGCGCGCCGCGGCGGGGGCCCGAGCCCGAGGCGCGGCCGGCCCCGGCGGACGACGGGCAGGCGCTCGGGCCCCAAGGCCACCACGGGGAGGCCGCCGCCCCGGCGCCGCGGATCGTGGTGCCGGTGGATCCGCGCGACCCCGTCGCCCGCCGGGAGCGGGAGTCCCTCGAGGTGGTGCTGCAGCATCCGACCCTGCTCTCCGCGGAGCAGTGGACCGCGCTGTACGCCGCCCGCTTCACGGTCCCGCAGTACGCCGCCGTCCACCAGGGCGTGAAGATGGCCGGGTCGGCGGGGGCGACGCCGCAGCGCTGGGTGGACGCCGTGCGGGACGCCGTGCCCCAGGAGGTGGCCGGCGTCGTGTCCGAACTGGCCGTCCGCGACCTGCCCGCCCGCACTCCCGAGGATGTGGACCGGTACTGCCGGGACATCATGAACCGCCTGTTCGCCCTGCAGATCGTGCACCGCAAGGAGGAGCTGCTCGGGCGCCTGCAGCGGCTCGGCCCCGAGGGCGACCCCGCCGAGTTCACCCGCCTCAACAGCGAGCTCATGGAACTGGAGGCGCGCCGCCGGGCCCTCCGCGCCGACGACTGACCCCCACCCGTTTTCGTTCGGGAAACGGCGGCTCCAGGCGCGTTTTCGTTCGGGAAACGGCGGCCCGTCGGCCGCGCGGCGTCAGCGCTCGTCGACCGTGAGCACCTCGCCGGACGTGGCGTCGATCTCGACCTCGGGGCCGTCGGAGCCGTCCTCGCGATCGAACCCGACCTCCCACTGGAGGGTGCCGTTGTCGTCCTCCAGGTCCATCTCGTCCAGGGTCACCCCGTCACGGCCCTCCCGGGCGGTGTCGAGTGCCTGCTGGGCGGTGACCTCGGCGTCCTTCGCCTTCTGGACGTCCTCGAGATCCGACTCGCGGTCGGTCTCGGTGATGTCGCCGTCGGCGGTGACGTCCAGCTCCTTCACCTCCTCGCCCACCACGACGTCGACCTCCCAGGTCGTGTCGTCATCGTTGGCGTCCACCTCGACGATGATGCCGTCGCCGTGCTTCTCCAGGACCGCGTCGATCACCGCGTAGGCGGGGTCGTCGGCCTGGCCGGTGCCCGAGCCGCTGCTGGCCGCGGCGGCCGTCGACGACGCCGACGTCGACGAGGCCGACGACGACGCCGAGGCCGACGTGGTCGAGGCGTCGTCCGTGGCGGGGGTGCTCGCCACTGCCGAGGAGGCGTCGACCTCCGGCGAGACGGAGCCGTCGTCGCCGTTGTCGGAGGTGGTGCCGCAGGCCGCGAGGGCGAGGGCGGCGAGCATGCCCGTGCCGGTCAGGGCGGTCTTGCGTGTGAGGGTCGTGATGGTCATGGACACGTCTCTCCTTCGGGTCCGTTCCTGATGGTTTTGGGGTGTCCGCGCACCGTAGGCCCGCCGGAACCGTGCCTGGCAAGGGCCCGGTCCCCGGGCGTGGGTAGGACGACGACGGCGCCCCGCGGGCGGGTGGCGCGCAGGCAGGGGCTCTGGTAGAGTTCCATCCGTTGTCCGAACGGCTCCGGCGGTTCGCGGCACATTCCCCCGTAGCTCAACGGCAGAGCATTCGACTGTTAATCGAAGGGTTGTTGGTTCGAATCCAACCGGGGGAGCCGAGCAGAGGCCCCTGCACCGACCATGTCGGTGCGGGGGCTTCTTCGTGCCTGGAGGACGACCGGGCCGAACAGTTCAGCGAGCGTGATGTCGAGCCACCCCGCGATCGAGGCCAGTTCGGGGAACGTGAAGTCCTGCTGTCCGCTCATCCGCCGGCTGACCGCGCTGCGTGTCAGGCCCATGTGCCGGGCCATGTCGGACTGGTTGACCTGCCGGCGGCCCATCCAGGCGCGGATTTCCGCGAGGAGCGCGGTCTTGATTTCTGACTCATCCATGTGTCCAGCGTAGCGAAGGGCAGGCCAGTCGTCATGGGATACGAAAAAAAATTGCTACATAAGCAACATACGGCTTGACCAGTGTTGCGGGTAGCACAACACTGGTGGCCATGACGAGACAGAAGCAGTTAACTCTGCAAATCCGCTCCAGGTTGGCCCTGGCCGACAAAAGCATGGGGGACCTGGGCGAAGCCCTCGGTCTAAGCCGCGCATCGGTGTCAGCACGTATGAACGGGCACCGCGATTTCACCTTCACGGAACTCGAGACCGTCGCTGACTTTCTTGGGTTGTCGATGCGAGACCTCTTCGTGTTCGAGGCCGAGGAGGGGAAGCCGTGACGGCGACAGTGGTTGACCCTGACCACGGCGCGTCCATGACTGCTGCGGCAGCGCGTGACCTCACGGACCAGATTAAGACTGGCATGGAGTCGGTCTACCACCTCATCCGTTCGGCATATCGAGGACGGGCCTGGGCCGTTCTTGGCTACCGCAGCTGGGACGACTACGTGACCCGTGAGTTCGGAAACCTCCACCTCCGTCCGCCCTTGGAATATCGGCAGGACGTGGTCCTCTCACTTCGTGAGGCCGGCATGAGCGCACGCGCCATCGCAACCGCCACTCAGTTGTCTAAGAGCACCGTGCACCGGGAACTCGACGCGACGGCGGGTCGAGATGTCCCAAATGGGACACCTGGAAACGCTCGGCGGGTGACTGGCACGGACGGGAAGACCTATCAGCCGGTGCGCGAGCGAGCCGCGACGTCGTCCGAAGGGCCAGAGGCGGTGCTCGAGGGCCAGATGGGCCTGGACTCGGTGCTGGACATGCCGGCCGAAGACTTCGGGATCGAGCCGCTGGACTTGGTCCGGCACGACGAGGAACAGAAGAACCGCGCGCGTCGTGTGCTGACTGCGTTCAACGGGTCGGGTGCGGCCGCGGTGCCAGCGCTGATCAAGGCGGCTACCCCGGTGGCCTCGCTGGTGTCTCCGGCGACGGGTAAGGCGCTGGTCGAAGACGAGGACTTGCACGGGGTCGTGTGGGACTCGGTGCGGTGCGTGCGGACGCTGGCGCACGTGATCCGGTCCGTGGGGCATGTCGAGGGCGAGTCCCAGGCGGAGATCCGGTCGACGCTGCGGGACGCGGTGGACGACCTGGATGAGGTGCTGAAGAAGATCGAGGAGGGCACGCGATGAGCGCGCAGCAGATGTGGGAGGCCCGAACGTCTGGGCCGAAAAGGGCGGAAGCCCCGGCCAGCGGGCAGGCTGTCGGGGCTTCCGAAAACGCTCAATCCGAGACGGTGCACATTCCAAAGAACACGCTGGTCGAGCACTCAAAGGATAGCACCGGGGCGCGGCCCACGGACAGTGGGATTCGGACGCTTCCGCGCCGGGTCAACCCGAACGATGGGCGGTTCATCCGGGCCGTGGTGGCCGGGACCGCTGTGGCCGGGCTGGTGGCGTTCTCCATTTCGTTCGCGGCGCTGTACGAGGTCGCGGCGTGGCTGGGGCTGCCGCCGTTCATGCATTGGGCAGTGCCGGTCTTCATAGACCTGGCGATCCTGGTCTACGCAGGCTCCGTACTGGTGCACGAGTCTCGAGGGGAGTCCGCGCGGGCGTCGTGGTGGGCGCTGGGGGCGTTCACGGGGCTGTCGATGATCGCCAACGGGGCGCATGCGTGGAGTGCTGAGAACGCGAGCGTGTGGCAGTCCGTGGTGGGTGCGCTCATCGCGGTGATGGTTCCGGTGGCGGTGTTCGTGGCCACGGATCAGCTGGCGCGGGTCGCGGTGGAGAACCCGGACTCGCGGCGGGCCGAGCGCGCATCGCAGGTGTCGGAGGAAGCAGAGCAGCTGAAGGCTCAGGCGGAGCTGGATCGTCAGCGCGCGGAGCTGGAGGCCGAACTCGCAGCGAGCCGCTGGCAGATCGAGGCCCAGCGGCGCGAGGCCGAGCGGGAGGCCGAGGTGGCCGAGGCTCGGCACCGGCAGGAGCTGGAACGGATGGAGCGTCAAGCCAAACTCGAGACCGAACGCGAGGCCCGCGAGGTTCCGCAGGCCGTGGTCGAGGAATCGCAGGTCGCCCAGGGGATCGAGGTCGTCGAGACCGTGGCGTCGTCAGAGCCGGTCGCCGCAGAGACGAAGACGGTGGAGAAGGCATCGGGTGCGGACATCACCGCATGGATCGTGTCCCGCGCGCAGGAGGGCCAGGTGCCCTCGGCGGCGGAGGTCGCAGAGAAGTTCGGGTGCTCAGAGCGCACCGGGCGCCGCCGCTTGGCCGATGCCCGTGAGGCGCACGCCGAGGCATTCGGGACCGAGGAGGAGCAGGCATGAGCATCGAAGCGATGAAGTGGGCGCAGAAAGTCGCGGAGACAGGCCAACTCAACACCGGCCAGGCGTTCGTGCTTTTGCTGCTGGGTGACCATGCGGACGAGGCGTGGTCGTGCCACCCGAGCCAGGAGTTGTTGGCCCGGCGGTCGGCCCAGACGGTGCGTTCGGTGGAGCGGCACATCGCCCGCCTGCGAGACCTGGGCCTGGTGGACACCGAGTCTCGCTACGGGGACGGGCGCGGGCGGATCGGCTTGAGGTACTACCTCCGCGAAGAGGCCCTGAACGACCTTGTCCAAGACGCCGAGACCCGCATGAACACGCGACCCGACAATCTGTCGGGTAAATCTGAGACCCGCACGAAGACGCGACCCGACAATCTGTCGGGTAAATCTGAGACCCGCACGAAGACGCGACCCGACAATCTGTCGGGTAAATCTGAGACCCGCATGAACACGCGACCCGACAATCTGTCGGGTGAGTCGACTCACCCGACAATTTCGGCGGACTCACCCGACAATCACGACTTTGCCGACTATAAGGATCGCGCGCGGACTAACCCTCAAGAACCCTCATCTGTCCGTCCGTCAGTCCGTCAGTCCGGTGCAGTGCGCGCGGAGACGACGACGGACGACGGACGACGGACCGATCAGGTCATCGACGGTGGGGAAGGCGTGGGGCTGGTCCATCGGGGTGTGGTCCTGGCGGACTTGGTTCAGCGGGTGCCGGCGGCTGCGGACCTCGGAGACGGGCAGCTGCGGTCCATCGTGGACGTGGTCTTGGCGCGGGCCTCGGGGCCGGTGCGCAAGCCCACGGCCTTCGTGGCGCGGTCCTTGGCCTCGGAGTTCGAGGAATTGGTCGCTGTGACCCGGCCCCGGCCGGTCGCCGTGACTCAGGCTCCGGCTGCTTCGGGGCAGGTGCGTGAGCTGCGGACCGGTGAGCCGTGCCAGGACCCGGACGTGCACATCCCGGCGTACGGGCAGGCCGTGCTTGCAGACTGCCCGCACTGCCGGCTGGAGCGGCGGGCGATGCCACGGGCGTTGATGGAGGCGGTGGACTGATGACCGGGCAGGCGGACCGGGTGGCTCCGGCGGGGATGGTGCTGGTGACCGGTGACGAGCTGGCGGAAGCGGTGGCCTCGGTGCGAGGCACGGTGGTGGCCGTACTCGGACCCTCGGGCAACGGCGACGTCGTCGAGGACGTGCTCCAGAGCACGTGGGAGTCCGCGTGGCACTCCCGGGAGCGGTTCGATCCGGACCGGGGTTCCCTGCGGACCTGGGTCGGCACCATCGCCCGGAACCGAGCGGTGGATCATCTGCGGGCGGTCGGCCGGTCGCGGGCGGGCCAGGAGGCGCTGGAGGCTTCCGCGGTGGCGCGGGAGAAGACCGCGGTGTCGACGGTCATGGAGGACCCGGCCGAGGCTGTGGTTGAAGCGCTGGCTGCACACCGGGAAGTCGCGGAGGTGATGCGGGTGGTCGAGTCGGTCATGGAGTCCTCGGAGATGACGGCCCGTGCCCTGGCCGTGGTGCTGGCGTTCGGGGATGACGTCGTGGCGGCATCGGAGGCGATGGGCGTCTCGGTGACCGCACTGCGTCAGGCCCGGCGTGAGCTGGTGCGCTGTGCCCGGGTGGTCCGGGCGGCGCAGGAGGTGGCCCGTTCGGGGCAGGCGGTGACGATGCGTGTGCTGATCAGCTGCCTTCCCGACGACGGGGACGCGGGGGACTGGGCGCGGCAGGTCGCGTTGGCCTGCGCGCAGGCGGGGGGCCGGATGGAAGCGGTCACGGTCGAGGACGTCATGCAGGCCACCGGGTTCAGCCACTCCACGAGTCGGCAGTACCTGGCCGAGACACGGCACCTGCTGAGGGTGGCGACAACGGTGATCCGAAACGAGAGGGCAGAGAAGTGAGCGAGCAGACGGAGTTCGAGCAGAGCCATGACGTCCCGGAGGGTCAGGAGCCGCGCGTGGTCTACGTAGAGCGGGACCGGGGACTGGTCGCGTCCGTGCGGCGACTGCGCCAGCGCGCAGGCGAGGCCGGGCGGCGGTGGGTGGCGGAGTCCGTGGACGCGCCGCTGCCGACGTCGTGGCAGGAGCGGGTACCGGACGCGTGGGACTCGGCGCGGGGTCGGTGGGTGATCGCGGCCGTGGCGCTGGCGGTGCTCGTGGTGTGGGTGCTGGTGGTGCAGGCGATGGCGCGCTGACAGACCTTCGCGGTGGGGACCGCGAACCCAGGACGAGACACGGCAACGAAGCAAGAGCGGGCCAGACGAGCGGCGAGGAGTCGGACATGTTGAACGGAATCAACCCGGACGGGCTGTCGGGGTGGTCACAGATCAGTGGATGGGTGGTCGGGACGGCGCTGGTCGTGCTGATCCTGGCGGTGGGGGCTGGCGTGGCGCTGGCGGTGTGGGGCAGGGCCTTGTTCTCACCTGGCGGGATGCGCAAGGGGTGGACGATGGTCGCGTTGGCGGCGGTGGGGGCGACGGTGCTGGGCGCTGGCACGGCCGGCACGAGCTGGGGGGCTGGGCTGGGCACGAGCGAGCTGATGCCCGCCGGGGCCAGGCCACAGTCGGTCGCGATCGAGAAGAACGCCCCGAAGCAGACCTGCAACCGGCAGGCGGTGCGGGACTTCGACAAGGAGGAGCCGTCGCCGGATCGGGCAGAGCGTGAGCGTGTGATCAGTGCGTTGCTCGGTGGACAGCCCGCGTTGGACGGGTACGAGTGGGGCAAGGAGGCTACGGGCACGGAATCCTCGTACACGGTCGTCACATCGGTGAAGTGGTACGCCACGGGCGAGGTGAACGGGTCGGGTGAGCCGGACTGCTCGGCACAGAACGAGGCCACGGCCGAGTGCTCGCCGGTCGAGGTGCACGTGGCGCGTCAGTCGCTGACCAACGGTGCTCAGACCGGGCGGACCCTGACGCTGACGCGGGGTCAGAACTGCTCTTAATCTGATCTGCGAGTTGCCCCCACCTGCTGCGGATGCAGCGGGTGGGGGCTTTCTCGTGTGCGGGCCAGGTGACATGCGTGGCGGTGGGGCGCGTCGTACATCTGGCAGCGGGCGGGAGTTGCCCGTTCGGCCCGGAAGGTATCCAGGCCGTCGTCACATCACATCCCTACGGGAGGACCTCTGATGAGCAATCTGATTCACGCGGCCACCACGGTGGCTGCCGGTGTCCCGGACATCGCACCGAGCTTCAACGGGCCGTGGATGCCCACCATCCAGAACATCACGGGCCTGGCGTTGGGCACCTTCCTGGTCATCCTGATCGTCGCCGTCGGCATCGGCGTGCTGGTCTGGATCTTCGGCAAGCTCTCCTCGAGCGGCCGCGCGCAGGACGTGGGTATCAGCTTCGTGGTCTGGGGCATCGTTGCTGCGGCCCTGATCGCCGGTGCTGCGAGCCTGATCGGCTGGGGCGCTGGCCTGCCGCTGTTCTGAGGTCCTGAGCGCACTCACGGAGGGAGAGAACGATGTGGGAGAAGGACTTCGAGGAGTTCATGCGGGGTTCGATCCTGGGGCTGGCGAAGGCCGCTTCCGGGCTGCTCGAGCAGGCTTTCTCCGTGGGTGCGCTGACCCCGGAGTGGTGGGTCACGGTCGTCGGCGGGCAGGTCACTACGACGGTGGCCGGTGGCGAGAGCACGGTGATCGACCACCCGGGGATGCTGAACATCATCGTGGTGGCGATGATCCCGCTGCTGATGATCTTCGTGGCCGTGCAGGTCGTGCTCTCGGCGGTGCGCGGGTCTACGGCCGGCATGGTGCGCGCGTTCCTGGCGGCGGTGTTCAGCATCCCGGCGACTTACGTGGTGGTCGGGCTGGTGTGGATGGCGATGGGGGCGACCCAGCAGCTGACCTTGTGGATCTTGCGGGTCGGTTCCGGTGGCACCGATGGCCAGGACGAGGCGGTGGCCGGCGTGCTGGGGCTGTTCGGTCTGACCTACGACGCCGCCAACGACAAGATCCTGCTGGATGAGAACTTCGCGCAGTGGGAGATGGCCAGCGAGAACTCGGAGAACGGGATGATCGTGGTCGCGGTGATCATCGCGCTGGTGATCTTCTTCGCCTGCTTCGTGCTGATGGCGATGATGATCTTCCGTCTGGTGCTGATTCTGATCTTGGCCTCGTTCGCGGCCCCGGCGATCTTCTCGTTGGCCCTGGAGCCGGCCAAGGCGCTGGCGGGGCGGTGGCTGTCGATGATGCTGGGGCTGATCATGGCCGGGCCACTCGCAGCCGCCGTTGTGCGGCTGGGCATGGCGATGGCGGCATTGTCCACGGATTGGGTGCAGACCGTGGCTGGCATGGTGCTGGTGTTCGTGGCCGCGGCCATGCCGATCTTCATGCTTGCAGTCACCGCGTGGCTGGCCGGCGGTGCTGGCCAGGCTGAGCAGGCGGGCGTGATGGCCGCGAGCCGGGCCGGGCGTGGAGCAATGAATTCGATGCGGGGCGTTTCGGCGCGGGCTGGCCGGATGCGCCAGCGTGCCGGGGCGATGGTGATGCGAGGAGGCCGCTGATGGCAACGATGATTCAGGAGTCGATGGACTCGGAGTACGACGACGTCCGATTCCCCCAGGAACGGACTCAGGGACTGATCCTGGGGCTGACCCTGGAGCAGGTGATCGTGGTTCTGGCCGGCGTGCTGATCGGCATGGCGTTCATCCTGCGTGGCGGGCCGGCCATGCTCGTGGGTATCGGGCTGATGGCCGTGATCGGCGCGTTCGGCGCGACCCGGTTCCGTGGCCGGTCCCTGCCTGGCTGGGTGTGGGTGGCGATGCAGTACCTGCGGCGCGGGGCAACGGATCAGCTCGAGTACCGCCAGGGGATGGCCCCGGCACACGTGCTGGAGCTGGTGGACGGCGAGCCGCAGGCCCCGGTGAGCGAGGCAGGGCCGCAGGCTCAGCGCGATGCGAAGGGGCGGATCAAGCCGGGTGAGCCGGCACGGTTCCGGCTGCCGGGTGTGGCCGGTGAGCTGATGGTCTACGCGATGCCCAACGGGGCCGGGTTCGTCTGGGACCCGCGCGCCCGGGAAGCGGTGGTCTGTGCGAAGGTCATGACGACGCGGGGCTTTGACCTGGAGTCCTTCGACGCTCAGGAGGAACGGTCCCTGTCGTGGGGATCGTCGCTGGCGGCGCTGTCGCGTCTGCCGGGTGTGGTGCGGATTCAGGCGTCGGATCAGACGACGCTCATCTCCGGTGCGGCCGTGGAGGACTTCTACGAGTCCAAGCAGGAGGGCGCGGGCCGGTCAGGGGCAAGCGTCGACCCGTTCCTGGACCAGGCGTTCCGTGAGCTGATGAAGGAGGCCCAGTCGATGCCGGTGCACGAGCAGTGGCTGACGCTGGTGGTCTCCCCGTCGAAGATCACCTCGCAGGTCAAGGCGCTCGGCGGGGGCACCCCGGCGCTCATGGAGCACATGCTCAAGCTGATGACGACGGTGGAGAGCACGCTGCCGCGCTCGGGGACCCAGGTGACCGCCTGGCACTCTCCGCGCACGCTGGCCGGTCTCTCGCGGTCGGCGTTCGACCCGGACGCCTCGGTGATGGTCTCGACCATGAAGGCGGACGGGAAGACGGCGGGTACCGCGCCCTCGAGCGCGGGACCGATGGCCGTGGAGGTCCATGCGGGCCACATGGTCACGGACGGGAACTACCACCGCACCTACAAGGTCTCCGAGCTGCCGCAGAACCTGGCCCGGCTGGGGTTCCTGGACGAGCTGGTGTTCGCCGGGGACTTCCGGCACACGGTCTCGGTGTTCCTGGCTCCGGTGGAGCGTGGGGCCGCGGTGCGGTCCGTGCAGCGGCGCAAGACGGACTGGCACACGAACTCGCGGCTGATGAGCAAGCTCGGGCGCATCGGGTCGTTGGAACATGACCAGTCCCTGGAGGACGTGGAGCGCGAGGAGGCCGAGCTGCGGCGTCGGCACACGGGCGTGGATGTCGTCGTGCTGGTCACGGTGACCGGGTCCTCGCGGTCCGAGCTGGAGTCCGCGGCTGCGGAGGTCGTGGCCTCCGGGATCACGGCCGGGTGCGAGCTGCGCCCGGTGTGGATGGAGCAGGACGCGGCGTTCGTGGCCGGTGCCCTGCCGTTCGGAAGGATGAAGCTCTGATGCGTGAAGAACCGAAGGTCGATCTGTTCCAGATCATCGAACCGGGCAAGGACGAAGCCCGAGAGGCCAAGCGTGCGGCCCGGGAGCTGGAGCGAGGCCAGCGGGCGCTGCGGAAGGCGATGGCTGCGCAGGCTAAGGAGGTGCGGTTCCCTCAGCCGCAGTGGGGCAAGGCCGGACCGCGCGGGGCACGGCAGCTGCGGGGGATGCGCACGCTGGCCCCGCGGCCGGTCCGCACGACGACGCATACGGCCTCGACGGCGTACCCGTTCGTGGCCGGCCCCGGTCTGGGTGCGCGCGGGCTGATGATCGGCAAGGACATGCACGGCGGCGGCGCGTTCTGCTTCGACCCGTGGGCACTCTATGAGGCCGGGATCATCTCGGGCATGTCGATGATGCTGTTCGGTCAGGTGGGCACCGGGAAGTCGTCACTGGCCAAGTCGCTGGCGGTGCGGCAGGTGCTGGCCGGGCGCAAGCTCTCGGTGGCCTCGGACAAGAAGGGCGAGTGGACCCGTGTGGTCAAGGGCCTGGGTGGATCGGTGATCCAGGTCGGCCCTGGCCTGGACACGCGCCTGAACCCGTTGGACCCGGGCACCCGGCCCTCGACGGACGTGCAGGGCGAGCTGATGACGGATCGGGCGTGGGCCTCGATGGTGCGGACTCGGCGCATGTCCATCTTGGTGGCCCTGGTGAAGATCCTCACCGACCGGGACATGACCTCGCCCGAGCACCATGTGCTCTCGGCGGGCCTGGACGCGGCTGTGGCGGTCGCGGACGCCGAGGGACGTCCGCCGATCATCCCGGACGTGATCCGGGCGCTGGACGCGGCCCGCACGGACCCGGACGCGATGAAGGCGCAGGCCGCGTCGGTGACGATGATGACGCTGGGCCGCGTGTCCTCCGGCGATCTGGCCGGCATGTTCGACGGGGAGACCACGGTGGTCCTGGACGATCAGGCGTGCGCGACGAGCATCGACACCTCCGCGTTGCTGGGTGCCTCCCCGGAGGCGGTGCGCGTGGTCAACGCGTGCGCGGGCGCGTGGACCGAAGCGATGGTCACCACGCGCGACGGCGGGCAGCGGATCGTGATCTACGAAGAGGGCTGGGACAACATCAGCTCCGAGGCCGACCTGCGGCGCATGGTCGAGCAGTGGAAGCTCAGCCGCGCCTACGGCATCTTCAACGTGCTTGTGCTGCACAAGATCGCTGACCTGGACATGGCTGGTGATCAGAGCTCGAAGATGGCCGCGATGGCCCGGTCCCTGCTGGCCGACGCGGACGTGAAGGTGATCTACCGGCAGGACCGGTCCGCGCTGAAGATCACGACGTCGGAGATGGAACTGTCCGACCGGGAGCGGTCCCTGGTGCGGTCCCTGCCCAAGGGCACGGGCCTGTGGCGTCTGGGGGATTCCTCGTTCGAGGTGCAGAACGTGCTCACGCGGGCCGAGCTGCCGCTGTTCGATACGGACGAGCGCATGGACAAGGCGAAGGAGGCGGTGGCCTGATGCGACGTGAACGTGGCAACAACTCGGTCCTGGAAGGGGACAGCCCGGCCGAGACGGCACTGATCTGGCTCATCGGTCCGGCCGTGCTGCTCTACGGGGCGTACCTGCTGGCCGGGTTCCTGGCCGGGCGTATCCACTGTGGGGCACCGACGAAGCCGGACTCGCTGTTCGCGCCGCTGGGCTTCCTCGTGGGCGAGCACGACCCGGCCACGTTCGGGGCCACCGCGCAGGGATGCACGGCGACCACCGGCGGGGTCATCGGCTGGCTGATCGGTCTGGGTGTGTTGGTGCTCGTGCTGATCGGCGTCGCGGTGACGGCGTGGAGCCGATACCAGCAGTCGGACAAGAAGTTCATCAAGGAGCTGCGCGAACGCGAGGGCCTGGCCCGGTCTACGGAGATCACCAAGACGGTGGGCCGCAAGTCGGTGCTGTCCCGGGTGAAGAAGGTCCGGCCCTCGATCAAGAAGCCGGCCATCACGGACGGGGCCATGCGCCTGGGCAAGGCCGAGGGCGTGGACGTGTTCGCGAGCTACGAGGAGTCGGTGGTGCTGATCGGCCCGCCGCGCTCGGGCAAGGGCGTGCACCTGCTGATCGGCGCGATTCTCGACGCACCCGGCCCGGTCATCACGACCAGCTCACGTGCGGACAACCTGGGGGCCACAGCCGAGCTGCGCAAGAAGAAGGGACCAGTGGCCCTGTTCGACCCGCAGGGACTGACCGGTCAGCCCTCCACGCTGAAGTGGTCCCCGATCACGGGCTGTGAAGAGCCGCGTGTGGCGAACCAGCGGGCGGCGTCGCTGATCGGTGCCTCCGGCCTGGGGTCCTCCAGCTCGAACGCGGAGTGGCAGGCCCCGGCCATCACGATCATGGAGTGCCTGCTGCACGCCGCGGCGCTGGGTGAGCGCACCGTGGATGACCTGATGCGGTGGGGCAACAACCCGGCCGAGGCCAAGGAGGCCGTGAAAATCCTCACCGAACATCCCAAGGCCGCGCTGAACTGGAACCTGGTGCTCAAGGGCATCATCGAGGGCGACCCGAAGCTGCTCCAGTCCAAGTGGTTCGGCGTCGAAGGTGCGGTCAAGGGGCTGTCGGTGCCCGAGGTCCGCGACGTGCTGCGACCCAACCGGTTCGAGGAGACCCTGGACATCGACAAGTTCCTCACCGAGTGCGGGACGCTCTACATCGTGGGCACCAAGACCGGCGGCTCGTCGGCGGGGCCGTTCCTGATCGCGATGATGGACGCCATCACCGAGCGGGCGCGCGAGCTGGCGGCGAAGTCGCCCGGGAACCGGCTCGACCCGCCGCTGTCGCTGGTGCTCGATGAGATTGCGAACATCTCCGGTGCCTGGCCGGGGCTGACCCAGCTCATGGCTGACGGCGGCGGCGTGGGCATCTCCCCGTTCGCGGTGTTCCAGTCGATGGCTCAGGCCCGCAACGAGTGGGGCGAGCAGCAGGCGCAGGCGTTGTTCGATGCGGCCACGGTGAAGGTCCAGCTCGGGGGTGCCTCGAACGTGTCCGACCTGGAGCAGTTCGCCAAGCTGGCCGGCCAGCGCAAGATCATGCGGACCTCGAAGTCTCGCGGCAAGGACCACACCTCGGTCTCCGAGCAGATCCACGACACCGACGTGGTCTCGGTCGCGGAGCTGCGTCGGCTGCCGTTCGGGTGGGGGGTCCTGCTGAACCGTAATGGGCGTCCGATCCTGATGCAGATGACCCGCTGGTGGGACCGCAAGGACGGCAAGCAGATCAAGGAGGCCGCGGGGCGGTACTCGAAGGCGCTGCTGGCTGAGCTGGAGTCCAAGGACCCGGCCCCGTCCACACCGACCGACGCGGACCGGGCCGAAGAATCCGTGGCGGCGTTGGACCCGGTGCCGGAGACGGCCCCGGCGATCCCGGTGCGGTGAGGGCATGGGCAGGTTCGGGCTGCACCGCACCAGCTCGGCCGAGTACAAGCGGTACCTGCGGTCCCAGGCATGGGGGTACAGGCGGGTGCGGTGGTTCGCAGACTGCCGGCAGGCCGGCCAAGAGCCGGCCTGCCAGGTCTGCGGGATCACGCTGACCCAGGCTGGGACCCTGGACCTGCACCACGTCTCGTACAAGGGCGTGGGCCAGGACGAGGAGGGCCGGTGGCAGGCCCGCGAAGCGCACAACGACCTGATGCCGTTGTGCCGGGACCACCATCAGCGGCTGCATCAGATCATGGACGGCAAGAAGGAGTTCTTTGGATGGGACCGCAGGCGGGCCACGGTCGTGATCGTGGCCAGGATGATCCGGCAGAGGCAGGCATGAGCACGGACGGGGGTGCACGGTGCCATGTCTGCCAGCGGCCCGTCTCCACGAGGTGGCACTGCGCCGATGGACGATACCTGGACCGCGCCGAGTGTCGTGCCACCGGCGGAATCGGGGTGTGGTTGTGCGGTACATGCGAGGACGCCGCGCATCGCTACATGCGCTCGACCGGGGCAGACGGGCGCGAGGCCGTTGAGGAGCTGTTCGCCCGGCTCGAGAGGCTGTTGGGCGGGCCAGCACGCCGGTACACGAGGGAAGGACGGAACTGATGGCATCGCCCTGGGTTGAAGACGACGAGCCCACGGACTGGGAGGCGCCGGCGGCCGCCGATGACGACGGACAGACGGGAACTCCGCTGCCCTACGTCGACCCGGAGGTCGCCGCGGAACTCGCGGGCGAGGGTCCGCCGGTGTGGATGGGCACGCGGTGGAGGGAGATCAAGGCAGAGCACCAGTGGGAGGCGTGGAACACGCTGCGTCGGTGGGTGGACTGGTTCGTAGCCGAGTACCGGCTGGTGACCTCGGTAGTGCCACCCTGCTGGTACAAGCACTCGGACCTGACGGCCGAGCTGTATGCGGCGATGTGCATGGAGTACAAGGTCTGGGAGGAACAGGCTCCGGGGCTGGGCCCGATGATGATGTGGCACCCGCATGTGGAGATGCTCACCGCGCGTCTGCGCCGCATGGTGGATGAGGCCGGCTGCGCGAAGATCGGGAGGCACAAGGAGCCCGAGGCGTACGGAGACCGGCCAGCGTTCACGCTGGACTACGACGAGGACGACTTCACGGCCTGGGCTGGTACCACCCGTGAACAGGACACCCTCGAACGACCCGCGACGGGCGTGCAATACGTGCGGGCACGTGTGGTGGACGGCGACGGCGGGCAGGTCGCGGTGTCGAACCCGGTGGGGCTGGCCGCCTCCCGGCAGCCTGAAGACGTGGCCGTGGTGCTGGAGATGTCCTCGTCTACGCCGTCGGCTCCACGGCTGGCGGTGTCCGTGGCTGATAGTCGGGACGACCTCAGTGTGGAGTGGGAGAGCTCCCCGGACGGGCACATCTGGGGCACCCTGGGAGATGAGCAACAGCCGGAAGACTCGAGCGAGGAGGAACGACGATGAACTGGGTTCGCGGCACCGGTAGCCCGTGGAACATGCACTGGGTCCAGCAAATGGACAGGCAGGAGTGGGACCTCTATGAGGACGACCGCACCGGCGCAATGTGGGTGGAGCGGGAGTACGGCACCGTGCTGGCCATGCTCAGCGACGGTGGCTGGCGGATGACGAAGAACGGGGCGCCGTACCGGTCCCGGTACCGCGTGTTCGAGTTGGCCGGAACCGATGTTATCGAGCGCACGGATGTGTTGTTCTCGGGGCTGGCTCATGGTGGGCACTTCGATGAACGCCAGGAGGGTGCTGGGCGGTATCAGGCCGTGCGTCGGGAATGCGTCGAAGCAATCGAACGGAAGCTCCAGGTCGCTGTGACGCAGAGCTGACTACAGGAGCACCATGACGGAGCGGCCCCGATACCGGAGAGGTATCGGGGCCGCGGGCTTCTCGGTCTGACGTAGGAGATTCAGTCAGGACGGCCAGCCTGTGATGCCTTCGAATAGTTGGCTCAGGCTGAGGCTGGCCGTCGTGTTGGGGTCAGTCAGTGCGATTGGTGGCGCGACGATGCCGTGCGGTCTCGAAGATCACGTGCAGGATCGAGGCAACCAGAATCAGAGCAAGTGCAAACCACGTCCACCCGTCCAGGCTAAGGTTCGCGATGTCGTGGCCCTGGTTCTGAAGGTCGGTGATGGTGCTCTTGAACTTGTAGCTGACGATGGCTGACAAGCTGACCAGGACAACAAGTGTGGCCCATGCGACTGCTCGTTTGCGGATGAGGATGGATGCACCGAACATGACGGTCCAGAATCCCACGACGATAGGGAGGGCGCTTGTCAGCATCAACGACCCCACCAGGTTCTGGAGCGAAGTCGGGACCTGGTCATTTTTGACTTCTTCGACACCAGCGAGGATCGGGACTGGTTGGGGGTCGGTGGTTGCGTCAGTGGGTTGGTCGTTGGGTGCGTCAGAAGACGGGTCGGTGGCTGAGGCGGAGGCGGTAAGCAGCAGGAGGGCGTGCAGGGGCGCAGGAGGGCGTGCAGGGGCGCAGGAGGGCGTGCAGGGGCGCAGGAGGGCGTGCAGGGTGCGGACCGGCGGAGCCGGAGCAAGTTAGATACTTAGCTATGCTAAGTCGCTTTCGGCCTAGTCAGGCCGGGATTCGTTGCACTGTGCTGGGGGTGCAGGCGCAGGGGGTCAAGCGTCGTCGGAGGCGTCCGTTTTGGGGGCCTGGGGGGTGTCCGGGGTGCGCGGCGGGTCGTTCTTGTGGATCGCTTAATGAACGGCGCGTGTGCTGACGCCTTCGCGCTCGGCAATGGCGCGCATGATCATGCCTTCGGTGCGCATGGCGCGGATACGTTCATGGAGCGCGGCGACCTTGACGAAGTACTTCTCGCAGGGCTGGGCAACCGTGCGCCGGAGCGGTCCGGGGTGCACCCCGGACCGCTCCACGAGGACGCGGGAGGGCCATTTGGGATTGGCTGGAGCTGGGCAGTCCGTGTCAGTGTGAAAAGTAGTTCAATTCTTCATAAGAAGTGAACTAATCACAGGAGGGGGTGGGGTCACAAAGCTAGAAGCGAGGCTCTCAATCAAAGCGACTATAATATTCGTCATTCTGATTTTTCTTCTAGCTTCTTTTCGAGCTTATTCTTCCTCCTGTTTAGGCGCCACCAAGAAACTGACCCCTTGAGCTGGAGGGCTCCTAGTTCGTCGAGGGATGGGAGCCCCTTGTCAGACAGCCTTTTGGAGACCTCTGTCTTGTCTGCTCCTTGCATCGTTGCAACGAGTGCGTGCGCTTCCTTGACTGGAGCGGATGCTAGAGGGTGGGTGGAGAGTTTCGCGTTGACTGCCCTTAGGGCATGTCTGACAATCGTTTGGACCATGCGATCACAGCATTCAGCACCACAGCGGACCGGTAGACGATCGCGTACTTGTCATACCGG
>NZ_LOSQ01000002.1:0-34385 GCF_001595485.1 Micrococcus sp. CH7
GGGTTGTTGAGGAACTTCCATCCTGCGGGAGAGGTCCGCTCGTCTCATCTCAGCCCGGCACCCATGTCAAGAACCTCATGCCCCACAACAACTAGCTCTGACACATGCGCCTAGTGGGTATACCCGACTGGACGGTTTCTCAGACACACCCTAGCCGTGCGTGCGCCCGTAGGGGGCGCGCCAGGCCGATTCTTCTGCCCGAATGCGGGTGACCCACCCAGCGGGCACCCATGCCTGCAGCCGTTCGGTGCTGGGCGCCTCCTCCCAGGCGATCAGCACATGGGTGCTCGACCAGCGGGCAGCCATCGCATCGACCCGTCCCCGGTCGGGGAGCACGACCCGCACGTAGGGGGCGTCCTGGTAGAGCGCGGAGTAGACCTCCTCGGGGCTGCGGAAGGCCGGCGGCTCGTAGACCGGGATCACGACGCCGCGCGCGGGCCGCGGGCGGCGTCGTGGCGAGCCTTGCGGGCCGCGCGCATGCTGGCCTTCTGGGCCGGCTGCTCGTAGAGGACGAAGGCGGCCTCCCAGAGCAGCTCGGCGACGTCGGCGATCTCCTCGGGGGCGTACTGCACGCCGGCATGGATGCTGTCGTTGCCCACGACGCGGGACTCATGCAGGTCCTCCAGCACCTCGGCGTCCAGCCGCGGGGTCAGGCTGTTGATCTTGGCCTTGAGGTCCCGGCCGGTGCCGCCCTGGTC
This sequence comes from Micrococcus sp. CH7, assembly GCF_001595485.1. Classification (NCBI taxonomy): domain Bacteria; kingdom Bacillati; phylum Actinomycetota; class Actinomycetes; order Micrococcales; family Micrococcaceae; genus Micrococcus; species Micrococcus sp. CH7. The sequence continues at coordinate 699 of NZ_LOSQ01000002.1, forward strand.
CTTGACCATCTCCTCGGTGGCCGCGCGGTAGAGGACGCCGGCGGCGCGCAGTGCCCCGGCGTCCTCGCAGATGCTGGCCTCCTCGTAGATCGAGGCGACGCCCGCTGGGGCGGCCTCGGGAAGCTGCCGCGGGGGCTTGGCCGGCACGATCATCGTCCGGGACGTCCGTTCCTCAGCGGTCATCGTCCGGTCGTCGGCCTCACGCTCCCTCGAGTGCTCGAGGAAGACGATGGTGCGATCGCAGAACTGGCAGCTGTAGACAAGGACCAAGTCCCTGGCCTGGCGCATCCTCTCGAGGTACCCGGTCGCACCCCCCTGAGCCGGGTCTGGCACGGGCTGGCGCGCGTAGTACGGATCCCAGGTCGGGCTCACCTGTGCCCGGCCGACGAGGTCGGCTGCCACGTGGTGTCCGCAGTGGGGGCAAAGGCCGGTGCCGTCGGTGAAGTCCTCGCTCATGCCGGGCAGTCTAGGGGCGGGCTCCGCGCGTCTGGGCCTGCTCACGCTGGGCCACACGCGCGCTGTGCAGCGCTCCGGGCCGGGGGGAGGTCTCGTGCTTGAAGGCCAGGTAGTCGACGACGTCAGGCTCGCACCAGAGCCGGCCGCGGGTGACCGGCTCGGGGAACTGGCGGTCGCGCTGGCGCAGGGAGCGGGCCGAGCGCTCAGCCACGCCCAGCAGCTCGTTGACCCGCGGCTCAGCGACCAGGCCGATCACCCGCGGGTCCAGGCCCGCCTCGTGCAGCTCGGTGGCCGCACTGGCCGCGCGGTGGCGCACGGCGGTGGTGGCCGCCTCGTAGGAGTTGGCCCCGGCCGCGCGGGCGAGGATGTCCAGCAGTGCCGCGGGGGGCCGGTAGGGGCCCTGGTGGGCGTGGGGGTCCAGGGCCTCGTCCCACCGGCGTGCCGGCGGGGCCGGCTTCTCGTGCTGATTCATCCCCATCGGGTGCGTCCTCCTCGTCGTCCCCACCGGCGGGCGCCGGCCTCATCCTGGGCCACGCGCTCCTCCTTGGAGCGCACGGCGTTGAAGCTGGTCACGGACAGTCCCACCAGCTGGCCCTGCGTGACGGCGTCGCGGGCGTAGCGGTCGCCCATCTGGGAGGCGATCCAGCCGCCCATGTCCCCGCCGTTGCGGTCGCGCACGTCGGAGACGACGTCGGCGGCCAGGTAGCCACCCTTGGAGCCGACGTCGAAGGTGCGGGTGCGGCCGCCGCCGATGTCCACGGTGGCGCGGATGTGCACGCGCTTGTCCTGGTGGCGGGCGCCGCGGGCGACGTTGACGATGGACATGCGGGCCGCGTGCAGGCCGGCCCCGCGCTCGGGCGATCCGACGGTCTTGGGCAGCTGGATCCGCACGATGCGGTTGCCGTCGGGCAGGTGGGTGGTCGTGGTGGAGTGGCGGGTCAGGGAGGGCCCGCGCCGGGTGTCCTTGGGGACCACGGTGGGCTTCTTGGCACCTCGCTTGGCTCGCACGGGCACGATCTTGCCGGCGGCGTTGCGTCGACGTCGGGGTGCCTTGGAGACGGCGCCGGTCTCGTGTAGCTCGGTCAGCGCGTCCCGGTAGGACTCGCCCGAGGTCTCCCCGCGGGCGATCTTCTGCATCATGCGCGGGGAGCGGTTCATGGCCGCGCCGAGTTCGGCCCAGGTGAGTCCGTAGGCCGAGCGCACCCGGGTGACGAGCTCGGCGGGGCTCAGCTGTGCCGGGTCACTCACCGTCGGCCTCCTGCTCGTCGTCGCCGGGCAGGTAGTCCGTCCCGTCGACGGGGGCGGCCTGCATCTCGTATTCGGAGTAGGCGGCGTCCACGCCCAGGCGCGCGGCCTTGGCGCGCAGCCTGTTGCGGGCGGTCTCGTCGGCGGGAATCTTCAGCGGTCCGGGGACGTAGCCCTGGAGGCGCATGCGTCCCACCCGGCCGTCATCACCGCCGCCACGCTCCTCGGTCAGGGACCAGGAGGGGACCTCGGTGGTGTAGATCGCGTCGCCGCGCACGCCCAGCAGGGTGCGGGCCGGCACGTGCAGGGCCCCGCCCTGGAGGCCACCGGCCATGGGTCCGGAGAGCATGCGCGCCCGGGCCCGGCCCCAGACCTGCACGGCGAACTCGGGGTGGTAGTAGCGCTGAGCCTGGCCATCGAAGCGCGGCTTGGTGGTCCAGATGAAGGCCTTGCCGTGCTGCTTGACGTCGGGGGCGTTGGCCGGGACCTCCTTGGGGTCGAAGGTGATGTGGGTCTGCACGCGCCCGCGGGCCGCGAAGTTGCCGATCGTGTTGATCAGGATCGAGCGCAGTGCCGCGGAGACGGCGGTCTTGATGATCTCGTCCATCAGCGGGTCGCCGGCGACGGCGGCGCGAGCCTTGACCAGGTTGTCCTTCCAGGTGTCCAGCGGGCGTGCACGCACGCGCCGGTCGCGGTCGCGGGCGCCGGGGACATCGGTGGTGAACGCGACGGACTCGATGGGGTCCAGCTGCCAGCCGTGGCGGGCGGCGACGAAGAACTCGGCGGCGTCGATCCAGGCGCTCCCGGTGGCGCCGGGGCGGTTGGGCCAGTACCAGCCCTCGGAAGCCTTCTCGTGCTGGACGCCGATCAGGCCGATGTGGTCCCAGGTGTCGGGGACCTTGAACTGCACGTGCACGCGAGCGCGGGCGTAGGGGTTCTCCCGGAGCATGTCCGCGGTGTCGTCGCGGCGCAGCCGGTACCCGGGGCCGATGCCCAGCTCACTGCACATGGCTCCGTACATGAAGCGGCCGTCGACGTAGGCGAAGCCGTCGATCTTGGGGGTCTTCGCCGGGTCGTGCAGGGGGATGCAGTCCGGGTGAGTGTCCGAGGAGGACCCGGCCACGAGGTGCTCGACGTGGTGCTGGCCGGAGGTGCGGTGCAGCTCCTCGGCGATGTCCTCGGTCAGCGGGTACGGCTCGAGGTTCTTCGGCAGGGTCAGGGCCCAGAGGTTGGCGCCGGTGGCGGTGGGGCTGTCCATGAGCTTGGCTCCGCGGAAGTGCGCACCGATGATGCCTTCGGTGGCCTGCCAGGCCAGGCGGGCCTGGTCCGGGCTTAGCGGGGCGTCGCCGAACCACCCGGAGACGAACTGCACCAGCATGCGCTTGCCGGTCTGGCGGTGCTCGAAACGGCCGGTGGCCGGGGAGCCGAGGTTGTGTCCTCCGTCGATCCAGCCGGGAGTCTGCACCAGCAGCCAGTGGCGCTTGCCCGGCGTGGCCACCGGGGTCTTGCCCGTGAAGAAGATCCGGTCCACACCGACGGCGGCCGCAGTGTCGAGCATGTCGGTGAGGTTCGGGTTCTTCCGACGCGGGCCGATCTTCGGCGGCACCGCCTGCCCGTTGTCCAACACGCCCCGGCCCGTGGTGTAGTCCGCCCACAGGTTCTTGCGGGCGGCGAGGTTGCGGTAGGCCACGGGGCGGAACGTGGTGGGGGTGTTGTCGCGCAGGCCAGCGCGCCCTCCGGGACGCTCGCGGTTGGAGTAGGCCATGGGGACCTCCGGTCGATCTGACAGTTAGGGCAACCCTACATTGCGCTAAGCCTCCTCGGTAGGGAGCAGGTCCAGCGCGTCGAGCTGGCCGGGCAGCACCGCGGGCGGGGACGTGTCGTGGAGATCGTCGGTGTCGCCGTCCGGGGTCGGTTGGCCGGCGTGGGCCAGCAGGGCGAGCTCGGCGGCCAGGGTGTGGGCGCCGCAGTGGCGGCTGCGGTGGCGGGCCAGGCGGCGACGGTCACCTGGCATGGGCCATCTCCGTCTCCAGGGAGCTGCGCCAGAGCGAGGTGTGCACCACGGTGGAGCCGGCGGCCATGGTCTGGCCCAGGTGGTGGGCGATGCCGCGGCAGGAGACGGACAGGTGGATGCCGACGGAGCGGCCCAGGCGGTGGATGCCCAGCAGGAGGTTCTCGGCGACGTCGGCCTCGTGCTCCCCGGCCGGGGCGAGGTCGGCCCAGCGCTGGCGCAGATGGGCGTAGTCGTCCAGGACGAGCACGATGGGCTGGAAGGGCTCGGGGCGCTCCTTGGCGAGGGAGGCGACCTCCACCAGGTGGTAGCGCTCGCGCATCAGCTCGCTGGCGGCACGGATGCGCTCGAGCTGGTCGCTGACGTCGGCGGTGACCACCTGCGCATACCGATGGTCCTCGACCTTGTCCAGCTCCCCGGGCAGGCCCAGGCCCCAGGCCTGCCAGCCCACGGAGACCGCGGCCTCCATGATCCCGCGCTGGATCACGCTCTTGCCGCTGTCGCGGTCGCCGATGATCAGCAGGTGACCCTGGCGGGGGTCCCAGAGCACGTGCTCGCCGGCCTCGACGGGGCCCACGTCGATCGTGGCCTGCACGTCGGCGGCCGGTGCGGCCTCCGGGGCCGGGGAGGCGTAGCGGTCGGGGAGGTAGCCGTCCCAGTGCTCCCCGGTGGCCTCGTCCACGGTGACCGGCGCGCTGGAGTAGCCCATCTTGCGCAGCTTCTCGACGGCCGCGGGGTCCTGGGAGACGTCGACGAGGGTGTGCGGGATCTTGTGGGCGCGCAGGTGGGCCTTCACGGCCATGCAGGGGCCACAGCCGGGGCTGGTGTAGATCGTGTACATGGGTGCTCCTCGGTCAGGGAGATGGTCGGGGCCATGGCCGGCCCTCACTTCCCATAAGGCCGGCATCCGGCGCTGATGTCCCTCCCCGTTCCGGGGTCAGCTTTCATGCGCCGGGTGCAGCAGCAACGCGTCGGCGGGGATCGTCGCGGTGTGCTCGAGGTGCCCGACCTCGAGGCCGGCGGCCAGCAGGGCCTGGACCGCGGGATGGTCCTCGGCCAGGTCCTGGAGGAGGACCAGGGGGACGTGTCGCGGAGATGCGGGCGGCGCCGCTTCCTCGGCCGGCGCGGCCGGCAGCGGCGACTCCGTCGCACCATCCGCGGCGAGGGTGCCTTCTGGCTCGGCTTCTGGCGTGGGTTGTGGTGTGGGGTCCAGGCCGGCCTTCCGTTGCAGGCGGGCGAGGTCGGCGTGGCGGGCCGGGGGCAGCTTGGCGGTCTCGAGCAGCTCGAGGGCGCTGGTGAGTCCGGTGTGGTCGCCGCTGGCGAGCCAGGTGGCCACGATCAGGCCCACGCGGCCGGCCTTGCCGGAGTCGTGGCCGGGGTCGCCGGGAACGGGGTGGGCCGCGGTGAGGTCGTCGAGCTGGGCGTGTTTGAGCCCGGCGGTGAGCAGGCCGGTCAGCGCACGGCGGTCGCGGGCGGAGAAGGTGCGGGGCACCTGGTCAGGATGCCAGGTAGCCCAGGACGGCGAGCAAGGCGAGCACGTGCCCGGCGACGAGGTACGGGGCCATGGGCACGCGGGTCTTGCGCTGGCCGCGCAGCAGGGCCGGGACCGCACCGAACAGGGCGGCGAGCACGTAGCTGGCCAGGATGGCCAGCACCCAGGCACCGGGACCGTGGACACCGATGGCCAGGGCGGCCACGGTGACGAGCTTGACGTCGCCCATGCCGGTGCCGCCGATCAGGTGCATCACCATCAGCACGACGGCGGCGATCACGGTGACCACCAGCCCCTGGAGGGCCCAGGCGCCGTATCCGGTGACCAGCAGGCCCACCGCGGCGCCGAGGTTGATGGCGCCCAGGGCGGCCACGGCCCAGTTCGGGATGAGCCGGTGGGCCCGGTCCACGCGCGCCATGTAGATGCCCAGGCAGGCCAGGGCGATCAGGGCGAGCGCGGCGTGGACCATGAGCACGGGCAGCCCGGCGACCGCGGCGCCGGTGATGCCCAGCAGGGCAGCCAGGGCCCCGCCGGGGCCGATCAGGGTGCGCACCGTCCGCGGCGGCACCGTGTAGGGCGCCGGCGCGGGGTCGGTGGCCGCGGGGGACGTGTCGTGGAGATCAGGCGACACGGTAGCCATGGGCCCGCAGCTCCTCGATCAGGGCGGTGGTTTCCACCTCGGGCTCGAGGTCCTCCTCGAAGGACTCCAGGTAGGAGTAGAGCTTCTCGATCAGGCGGGTGACCTCGGTGTGGTTGCCCGAGGCGGCCTCGGTGACCAGAGCGTCGCGCCAGGCGGCCTCGTTGGCGGGGTCGATCGCGCGGCCGACGCGGGCGGCCAGCTGGGCGTGCTCGCGGTGGCCGGCGGCCAGGGAGCGGGCCACGAGCTCGTGGGCGGCGTCGCAGATGGTCTGGACCATCTCCTGGACCAGGGTCTCGGTCCAGGCGACGTTGGAGGCCTTGGCGTGCTCGAAGGGCACTCCCCTCACCAGACGCATGGCGGCGACCAGGGCGGGGGTGGAGGCCTTCACGGGGTCATCGCCGATCAGGGACTGCACGACCTGCCAGTCGGTGAGCACGTCCTCGTGGACGCGGTAGCCCTCGCTGCCCACGGCGGGCAGGTAGGGGGTGCCGTCCGCGGCCTGGCCGAGCAGGCGGCGGGTCTGGCCGGTGAGCTTGTTGCGGTTGCTGGAGGCGGACTTGCCGTCGGAGCGCTGGGTGGGCCAGAACGCGGCGTGGACGGCCTCGGCGCTCGCGCCGGGGTGCAGGGCCAGGTAGGCGGCCAGGGCGACGCAGCGGGCGGTCTGGGTCGCCGAGACCTCGCCGGTGGCCGCGGTGACGGGGGCCTGGCCCTGGGCGCCGACGAGCTTGAGCTCGCCGAGCATCAGGATCATCGGGGCCTGGGTGGTGGCCTGCTCCAGCAGGTGTGCGGCGTCCAGGTCGATCTGCTTCTGCGGGTCGGTCGAGGCCAGCTGCTCGGGGGCGGCGTCCTTCTCGTCCTCGTCCTCCGCGGGGGACGTGTCGTGGAGATCGGTGGCCGCCTCCTGCTGCGCCGGCTCGGCGGTCGCGGCCGGCTCGGGCTCGGGCTCGGGCTCGGGCTCGGGCTCGGGCTCGGGCTCGGGCTCGGGCTCGGGCTCGGGCTCGGGCTCGGGGGCAGTCTCGGCGGGTCCTGCGGTCTCGGTGACTGCGACGACGGCCGGGGTCTGGTCCTGGGCCTCGGGGGTGATGTCCTCGGGCTCGGTCGGCACGGCGGCCGCCGCGGCCTGGTCCTGGCTCTCCTCGTCCTCGTCCTCGTCCATGGTGTCGTGCGGGGCGGGCGCAGGGGTCGGGGTGTGGCGGGCGGCCTGGGCGGCGAGCACGTCCTCCTCGTTCTCCTCGGCCGGATCGGTCTCGTCCTCGGCGGTCTCAGCGGCGGAGACCGCAGGCTCGGGGGTCAGGGGCAGGTCCTGGGTGTTCTCCTCCTCGTGGAGCATCTCCTCGAGATCGGCCACCGCGCTGAGGTGGGGGCGCTCGTCCAGGACGGTGTTGATGTCGATCGTGGCGGTCGTCCCACGGCCGGTGGAGCGGGGGTCCTCCAGGGCGGTGGCCAGCAGCTCCTTGATCCGCTCGCCCTCCTCGGGGGTGATCTTCTGCGGGCGCAGGTGCTGATTGACCGGGAGCAGGTCGGCGTGGTCCTCGTCCTCGAGGTTCAGGATCCAGTCGGAGGCCAGGGGGTTGGCGGTGGTGACCGCGGCGATGCCCAGCCGCGGGATGGCGCCGGCCAGGTCGGTGAGGCGACGAGCCTGGGCGGGGGTGGGCTCCAGGCCCAGCAGGACGATCTCGGGGCCGAAGGCCTCTTCCTGGTTGGCGGCGCGGGCCTGGTCGAGGGTGGCGGCGTCCTGCTCGTCGAGGGCGCGGCGGATGTCCTTGGCCTTGCCGTCGAGCTGGCCGATCAGCTGGTCCAGGTCGTCGATCTGGCGGACGCGGCCGTCGCTGACGACCTTGGCCAGGCCGTCGGCGACTCCGACGAGCGTGATGGTGACGTTCTCGGACCAGCTGGAGGTGGCCAGCTCCACGGCCATGGCATCGAGGACCTGGGTGGTCAGCTGGGGGTCGCCGTCGATGCCGAGGGTGCCCAGGCGCTCGAGGTCGAGCAGGACCTGGGAGCGAGTGTCGTCCTGGCCGACGGTGACCAGCGAGGGGTAGGGGGCAGCGGGCAGGTCGGGGTCGATGTCGATGGAGCCGGAGGCCAGCGTCCAGACGACGCCGTCGTCGGTCTCGGCCACGAAGGGCTCGGGCAGCTGCGCGGGGGCCATGAGGTAGAGGGCGATCTGCTCGGGCGAGACGCGCACGAGGAACAGCTCAGGCAGGTCCTGGCCGTTCTCGTGGGCCCAGCGGGCCAGCCAGCGCTGGACGACGTCGAGCTCCTCAGCCTGCTCGGGCTCGGCGACCACGCGCAGCTGGGTCTCCAGCTGCGCGGTCTGCTCCTCGGGCATGGGGACGGACTGGCCGGGCTGACGGCGGCGGCGCTGGAGCTGGCGGCGCAGGCCGACGATGCCCAGCAGTCCGGCCGCGGCGAAGGCGCCGATGCCGCCGATGGTGGCCCATGCGGGGACCTCCTCCGGGGCAGCCTGCTCCTGGTGGGAGGACAGATCGGCGGGGGCCGGCGCGGTCTGCGTGAACGCGCCGCCGGGGACGGCGGAGGGGCCCTCCTGCTCGGCGGGGGCCGTGGAGGGTGCCGCAGACACGGCCTCGCCGGGCAGCGGGTGCTGGGCGTCCTGGGCCGGCGTGGAGTCCGAGGCGGCGCTCGGGGCGGCGGCCGCCTCGGGGGCCGGCGTGGCCGAGTCGTCGGCAGGGGCGGAGGGTTCGGCCGACGCCGGTGCGGAGGGCGCCGCCGGGGCGGGGGCCTGCTGGGAGGGGGCCGGTGTCGCGGAGGTGGAGCCGGCGCCGGTGGGGCCATCGGGCAGCTCCACGGTCCAGCCGGTCATGATGAGGTCGGGATCGGTGAGGGTCTGGCCGTCGGCCTGGGGCGTGGAGCGCATCTGCTCGGCGAGCTCGCCCCACCGACTGCCCTGGCCCAACTCGTCCCGGGCGATGCCCCAGAGCGTGTCTCCCTCCTGCACGGTGTAGGTCCGCTCCCCCGCGGCGGCCGGGGTGTCCTGGGTCGTGTCCTGGGTGGTCTGGCCCTCCTGGGCCATGGCGACGGCGGCGGGAGCGGAGGCGGTGTCCTGTGGGGTCAGGGCGAAGGCGGGGCTGCCACCGCCGAGAGCGAGCACGGCGGCGATCAGCGCGCCGGCCAGGGCCTGCTGCGGGCGCAGCGCTCCGCCCAGGTTGGGGGTCTCGACGCGGCGGATGAGGCTGATCACCTCGACCACGAGCGAGTAGACGAAGGAGGCCCAGAAGCCCCACGCGATCAGGGGCAGCACGGTGCCCATCAGGAACGTGCCGCCGAAGTCGATGCCGGTCAGGGCCTGCTGGAGCTCGGCGGTGCTGGGGATGGGGTTGCCGACCAGCAGGATCAGGGCGGCGGGGATGCCGACCACCAGGGCGGTCAGGGCCAGCAGGGCCGCAAGGCCTTTGAGGGTGCGCATGGGGCGTGTCTCCGCTCGCGTGGGTAGAGGTCTTCACGGGGTAGAAGGCTGGGGCGGTCCCCCGATGTCCCTTCTAAGTTGATCTGAGGTCAGTTTAGGCGGTGAGGTGGGCCGCCTCAAGGCTGTCACGCTCCGCGCCACCTTGCCGGAACAGCATCCGCATGGCCGCCAGGGCCGCGATTCGATCCGGAGACTCCACTCCCGCGGCCGCCGCGCGCGCTCGCGCATCCGCCTGGCGATCCCGGTGCATCGCCTCGCGCGCCGCCTCCGCCCGCTCACGAGCTCGGGCAGAGGCTGAGGCGAGCACGAGCCCGCCGGGGTCCTTCCAGTGCTCCAGGCGCCACCGCAGGTAGCCGCGAGCTCGAGCGGCGTCCTGGCCGGCGTCCAGGCTGTGGAGCCGGTGCGCGCCCTGGGGGGTGTGGTCCAGGGCGTGGAGCAGGTCGGCCGGGGTCCAGCCGGCCTCGAGGAAGGGACGGATCAGCGAGCGGACGTCCCGGGCCGAGAGCACGCGCAGACCCAGAGCGCGATCCTGGACGGTGCGGGCGGCGGCCAGCTGCTGACGACGGGTGGCCACTGCACGGTTGCAGGGCCAGAGCTCGACGAGTCCGCGGTCGCGCGCGTGCGTGGTTCCTCTACGAGTTCTAGTAAGTGAATCCTCTAGCGAGGAAGGGTGCCAGTTTTTCTCCACAGCCCCACGGATCCGACGCTGACCTGCACGCTCCCGTGCTTCGGCCGCGGCGTCGGCACGGTGCCTGGCGAGGATCTTCTCCACGTCCAGGTGGGCGGTGCAGCACAGCACGTAGACCGCCGCCTCGTTGATCCGCTTGCCACGCTCGTCCGGGGTCGCGTAGGCGGCAGAGCGTCCGGCAGCGACGCGTCCGATCACCCCGTGTCGCATCAGCCAGGCGATGGCCGCGGTCACCGTCGAGGCGCTCCGGCCGATCATCTTCGCCAGGCGCTTGTGCCCGGGACGGGAGATCATCTTCGACCAGTCCGCGCAGGCCGCCAGCGCACCCACCAGAGATTCCATCAGCCGCCGACGGGTCCGGGAGAGGCCCTGCCAGGCAGGCAGTGCCCGCAGGGCGGGAACGGCGTCGCCCAGGTGCTCCAGACGCCGGGAGCCGGCGGGCACCGCGGCCAAGATCACGTCGATGTCGCCCTCCCGGGCACGCGAGGGCCGGCGCCAGTTCTGACGGCACGGATTCGTGATCCGACCCCGCACGGGCCGGGCCGGCTTCCGGCGATGACGCAGCAGCCGGGCGAGGGTGGACTCCCCCAGGCACGGCGCCGAGGACACGGCCGACGGGAGGGGGGACGTGTCGCGGAGAGGGATTTTGGGTAGACTTGGGCACGACAAGAGCGACGTACCTCCTTCCAGGGAGGGACAGAGCCGGATCCCTTGGCGGGGATCCACCCGAGATCGAGAGCTTCACTGGCGAGTGAGAAGCAGCTCTCGAACAACTGAAATCTTCAGACCGGCACCCTTGGCGGGGTGCTAGTCGCAAGAAGGCGGTTCCGTTGGCGCGGGGCCGCCTTCTTGCATGCTCAGGCGATCTTCACGTCGAAGGCCTCCTGTCCGTTCGACTCGGGGACCTCGTTGGCGTCGAGGTCGGCCAGGATCAGGGATGCGACGTAGTCGGTGACGGTCTCGCCCCGGTAGTCCACGCGGGCGTGCAGCTTCTCCTCGTAGGACCTGGGGAGCTTCGTGGTCACGCTGAAGCGGTCTCCCTTGGACGGGCGACCGCCAGTGCGCCTGGTGGGGCGAGGGTTCGACGGGGGCGTGCGCATGGTCACAGAGTATCCCAATCCGATTCGTCCGAGCCTGCATCTGGAAACAACACGCCGGGGCAGACCAAAGGCCTGCCCCGGCGCGCACGTTACGGCCGCACGTTCAGCGCCTGGAACTCGCCGATCCGCACGTCCTGCGAGGAGCGCGTGAGGGTCTCGATCACCCCGGACTGGCCCTGGGCGGTCCACTCCACGGACCATGTCGTGATCGCCGTGACCTTGTAGGTGGGGTTGGACATCTTCATGTACGTGTGCCCGCAGTCCGGGGACTCCTGCTTGCCGAAGCGGTCCTCGTAGACGGTGCCGGGACCGTCGCAGACCACCTGCGTCCCATCGCCCATGTCCCAGGTGACGTGCACCGGCCGCGCCGTGGCCTGCACGGCGATCCCGTTCACGTCCTTGGAGACCGTGTACGGCCCCCACGCCTGCGGATCGTCAGGGTTCCCGACCCACATCCACGCCGGCAGACCCACAGCACCCGTGCCGTTTTCCGCCACCGGGTACGGCACCATGCCGATCTCGATGCCCTTGAGCTGCATCTCCTTCACGACTGTCTGGGCGGCCTGGCGGATCTCCCCCGGCCCGGCCTGCGTGGAATCCATCCAGCGCGTCTTCACTGGCTGACCGAGCGTCAGCCCATCGCTCGGGTTGCACTGCTCCCACGCGCCCCGTTCTGGATCCTTGCCCGCCGGCGGAGTCGGCTGCGGCGACATGTTCACCCACACGCAGTCATTGACCGGGTCGTAGTTCACGTCACAGCGGTACGGGACGCTGTCGCCAGGCAGAGGCTCGTTGATCTCGCAGAAGTTCGCCCGCTTCGGGGCCTTCCCGTCCCGGCCCAGCACGGGCTGCGCGTTCTGTCCCTTACCCGGCACCGTGGCCTCCACCAGGCAGCTAGAACCCGTGCTGCCTGCACGGCATCGCCCATCAGCGGTCGTCCCCGTGGCCTGGGCCGCTGCCCCCGTCGCGCCGACGAGAGCGCTCGCGGTCAGAACCCCCGCGGCCGCCATGGCGGCCCACCTGTTACGGGTCAGCACGAGGTCTCCTCCGGTCCGTTCAGCGGAGGCAGCTCGCTGGAGACGACGCTCCAGACGCCGTCGTCCTCGTTCCAGAGCACCGCGTACTTCACGATGAACCGCTGCGTGGCGCCGGTGTCCACAGGCTTGCCATCCTTGCCGGTGATCTTCACACCCGAGTTGTCCTCGCACACGCGCAGGTTCACCGAGGCGTTCTCGACCAAGGTGCCATCAGCATGGACGGACGGGCCCGCCAGGCCGTCGATCAGCTCCACCTTCGAGGCGCCCCGGTAGGTGGCCCCCGTGGCGAGCGTCTTCTCCACGTTGGCCTTCTGCTGAGTCAGCTCGCCCTGCTGTGCCGCCACGGACAGGCGATCCGCGTTCTTCGCGTCACCGCTGTTCAGCACGTCCGACGAGACCGTGTAGAGCAGCTCAACCGCCTTGAACGCGCTCGCCTTCGCCTCCTCCTGGCCCCCCGGCTTCTTCGAGGTGACCGGCTTGTACTCCGGCAGCGCAGACGACGACGCGCTCGTCGAGCTCGAGGAAGCGGAGGACGAAGACACGTTCGCGGACGACGACCCGTCCTCGATCGGCGCAAGCGAAGACTGCGAGGCGCTCGCGGACGTGGAGTTGCCACCCGGCGTGCCACCGCCGTTGCAGCCGGTGAGCGTGAGCGCCAGAGCCAGGACGGCTCCGGTGTATGCGGTGGTCTTGGTGACGCGGCTCATGGTGTCTCCTTGCGGTCAGCGGGTGTTCGAGTGGATCTGGGCGGTGCCCTGGCCGTGGCCGGTCAGGACGCCGGTGGGGATGAAGCGTGGGGTGTAGGGGACGTCGACGTCCACAGTGACCTTGGTGGGGGTGACGTTGACGGTGCCGGTGGCTCCGGCTTCGGCGATCATCCCCTGGGCGGCGCGCGCGGCGGCCGCTCTGTCCAGGGTGATGTCCTCGCCGCGGGCGGCTCCGGCCGTGGTGCCAGCGTTGGCGCCGGCGCGGGCGGCCTGGTGGGCGATGGTGACGGCCTCCTCGGAGGCGCGCACCTTGCCGTTCCAGTCGATGCCGATGCCGAAGCCGACGAGCACGATGATGGGGACGAGCATCAGGACCAGCAGGGAGGACTCTCCGTGCTCGCGGCCGAGCCAGGCGCGGAAGCGGGCGATCATGCTCAGCCCCTCTCTCGATAGGTGTCCACGGGGGACGTGGCGTCGGCGGTGATGGTCCAGGACCCGGGAGTGCCGGGGATGGCCAGGTCGGAGAGCGGCACCGTGCAGGTGATGGTGGCGGAGACGGACCCGGGGATGCCGGGGGCGTTGCGCAGGGCGGAGGTGTCCAGCGTGATGTTCTGGGAGCCGCACGTGAAGTCGGTCTGGTCCAGGGTCATGCGGGCGGACTGGCGCGCATTGGACTCGGCCTGGCCGGGGTTGCGGGCCAGGGTGGCCTCGCGGGCGGCGACGCCGGCCGCCGACTCGATGGAGGTCTGTGCTGCTCCGATGCGGCCGCCCATGACGGCGATGGCGATGAGCAGTCCGATGGCCGGAGCCACGATGAGCAGCCCGACGCCGGACTCGCCGCGCTCATCACGCAGCCAGGCCAGGGACGTGTCGCGGAGGTTCACTTGACCACCCTCTCGACGGGCCCGGTCACGGACCGGGAGACGGACGGGCTGATCCACTGCCCGGTGTAGGCCGGCGCGGTGCCGGTGACGGTGACGGTCATCCGCTCCCCGGTGGTGCTGATGTTCACGGAGGCGCCCTGGAGGGTGCCCGAGTGCTGGGAGATGACCTGCTGGGCGGCCGCCTGGCCCTCGGCGCTCGAGCCGCCCATGACTCGGGAAGTTGCGTAGGCCGCGTTGGCCGCGGACTGGGCCACGGTCGAGGCCTGGTAGTAGGCGCCGGCCTGGGGGACGAGGAACACGAGCAGGAGGGCCACCGGCACGATCAGCAGCGAGGCGATGTTCGAGGAACCCGTCTCGTTGCGTGCATGGGCCTCGAGGTGCGCTCGAAGCGGTGCCGTGATGTTCATGGTGACCCCCCTGCTCGTGGTGTTCCGTCCCTGGCTGGTCTAGTCAGCCCAGCTCGCCGACCTTGTTGGTAGCGAAGGTGTTGATGCCGGCCCAGACCAGGGCGGCCAGCACGACGGCGGCGAGCACGCCGAGGATGATCTCGATGGTCTCGGCGCCGGCCTCGTCCTCGTGCTTGTCCTGGATCCAGGCGCGGAGGATCAGGTACTGCTGCATCAGCTTGTTCATGGTGAGTCCCCTCGTGTGGTGGAAATGGCCTCGGGACGGTCCCGATGCGGGTGGGTGGGTGGATGGGAGATCACGATCTCCGGGAGGAGCTCGCGCGTCTCACGCGCTCATCAGCGTCAGCATCAGAGGGGTGAGGACGATTAGCGTGAACATCAACGCGATGAACATGATGATGTTCTTCATGCGGCCGGAAGCCTCATTCTCACGGGCTGCCTCGGCGTTGAGCATCCGCACGCGCATGTTGCGACCCAACGCGCGCAAAGGCTCGTAGACGCTGGCCCCATTGTCTCCGCTCAGGCGCATGATGCGGGCGGCATCGGTGAGCTCGGGGACGTGGAGCTGCGTGGCCAGGGTCTCCAGGGCGGTCCAGGGCTGGACCTTGGTGAAGCGAGCCCGGACCAGTTCCTGACGGATCCGCTGGAAAGCCCAGGTGTCGCCGATGGCGGCTGCGTTTTCCAGAGCCACCGTGGGCTGGGCGTTGCGGCCGCGCTCAGAGGCCAGCAGCTCGACGAATACCGCGACCGCGCGTGCGAAGTCAGTGCGTGCCTTGGTCGCTCGCTTGCGGGCGGCCGAGTCAGGTGCCAGCCAGGCGACGGCGGCGACGAGCAGGCTGATCAGCAGGGACAGCCACAGCGGCAGGGAGTAGAGCACCTGTGCGGCCACGCTCAGGGCGAGGCAGACCACGAACACGAGTGTGGCGCCGTAGATCTTGGCCCAGGTGTGGCGGCTGCGGGTGGTGCCCAGGATGTCCAGGTCGGCGTCGGTGAGGCCGTTGACCAGGGCCGGCGGCAGCGTGCGCATCGTCCACTGCGAGGCCCGCTCCTGCCAAGAGAGCGCGCCGCCTCCGGAGGTGCTGGTCACGATGCCGTCGAAGGCCGCCGCGCGCAGGCGCGGACGCTGGGGCAGCAGGGGCCAGATCAGCGCGGTCGCGGCCAGGCCGAACAGCATGCCGGCGATGATGATCATCATCATGACGAGCTCCTAGCGGTCAGCAGGCGGACCTGCGGCGGCGGGGCTACCACGCGGGTCATCCAGATGATGAGCCCTGCGGTGACCAGAGCCAGGACGAGGTAGAGCGCCTGGCCCAGCGGGGTCTGGTAGGCGGCCATGGGCCCGCCCATTCCGGGGACCAGGCACAGGGAAATCACCACGATGGTGATCACGATGCGGGCCTCACGGCGGGCGCCGGCGCGGTCGGCGTAGATGGCCCGGCGCTTGGAGACCTCTTCCTCCACGGAGGTGGAGAGGTCGTCCAGGGCGTTCGCCAGGCCCTGGCCGCGCTGATTGGCGGCCAGGATCAGCTGCATGACGACCAGGTCGCCGGTCTGGTCTCCCCATTCCAGGCCCAGGCGCTTGAGGGCGTCTGCGGTAGGCCAGCCGGCCTTGATGCGGGCATTCATCGTGGCGATCTCGTCCCGGATCAGGTCGCCGGCGTTGGGCATGGAAGCGGCCAGTGCGGTCTCCAGGGAGGTTCCTGCGACGATCAGGCCGGAGAGCGAGCGCGTCCACATCTCCATCTGCGCCAGCTTCTCGATCTGGGCCGATCCCCCGCCGGAGCCGAAGGCCAAGCGCAGGAGGATGACGGCGCCGGGCAGGGCGACGAGGTAGACGAGCAGGCCGGTGAACAGCGCAATGAAGAAGCCCACGGCGGCGGCGATGCCCACCATGATCCACGTGTTGCGGTCCATGCGGCGGCCGAGTCCCTTGAGGGCGGTGAGCCAGCGCGGATCGGGTGCAGGGGCCTTGGGAGGGGCGGGCCAGAGCCAGTTCACGGCAGCCATGCCCAGGCCGAGGATGCCCAGGGCAAAGCTCAGAGGGAGCAGGAGCGAGCTCATCGGGCACCTCCGGCCAGGCGCAGCAGGTCGAAGCCGGTGCGTTCGAGATCGTTGCGCAGGCGGTTGTCCACGGGAGGGGCCACGGGCACGGCGTTCTCGTCGCCGGGACCCATGCGGAACAGGTCGGCCACCGAAATGCCCTTGTCGGTGTCGCCGGGCAGCACCTCGGAGATCGAGATGATCTTGCGCTTCACCGAGCCATCGGGCTGAGGCACCTTGCGCATCTGCACGACGACGTCGATGTGGTAGCCCAGCTGGCGAGCCATGTAGGTCTCGGAGAACTCGTTCATGCCCAGGCCGACCAGACGGCGCACGGCCTCCTCGCCGGAGTAGGCGTGGACGGTGCAGTAAGTTCCCGCGCCGGTCTGCATCGCGGAGATCATCGCGCCGATCTCCGAACCGCGGACCTCGCCGACCAGGATGCGTGCGGAGTTCAGACGCAGGGCCTTCTCCATGGCCATGGTCAACGTGTACTCGCCGATGGTGCTGCCGTCGGCGGCGCGCTCGCCCGATCCGGGGCGAGCCTGAAGCTCGATCGGCGGGACCAGGCGAGAGTCGAGCCGGTCCAGGTGCAGCTCGCGCTCCTTCTCGATGGTCACGATCTGCTCCAGCGGGCCGATCTTCTCCGCCAGGGCGCGCATCAGGGTCGTCTTGCCGTCGCCGCCGAAGCCGCTGATGACGATCGTCTTGCCGGCCTGCACGAGCGCCGTGAGGAACTCGGCGGCCAGGGGGCTCAGGGTGCCGTTGTCGACCAGCTGCTCCAGGGTGATGTTCACCAGCCGATGGATGCGGAATACGGCGGTGGGCCGCGTGGAGACCGGGCGGGCGGTGGCGGCCAGACGGACCGAGCCCATCAGGTCCATGTCCAGGTCGGGGTGGGCCGCAGAGAAGGGGCGGGACTCCTCCCCCGCGTTCGCGGCGAGGAACTGGAGCTCGGCCATCATCTGCTCATCGGTCTCGAAGACGGGAGGGCGGCGCTCCATGCTGCCGCCGGCCTTCTCCACCCAGACGTGGTCGGAACCGATCATGTGGATGTTCTCCACCCCGGGCTCGTCCACGAGTGCCTGGAATCGGCCCAGACGGAACATCGCATCGAAGGTGGCCTGGCGCAGTGCCGCCTGCTCTTCGGCAGTCCATGCGGCGTCGCGGCCGCCGGTCTGCACGTTCTCACGCATCTGCTCGATGATCGCGCGGTCGATGTGCCGCCAGCCCATGGCGTGCAGCTCGCTCTCGGGCAGGTCGATGCGGTCGGCGGTCTCCTCGGCGTGCCAGTCCACGGCCTTGGCGCGCAGCACGTCGACGATCGACCAGAAGCCCGTCAGCTCCGTGGTGTTGCTCGGCCGGGCCGGGGCGCTCTGCTCGGCCTGCGGTGCCGGCTCGGGCACAGCAGTCAGCGGCCGGGACAGCCCGGGCAGCTCAGCGGAATCGGTGGGAGACGGGGTAGTGCCCAGCGGGCGAGCCAGGTGAGCGCCGGCGGAGGCGGGGATCAGGGACGGCCGGGCCGGCTTGGCCGGGGTGCTCTCGGTCAGGAACGGGAGGTTGAGCAGGTCCAGGGACATGTCGGGGGTCTGATCCTTCATCGCTGCTCTCCTCCGGTCTCGGTGGGCATGTCCGCCTCGATGAGCTGGCGGCGGGCCATCAGCGCGTCCGCGAGGGAGGCGTTGGCGGCACCGATGGCCCGCGTGTAGGAACGCAGCCTCCAGGACGTCGCCTGGGCGCCCCCGCCGAAGTGAGCGCCGGCTTCCGGGCTCTGGGGAAGGCGTCCACGCACCGGCAGGCCCAGCACCTTGGAGATGTCCTTGGAGGGGAACTCCTGGGCTCGATCTTCGACCACGAGCAGGGAGGACGTGTCCACTGCCCCCGCGGTAGCGCGGGCCTCCAGCACGGCCGGCAGATAGGCACGCGCCGCGGCCACGGAGACCAGGTCGCTGCGCACCACGACGCTCAGGTGGTCGCTGTCACGCCAGAGCGCCTCCCGTCCGTGGGCGTTCTCGGAGCGGCCAGCGTCGACGATCACGTCGATGTCCTGGCCAGAGACGGCGCGCAGAGCCATCATCAACTCCGGCCAGAGGCCCCGCATGGATCGCGCGGCCAGCGGCTCGGACATGGCGGGCAGGAGCCAGCGGGAAGGCTGGCCAGCGTCCTGGCCCGTTCCCAGGTCGACGGCGTAGTCCCAGATGTCCTGCTCCGTCAGGGCCTGTCGCATGGAGTTGTGGGCGATGCCCATCAGGCCGCTGTCGGCCGGCATGCTGCCCTGCAACCACCCGGCGAGCACGGATGAGGGCTTGCTGACGTCGGCCTCCACGAGCAGCACAGGGCGCGGCCACTGCAACGTCATGGCCACGGCCGTGGTGCTCACCCCCGGGCTGACGCCGAAGGCCGCAAGGGTCAGGATGCTCACTTCTGCGCTCCCTGCATGATCACGCTGGCGGTGCCGGCGGCACCCCAGGTGGCGACCTTCTGGGCGTCAGCCTGCTTCACGCGCAGATCCACGGTGGTCTTCCCGCTGTTCTGGTCATGGTGGCTGGCCTCGACCACGGCCGCGACGGGGTCGTGATTCTGGTTCTCGTCACCGGCCTTGGTGTTCTGGTTGCCCGGGGTGAAGAGGACCTGGACGTGATCTCCTGCGGCCATCTCCCGGGCAGGCAGGCGCCCGACCTCCAGAGCCAGGCCCACCAGCGATTCGCCGTCCTCCACACCCAAGGACGTTGCCGTGGACGTGCGCGTGATGGTGCTGCCCGGCTGGAGGTCGGTCGTGGCCACCTGCCCCTGGATCTGCTGGGCCTCGGTCGCGGGGACCAGCACGCTGGGGTCGCCGGCCACGCGCACGGACGAGAGCATGGAGGACTCGATCTTCTGCCCTCGCTCCACGGGAGCGTTCACCACCAGGTAGGGCTTGGCCTCGTTGGCCTGGGTCCCCACGAACGCGCCGAGGCCGCCCAGGGCAGCCAGGGCGACGGCGACAGCCACACCGCCCACGCGGCGCTTGGCCACCGGCGTCGGCGCAGGACGGCCCACGGGAGCCGCCGCGCTGGAGCCGGCCTCGCTGACGCGCGGGTTCTCGGTGGGGGTCACCTTGGGCGACCGCTTTCTCAGAGCCACCTTGGCCTGCCTTTCTCGCTACTGGGGGGACTGCACGGGGAGCGTATCAAACCTGCCAGCCGTGATGGCAGGTGGCTTGGTCCTTCACCAGACATAAAGCCCGGACCGCCCCCTCATGTCCCTCTGTACGGTAGACATTTCTGCATGAGCGCCCCCGCATCCCCCCTCGACACGGCCGTCGTCGCGTTCAACTCCACGCTGCGCATGCGCATCCTCGTGCTGGTCGCCCGCTCCCCCGGCCTCGGCGCCCACGACCTCGCCACGTCCCTGGACATCCCCCGCGCAACCCTCTCCCTGAACCTGCGCACCCTCGAGGAGGCCGGCCTGCTGACCTCCAGCGACACCTCCGAAGCGCGCCGGGGCCGACGCCTGACCTACCGCCTCAACCGGGAGGCCTACAGCGCGATGATCGAGGCCCTGGGCGCGATCGTCGAGCGGTGACCTCATGCCATACCGGCGCCACATCAGGAGTGCTGTTCATGCCATAACACCGCCGTCTGCGCGCCAGTCCCCAACCGTCCGCTACACCAGTTGAACGCCATAACACTGCGGGAAATCTCTCGGTATTTCCCGAGAGATGCAGTAGACTGGAGGAGTCAGATCACAGGGAACCTAGGAGGTCCTCATGTCCACCCCTGCGCGCTCATACGCCATCCCAGGCGTCCTGGCGGTCGCCAACGGCAAGGGCGGTACCGGCAAGACGTCGCTGGTCGCCAACCTCTCCGGTCTGGCCGCGGCCGCCGGCATCCGCACCCTCACCATCGACCTGGATCCCCAGGGCAACCTCTCCCCCGACCTCGGCCTAGAGAAGTCGGACGGAATCGAGCTGCGTCGAGCCCTCGAAGATGGGGCGCCGCTGCCGATCTCCACGGATCCCATGCGCCCAGGCCTGGGCGTCGTTCGCGGCGGTCCTCGTTTGGCCGACATCATCAGCCTGCTGGTGGCACGCGGCTACGACGCCCCGCCCCTCGGGGCTCTTCTGCACCGGAGCCTGAGCCAGGTCATGGAGGAGTGGGACCTGGTCGTCATCGACACGCCCCCGGGAGACCGCGCCCTGGTCGAGGCCGCCTTCAGCGTCGCCGAGGGCGTGGTCATCGTCTCCAAGACGGATCTCCGCTCCCTCGACGGCGTCGCTGTGACGGCCGAGCGCTTCCAGGCCGTTCACGAGACCACGAACCCCGACGTGCAGCTGTTGGGCCTGGCGCTGTTCGACGTGGAGGCGCGCGCCGTGAAGATCGAGCGAGAGGCCCGCCAGGCGCTCGAGCAGATGCTCCAGGGGCTGGCCTTCGACGAGGCCGTCTTCACCGCCCGTATTCGGCACGCCGCCGGCGCCGCCCAGGACCTGCGCAAGAGCGGACGCCTGGTGCACGAGCTCGAGAGCGATGTGGCCCGCGCTCACCGAGAGCGCTTCGCGCGCATCAAGGCCGGTGAAGCCTCGACCTTCCATGCGTCGACCATGGATGGCCTGGCAGGGGACTACGCCGCACTGGCCCAGGAGATTCTGGGACGCCTGAGCGCCCTGGGCCAGGACGAGGAGGAGGACGCCTGAGATGGAGACCCCCAATCGAGCAGATGGACTCGGCGCTGTGTTCAACGCGCGTGGCCGGGGCAAGAAGAAGCCGGCGGAGAAGGTCGACTCTGTGCCATACGCCATGCCAGAAACCACGCCAGATGCCACACCGGAATCCACGCAGGACACCACACCGGAAACGGTGCCTGTCGCCGCGCGGGAGACCGCACCGGAACTGATGCCAGACGTGAGGCGCGCGGTCCCGCAGGAAGGCGCGCAGGTGGTCGAGCTGGACCGTGTGGACGTCCCCGAAGAGGAAGAGCTGGTCGTGCGCAACACGGCCGTCTACCTACCCGTCCCGGTCCTGGATCGGTTGCGGACCGCGGCCGCCAAGCGGCATCGGACCTACACGGACCTGCTGATCGACGCGTTCGACGAGCTCAGCGACGATCAGCTCTGGGCGGCCTGCGGGCACAAGCCGCGTGGGGACGGGGGGATGCCGCGTGGGCGCCGAGGTGCCGCGCGCGGCCAGGGCGGCGTGCAGGTGCAGCTGCGCCTGGATCAGGAGCAGCGGGGTTGGCTGGATGAGCAGGTGGCCCGTCTAGGCGCCCCCTCCCGGAGCGCCATGGTCGCCTCGGTGTACGACGCCTGGCTGCCGAAGAGCTGAGCCGGCATGAGAAGGGGGGGGCGGCCCGGCAGGGCCGCCCCCTTCGTGGTGCATCAGCCTGCGCGCAGGTGCCGGGGGCGCTGGTGGGCTGCCCGCGGGACGTGGGTGGCGGAGGGGTGCAGGCGCAGGCCGGAGTCCACCACGGCCACCTTCGCCTGGGGGTAGATCAGCTTCACGGGCTCGAGGTTCTTCAAGAAGGCGGCCTTGAACTGGCGCGGCTGGGCGTACTGGGCGCCGAACTGGGTCTCCAGCTGGCGCCAGGAGACGGTGGTGGTGCGCTGGAGCGTGGACATCCTGTAGGAGAGCCAGACGTAGAGGTCCATGCGCATGGGGGAGCCGCCCAGGGCTGCCAGGGCGGAGGAGAGGACCGGGACGGGGGAGCGCATGACCTCCTCGAAGTAGGGCTCGCTGAGCTCGATGCGCGCGTGGTCGGCCCCACGCTGGTACGTGAGCTCGTAGCGGTGGGCCACGTGCATGTTCTGGCCGCTGAGGGTGCGCCGGTCGGGCGTCTCGCGGCTGGTCTCGATGATGATCGAGGTCGTGCTGAGCCGGTGGAGCTGGTCCATCACACGGCGCTGATTCGCCCCGGAGGGGTAGGTGCCGACGCTGGAGAGGAACGCGCGCAGGGAGGGGCCGGGGTCCAGGTGGCGGGAGCGGGTGCGCACGGCCTCGGTGGACATCCAGGTGAGCAGGGAGCGGGCCAGGACGCCGAAGGGGAAGCCAGCCGGGCCGGGGGAGAGCGTCAGGGTGGTGTCTCCGTTGCGTCGGCTCCAGTGGGGGACCGTGGCTCCGGGGTCGCGGTAGGGCAGGCTCAGCTGGGCCCAGATGCGGGTGGAGAAGGCGACCTCGCCGGGGTTCTGCTCGATCTCCTCGCTGAGCTCGAGCAGCCGCAGGCGCCTGGGCGAGAGGGCCGGGCGCGTGGCCGCGTCGATGGAGGTGATGTCCGGCGTGTGGTTCATGGCTGAGGTGACCTTTCGGACCCGATGACGGGTGGGCGTGGAGGGGACGGAGCGGGTGTGGAGAACTGCGGTCGCCGGGGAGTTATCCACGTGCATCTTGTGACGGGGGCTCATAGTCGGCGGAGTGAACGCAGATGGGGGGCGAAATCGGCGGGATCAAGCCGATCGCGTGTGTGCATCTTGTGACGGTGCGCCGGTCGGGCCGGAGATTATCCACGTGCATCTTGTGACGGCCAGTGTGTGCATCTTGTGACAGCCACCCCGTCAGAATCGGCATGATTGCAACGATTTTGGAGGATCCCCATGTAGTAAAACCACATGTATTCCTCCTGTAGTGGGGGGCGGTTTCGCTGTGCATCCGTGGATAGCCGTTCGGTGAGGTGGTCGCGGTCTGGGGTTCAGGCGGCCGGGGCCTGCTCCATGAGGGCCGCGTAGTCGGGAGCCAGCCCGCTGCGCTCCATGGCGTAGTCCTTCACGGCCTGGGTCAGGCGAGTGCGCAGGACGTTGATGCGCTTGCACAGGCCGCGGCCGCTGTAGCCGTACTCGTCGCTCAGGGCTGCGCGCTCGGCCTCGTCGGCCAGCTGGTAGCGCAGGAAGACCGCGGCGTCGCGGCTGGAGAAGACGGCGTTGTCTCGAGCCCAGGCGATCAGGGCGCACAGGTCCCGGGTGGCACGGCCGTTGTCGGCGGCCTCATCGTCGGCCGGCTCCTCGGCCAGCTGCGGCAGCCAGGAGGGCAGGGCCTCGACGTCGGACTGGCCGTCGTAGAGCTTGCGCTCGAGCAGGGAGTCCTTGAGCACGTCCATGGCGAGGTTGCCGATGCACGAGCCGGCCCGGTGCAGGGAGGGCCTGCGGATCCACTTCCACGCTGCGGCGATGACGGCGGCGGAGACCTCCTCGCGGGCGGAGTGGTCTCCGTGCATGGTGGCCATGCGCATGCGGGTGTGACGGCCGGCGATCAGGGTGAAGCGAGGCAGCATCAGCTGGAGGACGGCGCGGGCGCAGTCCTCGTCGCCGACCGCGGCCTGCTCGAGCAGGCCGCGCATGATCTGCTCGCGGACCTCCACGGTGCTGCGGGCCACCGTCTGGACGAGCTCGATGCCGGTCTGAGCGCCGTGAGGCCAGGGGTGGGAGGTCTCGGCGTAGCGCACGGCCCACTCGGCGTTCAGGCGGTCGATCACGGTCGGGGCGTAGGTGGTGGTGCTCATCGGACTCGGTCCCTCCATCAGTGGTGTCCGGGCGTCCCGGACGGGTCACTGACCAGCCAAACGAGCAGGTCGGGAAACGAATCTGGATCTGGATCTGGATCTGCCGATCGTCTGGATTTCCAGAACCTGGACCGCAGGAGATCGGCGTAATCATGCGGATGTGGGGGAGGGGCGGAGAAAAAGTTCCCGCACGGGAGGGACATCGGTTCCCGCGGGCGGCCTTTAGTCCGGTGAGAGATCGCCCGTCCAAGGAGCCCCCGTGATGTCCGAGCAGACCCCCGAGATCGTGACCGATGAGCAGCTGGCCAGCTTCGTGCGTGAGGGCCAGACCATGCGGGAGGCCGAGGCCGTCCTGGAGGCGGGTCTGGCGGACCTGTGTGCGCGGCCGTTCGACCAGGCCAGCCAGGAGGAGATGCGTCGCCTCCTGGACTCGGACCAGCTGCGCGAGGCCACCCTCATCGCCCGGCGGATGGGAGGGCAGGATCGGTGAAGTTGCTCTCTCGCAAGAAGAAGACCGAGCCCGCCGCGGAGGCGCCGGAGCAGAACAGCCCGGCGCCGGCCAAGTCCAAGGTGAACAGCCTGGCCTCCCGGATTCTGCTCTACGGGTTCTACGGGGCGATGGTGCTGTGCCTGGGCCTGTCCGGCCTGGCCGTGGTGCTGGCCGCTTCGACGGCATCCCAGCCGGCTCCGGCGGTGGAGGTGCCCGACACGTCCACCGCTGAGGGCGTGGCGACGTCCTACGTTTCGGCGTGGCTGCGTGCTACCCGCGATGACCAGAGCCTGCTGGAGCCCTACATCGGTGGGACGAAGATCCCCCAGCTGCCCGTGGAGCCGTTGGGTGTGCGCGACGTCGCCGTGGCCGGTGTCCAGCGCGGCCAGGACCCGAGCATCACCTCCGTGACCGTCGCCGCCCACGTGGAGCAGCGCTCCGGGGCGCCGAGCACCCCGGGCGCTCCGCAGGCGGCGGATGCGACGGAGAGCCTGTCCCTGGTGGAGCAGGCAACCGCCTCGTCGACGTCCTCCGCCTCGCCGTCTCCCTCGCCGTCTTCGGCCAGTCCGTCTCCGGCGGCTGGGGCCACCGCCAAGCCGGTCCCCTACACGCTGCGGTACTACCAGGTGGCCGTTCACGAGCAGGCCCCCGGCCAGTTGCAGGTCATCGGCTACCCCACCCCGGTGCCGGGGCCGGCTCATGGAGACCCCGTCACCCTGAACTACTCCCAGCGGGTCGGCCCGGACACCGACCTGGGAAAGATGCTCGACGGCTTCCTCCAGGCCTACGGCGCCGGCCGCTCGGATGTCTCCCGCTTCCTGGCCCCCGGCTACAAGCTCGCCGCCATCGACCCCGCCCCCTACACCCGCCTGTTCATCCAGGAGATCCGCACCGATCAGGCCCTGGACTCCGTCCAGCCTGGCACCCCGGTGCGCGCCCTGATCCAGGCGGAGGCAGAGCTGCCCGATGAGCGCAACTCGCGTATGGGCGTGACGGTGCCGGTCACCGTGACCTTCCGCGACGGCCGATGGGAGGTGACCTCCCTCGACCCGGCCCCCCTGATCGACACCTCAGCCCCTCAGTCCGCCCCGACCCACTGACCCCTCATCTCTGAAAGGGAGACCTCGTGAACGTCTTCACCCCGTACCTCCACTCTTCCCTCACGCTCGGCGCCAACTTCTTCACCTCGATCAACAACCTGATCGCCCAGGCCCAGACCGTGCTCAACGCGCTGATCATCTTCCTGGGCGTGGTGATCTTCCTGATCGGCTCGGCCCGCGGCAAGTGGACCCTGCCGGCGATCCTGCTCTCCGCTCTGGCCGGCGGCCTGTTCATCTGGGGCGGCGTGGCCGGCGTCCAGTGGGCCGCGGACTCCGCCGGCTCGACCATCAAGTGATCGGCCAGGAGTAAGCCATGACCGAGACCGGACGGTTCTACAGCAGCATCCGCCGCATCCCCACCACGCTCTACCGGCTGCCCGACGGCACCCGCGTGCCCGGGGGCCCCTACACGCTCGTGCAGGGCGTGGGCGGGGCGATCACGGTGGCGCTGCTGTGGGCCGTCCGGGGGTCCTGGTCCACCGGCTTCGACCTGTTCGATTTCGCCGGCGCCCTGGCCGCTGGCTTGGCGGTCACCTGGCTGCTGCGCTTCGCCCCGGACAACCTCCACGAGCTGGGCCTGGTCATCACCGGAGCCTTCCTGGCCTGGTCCAAGCCCCCGCACGGGCATTACCGCGGCGAGACGTTCGCCCCCAAGAAGGCTCCCGCAGGGATGCCCGAGAAGCCCTCCAGTCCCACCGCTCTCACCCGCGCGCCGGCCACCGACGAACCGCAGGGCGAGCCCGCGCCGACGTACCGGCCGATGGGCACCTCCTCCGTGGCACGCCTCCTCCAGCAGAGCACGACCGAGAACAAGGACACCCAGCGATGAAGAACTCCCTCCTGTACCTGCGCGAGAACCTCATGTGGACCTCCACGGGCACGGTGTGGGCGATGTGGCGCGTGCACGGGCTGCCCTACGGCTTCGGCAAGGGCGAGCACAAGGAGCGGGCCATGCTCGCCCACCAGGCCCTCTTCCAGGGCCTGCGCGGGGAGGCCATGCTCATGGGCCTGTGCGCCGAGCTCGACCCCGCCGCCGTCGTCGAGCGCATGCTCGACGGTGTCGACCTGGAGCAGTGCCCCAACTACCTCGAGGAGGTCGAGCTCTCTTTGGACGAGCTCGAGACGATCCCCGTGGGCGAGCGAGCCTACTGGCTGGCCGTGCCGCTGCCGTCCAAGTCGATCACCGACCGCCTCCAGACCCTGATCCGCTCCGTCGACGGCAAGCTGCGCGAGCAGCTGGCCCTGCCCACCTGGCGACCCACGGAGGCGGAGATCCAGGCTCTGGGGCGCACGGCCGAGCACATCGGCCGGGCCATCCCCGCCGCCTTCAAGGCCGTCCCCTCCTCTCCGGCCGAGGTCGCCTGGATCTACGCCCACTCCCAGAGCCGGGGCCTGGGATCGGATCCCACTGCGCCCGCCGGCGGGGAGGACGTGCAGGCTTTCACCTCCGGGGCGAGCCTTCCCGAGCCGCTCGTGGACGAGGGCGGCCAGTCCGACGTCAGCGCCAAGGAACGGCTGAACCCCTTCGGCCGCCGGTACGTGAAGATCGCCTCCGAGACCACGGCAGGCCAGGCCTCGTACCAGGTGGTGATGGCCCTGACCGCCGGCCCCCGCGAGGGCTTCACCTTCCCCGACGACGAGTACGTCTCCTACATCGACTCCCTCAGCGTCAACGCGGACTGGATCATGCGCATGAACGTGCTGCCGGCCAAGCGCGCCGCCGCCCGGAACAAGCGTGCCGAGGAGAAGCTCAACGAGGAGTACAACCAGCAGGAGGGCGACTCCCACGCGATCACCGGCGGATCCACCCGCCTGGACGCGATCGCCGAGGACCTCAAGGCCTACCACGCCGCACTGAACTCCTCGGAGGCCGAGGTCTCCGTCGACGTCGCGGTGATGTTCATCGTCGGCGCCGAGACCCCCGAACAGGCCCAGGACCAGGCCCAGATGATCCAGGCGGCCTACTCGGCCCGCGACTTCAAGGTGATCACGCCCCTGGGCTACCAGGAGTCGCTGTGGTGGGCGTGCCTGCCAGGCACGCCGGCCTCCTCCGTGGTGAAGAAGCTCGAACTGCTGGTCACCGGCCGGCACCTGGCCTTCGGCGTGCCCATGGTGACCGACGCGCTGGGCACCCGCACCGGATTCCGGCTGGGCACGAACATCTCCTCCTCGCGCCGCAGCCCGGTGTTCATGAACATCGGCGGCCTCATGGAGGCCGACATGTCCGGCTCGTTCGCCGTCACCGGCGAGAACGGCTCCGGCAAGTCCACCCTGCTGAAGATCGTGGCCGGCAACGTCTTCGACCGCGGAGGCCAGATCGTGGCCATCGACCGCTCCGACAACACCGAGTGGGCGGCCCTGGGTCGACTGCTCACCGAGCGCGAAGGCTCCCAGCCCACCGTCGTCGAGCTCGGCGACACCCGCTGGTCGATCGACCCCCTGCGCCTGTTCCCGGGCAAGGTCGCCGCGCGCGTGACCCGCTCCCTGGTCTCCGTGCTGCTGGGCTTCGGCTCGAACTCCGCAGAGGGCCGGCTGCTCGGCCAGCTGCTGCACCCCGACTACGCGGAGGAGCATCAGATCACCTCCATGGGGTCCCTGGTAGCCCACCTGCTCTCCGGCCAGGGCTTGGCGGGGGAGGAGCCGGAACAGACCCGCGCGATCGCGTTCGGCCTCCAGAACGTGCAGTCCACCGAGTTCGGGCCCCTGCTCTTCGACGAGTCCCTGCCGACCCTGGACCTGTCCTCGCGCTTCCTCACCTTCTGCACCCGCGGCGTGGAGCTGCCCCGACGCCAGGAGCTGGAGTCCGCCGCGCTGAAGGCGGAGCTGCCGGTGGAGAAGGTCATCGGCCGCGCCCTCTATGCCCTGATCGTGGCCATCAGCCGCGTCGTGCTCTACGCCGACGACTCCATCGAGTCGCTGATGATCGTCGACGAGGCCCACCACGCCACCGGCTCCCCGGAGACCGAGCTGGAGCTGTCCAACGTGGTCCGCTACGGCCGCAAGCACAAGGCCGCCGTGGCGTTGGGCTCGCATGACGCGTCAACGGACTTCGGATCCCAGCAGCTCCAGGCGCTGATCCCCGTGCGCATCGTCTGCCGTTCCCGCGACTCCAAGATGGCCCAGCGCAACCTCGACTGGATGGCCGACATGGGGCAGGACGAGTGGGTCGAGCTGGTCACCTCCGGGCTCTCCCCCCTGGACGACAACGAGGAGGTGGCCCCCGAGCGCCGCGGTGAGGCGCTGATGCGTGACGCCTACGGAAACGTCGCCAAGATCAAGGTGCTTCCTCCGCTCTCGCCGGCCCGCTTCAAGGCCGTGATGAGCTCCCCGCCCAAGCGTGGAGCCTCCACCGAGGCCGCCAAGGAGCTGGTGCACGCATGAGCGCACGCGGATGGATGCGACGAGCTGGCGTCAGCGCTGCCGTGTTGCTGACCATGCTCTGGGCCGCCCCGGCCGCCTCTGCGGCCCCGGCGCAGTCGGGGGTGATGGGCCTGGAGGAGTGGTCCCAGCAGGTCACCGACTCCTCCGGTGTGCCCATCTCCAAGTACGAGGCACTGCCCCTGGACCACGGCGCCGGAGGCATTGACATCAACCCCGCCCGCGACGCGCTGGTCTCCGTGCTCGACTTCTTCTGGGGCCTGCACTACATGTGCGTGACCACGTGCATGTGGCTGCTGCACACCCTGCTCGGCTTCCAGTGGGTCTCCTGGTTCTCCGGCCCGATGGAGGTCCTCGGCCAGAACTTCGGGCAGCTGGTCGCGCAGATCCACTGGATCCCGCTGGCGGCGATGATCTCCGGCACGACCATCGGCCTGCTGTTCTTCATGCGCAAGCGCGGCGCGGCCTGGGGGGAGATGTTCGTCTCCGTGATGATGGTCGTGGTCGCCACGAACATCGCGCTGAACCCGGTCGCCTACATCACCGGCCCGGACGGCGTCCTCCAGACCTCCCAGCAGACCGCGGCGCAGATCGCCGTGGAGGCCACCGGAGGCAAGGGCGCGATGGACGGCGGTGCGGACGCCTCCTCGGCCCTGGGCCAGTCCGTGATGGCCGACCTGACGGACGCGATGCTGCGCGGGCCCTCCCAGGCCGTCGCCTTCGGCCAGTTGCTCGAGGGCGGCTGCGCCAGCACCTTCACCGAGACGATGAAGGCCGCGGACCCCATGGACGTGGAGTCCAAGTCGGTGATGGACCCGGTCAAGGGGTGCAGTGATTCGGCCAAGAGCTGGTCCGAGTCGACCTCCTTCACCAAGGTCGCCCCCATGCTCATGACCAACCTGGGCTCGGCAGCCTTCGCCGTGCTCGTGGCCACCATGGCGGTGGTGCTGTTCCTGGCCGTGCTCATCGCCCTGTTCTACGGGGTCTACCAGGCGCTGGCCGTGATGATCTCGATCCTGCCGGGCACCTCCCGCAAGGAGTTCTTCGGCGCGTTCGTCGGCGTGATCGCCTGCGGTGTGGTCATCGTGGCCGCGATCGTGCTCGTGGCCGTGTCCCTACGCCTGGTGGCCAGCATGTTGCTGACCACCGCAGCCCTCGGCGTGACCCTCCAGATGCTGTTGCTGGTGCTCATGCTGATCGCGCTGATCTGGCTGGTGCTGCGCGTGCGTCACGGGATCATGAAGAAGGGCGACCAGACCGCCCGCTGGCTCTCGCGCTTGGGCGCTGGCCAGGAGAAGAAGTCCAGCGTGCCGATGAAGTCGCTGGTGGGCATGGCCGGCACGGCTCTGGGTGGCTACAAGTTCGGCCGTCTCGGTCTGGCCAAGGGCGGCGGCCAGGACGGGCCTGCGCGCTCCCGGCCGACCGGCGGCGGCGCCGGCCCCTCGGGTGGCTCCGATACGCCCAGCGGAGGACCGCGCGAGCCGGATCCCCGCGGCGCCCAGGTCTTCGGCCGTGCCGCGCGGGCCGACGGCGGCAGCGGGCCCGCGCGCCGGCGCCGCCCGGGCGGGCAGCTGCCGCCGGCTCCGCTGGTGCGTGCCGTCGGTGTGGGGGCGGCTGCCATCGGTGGTCCGATGGGTGGGGCGGTCAACGTCGTTGCCCAGGGCGCGGCCTGGTCCATCGAGCGCCAGAACCGCAAGGAGCTCACCGGCCCCGGCAAGCCCCAGCGGGTGTCTCGCCAGTCCCGGATCACGGTGGGCAGCGACGGCAAGGCCACCGTGACCCCTCGCCGGCCCGAGGTCGTGGAGGGCACCGTCGTGGATTCGAGCCAGGGCCCCCAGCAGCCCCCGCGGCGGCCGCGGTCGGACAGCACGGAGGCCACCCAGCGGATGCGCGAGCGCCTCCGGGCCGCCCAGGGCCCGCGGGGGCAGCACGCATGAAGCGCCGCGCCGTCTTCATCGGGGCCGGCGCCGTGGTGGCCGTCGTCGCCTTCGTGGTGGTGCTGATCCTGCTGATCATCCTGATGATCGGTGGCGCCCAGCAGAAGCTGAAGATGCAGCAGTCCTCCCTCTCCTGTGTCGTGGGGGGCCTGACTGCCGCGGACGGGTCCCTGGCCATCCCGCTGATGGGCCGGGTCACCTCCGACTACGGGCCGCGCCCGAACCCCTTCGGGCCCGGGTACATCCCCCCGGGCTACACGAGCGAGGCGCCCTTGCTTTTCCACGGTGGCGTGGACATCGGCGGCATCCCCGAGGGCACCCCCATCAACGCCGTCATGGGCGGCACGGTCATCGGCACCAACATGGAGGGTGAAGAGGGCGGCAACATCCTCAAGATCGACTCGGGCAACGGGATCGAGTGGCGCTATGTCCACATCGCCAACGGCACCACCGTGGTCAAGCCCGGCCAGCAGGTGAAGGCCGGGGACCACCTGGCCGGAGCCGGCGAGACCGGCGTGGCCACGGGCGTGCACCTGCACCTGATGCTCTATGTCAACGGCGAGCGGTCCAACCCGCAGACCTGGCTGGCCGAGCGCGGCCTGATCCTGGAGAAGGGCCAGATGCCCCGGCTGACCTCTCCGGCCGGCGGCGGTGCCGCGGGGGCGGCGTCCTCGAGCTCGGCGGCAGCCTCCTCAAGTTCGGCTCCCTCGGCCAAGCTGGCCAGCGGATCCTCGCCCGCGGGCGCCGCCGCCTCGGACGGGCAGCCCCCCAAGGTCAACGGGCCGGTGCGGATCACCTTGCCCGAGGGCAGCGAGTGGACGCTCTCCCCGGAGCAGGTGGAGAACGCGGCCCTGATCATCGGGGTGGCGCGCGAGCTCAACATCTCGGACAAGGGGATCCAGGTGGCGCTGATGACCGGGCTCCAGGAGACCATGCTCCAGAACATGGCGAACCCGACCCTGCCGGAGTCCATGAACTTCCCGCACCAGAAGACCGGCACCAACAAGGACTCGGTCAACGTCTTCCAGCAGCGCACCGTGGCCGGCTGGGGAAGCGTGCCGGAGCTGATGAACCCCGAGTACGCCGCACGAGCGTTCTTCGGCGGCCCAACCGGCCCGAACAAGGGCATGCCCCCGGGCCTGCTGGACATCCCCGGTTGGGAGGGCATGGCCCCCGGGTCGGCTGCCCAGGCCGTACAGAACTCGCGTCACCCCGACGAGTACAACAAGTGGGAGAACGCGGCGAACCAGATCCTGGGCCAGGTCACCGGCACCACCCCCATGATGTGCCAGGGCGCCGGCGGGGCTGCGGCCGCGGCCAGCGCCACCTCCAGCACCGCCCCCGAGGGCAACCACGCCCTGGACGAGGACACCAAGCGCCTGGAGATCCCGGCCGACTTCTCGCGCTCGAAGATCGTCTCCCGCGCCGAAGCCGGCATCGGCGGCACCTACACCTACGGTGCCGCGGAGTTCCGATCCTGGGATGCCACCGGGCTGGTCTCGCGCGTCTACCAGGACAACGGGATCGACATGCCACGCCAGGCCCCGTGGACCGTGGGCAAGCGCACCGAGACCCCGCAGCCCGGCGACATCGTCGCCCAGAAGTGGGACCCCACCCGCGGGCGGTGGGAGCACGTGGGCATCTACGTCGGCGACGGCATGATGATCTCCGCGATCAACGAGTCCGCCGGCACCCGCAAGCACCCGGTCACCCAGACCGGCACCGACACCGTCTACTTCGACGTGATCCAGGAGAAGAAGTGAGCCGCACGGACACCACCCGTCACCCCCAGGACCCCCAGCCCCGCACGGGGCGGGCCTGGCCCTTCCTGGTCGGCGCTCTCGCCGCGGCAGGCGCCGGCGCGTGGCTGCTCACCGGCACCCCCGGCGAGCAGGCGCCGGAGGCGCCGGCCCCCACCCCCGCGGCGACCGCGAGCTCGACGGCCGGGGCCTGGCCTCAGCCGTCGGCCAGCACCGCCCCGGCCAGCGCTGCGAGTCAGGAAACGAATCGGGAAACGACCCCCTCCACGGGGCCGTCGAAATCTGGAAACGCCCAGGTCAGCCCATCATCGGTCAGTGCGGCGCGCAGCTCCCAGATCGAGGTGGAGAAGGCCGCCCAGGAGCGAGCCGTGCAGGGTCTGGACCCCGACGCCCGCAAGCGTGCCGAGGACGTGGCCAGCCGGTTTGCGCAGGCCATGAACGCGCGCACGTGGCAGACCAGCCGGCAGCAGTGGCGGGAGGCGCTGGCGCCCACGGTGAGCCCTGAGCTGCTGAAGACGCTCGACGTCGATCGGGACTGGGAATCCGACGCCCAGCACCGCTTCGTACAGGCCAAGGCCAGCACGTCGGTGCAGGTGCTCGAGTCGCGCGCGCAGACCGTTCAGGGTGAGCGCGTCGACGTCGCGCTCATGGTGGCCACCGAGACCACCGGCGAGGACCCCTGGGTCACCGCGCCGCGGACCGAGCGCCCCATGACCGTCGTCGTGGACACCACCCAGAACCGGGTTGTTGAACAGATCGACATGACCCCGCACGGCGGCCTCTGAGACGCCCCCCGGCCGGGCCCTACGACACGTAGACCAGCGGCTGCGACATCTTCACGCGAGCTCCCCAGCGGGAAGCCGTGCCATACGAGCACCAGCGACCGGCGAGCATCCAAGGAGCACCGAAGGTAGACGGGAGCCAGAGCGCAGCCGTGCGCGGGCGAGCAGACCGGGAGCAGGCAGCCAGGGGCCCGGCGGAAACCAAGCCGCACGAGGGCCAGAGGGAGGGGAGTCTGCCGCCACTGCCCGGCCACAGATCCACGGGAACCTCGAGGTAGGCCCGCCAGATCCAGGCCAGCGAGCCGCCCCTGATCCACGCCCCAGAGACCCCCTCTGGGCCTGGATCAGGGGCGGCTCCGTTCGGGGGATGAGCAGCAGTGGCGAGGCGATGTGCATGGGCCACACGGGGGCGGGAAGTGCGCCGGTGTAGAGATGCAGCGAAGATTTCACACGACACGCGGTGAACCCTTCTCGGAGCAAAACCTTCAGCGGGGTCTGTGAAATGTACCCCTCGGCCGCCGAGAGAGTCATCAACGCCCAGGGTCAGTACATCTAGGGCGTGTCTGAGAATAGATGCACGAGTCAGCTGAGACCCTGGGGACATGTCCCGGTTCCAGATGCTCTCCGACGCCCAATGGGAGT
>NZ_LOSQ01000003.1:0-9314 GCF_001595485.1 Micrococcus sp. CH7
CGGTACGACAAGTACGCGATCGTCTACCGGGCCGCCGTGGTGTTGAACGCTGTGCTCGCGTGGTCCAAACGATTGTCAGACATGCCCTAGGCGTCTTCATCCTGATCAGCGGCGGAGCCTTCGGCCTCTGAGCACACCCGTCACCGACCACTCAGGGCCCTCGTCCCCGTCCCATCGGCCCGGTCACTCCTCAGTAACCGGTCCGGTGGGGCGGGGTTTCTGGTTTTAGACGGGGGTGGTGAAGGTGCCGGCGAGGCTCTGCAGCTGGTACATCCACAGCATCCAGAGCCCGGAGACCATCAGAATCCCGACCCCCACCAGCAGGGATCCGCCGATGATGTTGAATACCCGGATGTTGCGGCGGACGTAGGACAGGGCGTTGGTGACCCAGCTGATCCCCGCCGCGGCCAGCAGGAATGGGATGCCCAGTCCCAGGCAGTAGAGGAAGCCCAGCAGGGCCCCGCGCCAGGGATCGCCGGTGGTGGTGCTCAATGCCAGCACGGCGCCGAGTGTCGGGCCGATGCAGGGAGTCCAGCCCAGCCCAAAGACGACCCCGAGCACCGGGGCCCCGGCCAGGCCCGTCCGGGGGGCCAGGGTGGGTTTGATCGTGCGCTGGAAAAAGGGCAACTTGCCAACCATGGCCAGGCCCATAACGATCACCAGGACGCCCAGGACGCGGATCATCGGGTCCTGCCAGCGCACCAGCCAGTGACCGATCGTGCCGAAGGCGGCCCCGTAGAGGGTGAAGACCGCGGCGAAGCCCAGGATGAACAGCCCGACCCCGGTCAGCACCCGGCGGCGGTTGTCCGGATGTGTGGGGTTGGCCAGCCCGGAGACGTAACCGAGGTAGCCGGGCACCAGCGGCAGGATGCACGGGGACAGAAACGAGACGATCCCTGCGATCATCGCCAGCGGTGCGGCAATGAGCAGAGCCCCGGAGTTGACGGTCTCGGCGAAGTAGTTCCCGATGCTCACACCGAGCCCCTTCTCCTGCCGTCCGACAATGGGACGGGCAGGAGCCGGGATGGTTCGGTCAGCGGGACATCAGAGTGGGGCACGGTTGCGCGGACCTCCTGGGATCGGGCCATGGTGCCGGCCGCTTGCCGGGCGGCACCCCGACAAGGGTACACGTTATGCTGTATCGTTCTAGGCATGAGCACCACGACCCTCACTCATGTCTCGGCGTTGTCCCGACTGGGCCATGCCCTCTCTGATGACACCCGGACCCGGATCCTGCTGGCCCTGCGTGATGGGCCGGCCCGCCCGTCGGCGCTGGCCGGGGAGCTGGGGGTGTCCAAGCAGGTGATGTCCAACCAGTTGGCCTGCCTGCGCGGCTGCGGGCTGGTGACCACTACCGCCGAGGGCCGCAACGTCTGGTACGCCCTGGCCGACCCCCGGCTGGGCCAGACCCTTGGGGAGCTGCTGGAGTTGACGCTGACCATCGACCCGGATTGCTGCTCCGCTGCGGGATGCACCTGCGCATGAGCACCCTCACGCTGAGCTCCAAGCCCCTCACGGACGACCGCCGTGCGGTCCTGCACCGCCGGATCCGCTGGATCGTGGCAGGAACCATCACCTACAACGTGATCGAGGCGGCCATCGCCTTGGCCGCCGGCACCGTGGCCTCGTCCTCCGCGTTGATCGGCTTCGGCTTGGACTCCATCGTGGAGGTCCTCTCCGCCGCCGCGGTGGCCTGGCAGTTCGCCACCCCGGACCCGCACCGCCGGGAGAAGGTGGCGCTGCGCCTGATCGCCTTCTCCTTCTTCGGCTTGGCCGCCTTCATCACCGTCGACGCCGTGCGCACCCTGTTCGGGGCCGGGCAACCGGAGCATTCCACGGTGGGGATCGTGCTGGCCGCCGTGAGCTTGGCCATCATGCCGTTCCTGTCCTGGTTCGAGCGGCGCACTGGCCGCGAACTCGGGTCCGCCTCCGCGGTGGCCGACTCCAAACAGACCCTGATCTGCACCTACCTCTCGGCGGTCCTGCTGGTGGGCCTGGTCCTCAACAGCACCCTGGGCTGGACCTGGGCCGACCCAGTCGCGGCCCTGGTGATCGCCGCCGTCGCCCTCAAGGAAGGGGTGGAGGCCTGGCGCGGGGATGCCTGCTGCACCCCCGCCTCCGCGCTGATCGCCGGGGACCAGAACGGAAGGACGGCGATGGCTGCGGGGCGGATTGCGCCTGCTGTGCGCATTGAGCGTGCCTTCAGTATCGCCGGACAGGATGGTGACGTTCAGCTGATGATTCATCGAGTGGAAGAGACCCTGGTATGAGCGGACACGATCATTCCCATGCTCTTCCGGCGGCGGGCCGGCGGGGCCGGCTGGCCGTGGTCTTCTCCATCACCGCGACGATCATGGTCGCCGAGGTCATCGGCGCGCTGGCTTCGGGCAGTCTGGCCCTGCTGGCCGACGCCGGGCACATGTTTACTGACTCAGCCGGGTTGCTGATCGCCCTGACCGCCACGACCCTGGCGCTGCGCCCGGCCACGGACAAGCGCACCTGGGGGTACAAGCGCGCCGAGATCATCGCCGCGGCCGCGCAGGCCGCGGTGCTGCTGGCCGTGGGCGGCTTCGTAGCCGTGGAGGGCGTACGCCGGCTCATCGAACCCCCCGAGGTCGAATCCACCGCGATGCTCTGGTTCGGGGTGATCGGTTTGGCTGGCAACCTCATCGGTCTGGCGATCCTGGCCTCTTCCCGAGGTGAGAACCTGAACATGAAGGCCGCGTTCCTGGAGGTACTCAACGACGCCCTGGGATCGGTCGCAGTGATCGTTTCGGCGATCGTGATCGCCACCACCGGCTGGAATCGCGCCGATGCGGTGGTGTCCCTGTTGATCGCCGCACTGATCGTGCCCAGAGCCCTGATCCTGCTTCGCGACACCATCGACGTACTCATGGAGACCACCCCCAAGGGCTTGGACCTGGAGGCGGTCCGCATCCGGCTATCGGAGCTGCCGCACGTGCTGGAGGTCCATGACCTGCACGCTTCACGCATCGACTCCGACACCCCCGTGCTCTCCGCGCACGTCACCGTGCACAACGGCTGCCTGACCGCCGCGCACCTGGGCACTGTGCTGACCGACCTGCAACGGTGCGTGGCCCAGGATTTCCAAGTACCCATCGAACACTCCACCTTCCAAATCGAACCGGCCACCCACCCCCACACTGAGACCCTCCACCCCTGACCCACCCCTGCATCCCAGCCCCAGCTCATTCCCACCCCGACGGCACGGTGCCGTCGCCACCGACCGAAACGGATCCCTTCGTGAGCACACCGACCCGCAATCCGACCCCCTCTGATCCGTCAACACCGGGCACCACATCCCGCAAGGCCAAGACCATCGTCTGGGTCGTACTGGCCGCTGTGGTGCTGGCCGGGCTGATCGTCGGAGTGGTGGCCGCCAGCGGCCCCCGCGACGCCGCCCCCCAGGGCTCCGGGCAAACTGCCTCCTCCGGGACCGGGCAGATCGCCCCCTCGGAGGCCACGCCGGTGATGCGCCCAGACAGCCGGGTACTGTCCAAGGCCCCGAACGAGCAGGCCGTGCTGGTGGAGTTCCTGGACTTCGAGTGCGAGGGCTGCAAGGCCGCCTACCCGGTCGTGGAAGAACTGCGCGCCGAGTACGCCGACACGGTGACCTTTGTGCACCGCTACTTCCCGCTGCCCGGACATCCCAACTCGATGACCGCCGCCGTAGCCGTGGAAGCCGCCGGCCAGCAGGGACAGTACGAGGCGATGTATCAGCAGATGTTCGACACCCAGGAGCAGTGGAGCCATACCACTGAGGACCGGAGCCCGGTGTTCCGCGGTTACGCCGAGGATCTCGGCCTGGACATGGCCGCCTACGATGCCGCGGTGGCTGACCCGGCCACCCGCGACCGCATCGAGGCCGACGTGGCCGACGGGACCGCGCTGGGCGTGCAGGGCACCCCGACCTTCTTCCTGGACGGACAGATGCTCACTCTGAACACCCTCGAGCAGTTCCGCGCCGAGGTCGACGCCGCCGCCACGACGGACTGACCGGGCCCATGAGTGTCCCCGACACCGACACCAATTCACCCGTGACGATCCCCACGACCACCACCGACCGCCCTGCCGGTACCGGGCAGGCCTCCGACGTAGCGGGGATACCGACTGTCGCCCGGCACCGTCCGTTCGGCCTGGTGCTGTTGATCACCGGGGTGGTCGGCTGGGTGGCCTCGGCGATCCTGGTGCTCGAACGCCTGGAGCTGTACGAGGATGCCGGGTACATCACCAGCTGTGACATCAACCCCTGGGTGTCTTGCGGGAAGGTGATGGGGACCTGGCAGTCCGAGCTGTTCGGCTTCCCCAACCCGTTGATCGGCATCGTGGCGTTCGCCGTGGTCATCACCACCGCCATGGTGACCCTCTCCGGGGCGAGCCCCGGGCGCTGGTACTGGGCCGGCCTGCAGGCCGGGGTCACCGCCGGCACGGTGTTCACCATCTGGCTGTGGTCCCAGGCGTTGTTCGAGATCCACATCCTGTGCCTGTACTGCATGATCGTGTGGGCGGCGATGATCCCGCTGTTCATCCTGCTCACCGTGCGCAACCTCGCCCACGGCGTGATCCCCGCGCACGCCGCGGTGGTGCGGTTCTCCGCCGGCTGGGCCGGAACCCTGGTGGCCATCGCCTATGTGGCCGTGGCCGCCTCGGTGTTCTGGACCTTCTTCCCGGCCCTCACCGGTTACTGACACACCAGCCGCACTACGGCCCGCCCACGCGCCCGCAACGAGGAGAAACCACACCATGGCCGAGACCGACGTGCTAGTGATCGGCGCCCGCCAAGCAGGGCTGGCGCTCGGGCACTACCTGAGGCGTGAGGAGCCGAGCTGTCGGCAAAGCCGGACACAGGTTGGGAAACCGAGAAGGGCAGGCAGTAGGTTCCTTGTCCAACAGGCCCTCTACCGCCACGTCGCGACAACCGGGCAGCTCCGTGAGGATGGAGGCAAGGTCCTCGCCCGGAAAGGAAGTACATGATCGGCTGGCTGGAGCGGTGGCAGATTCCCTTGTACCTGGTTGCCCTGGGAGCCGGTGCCGCTTGCGGAAGCGGCATAACCGAACCGACACCGTGTCCACGATCAAGGGCCAAGGCCCCACTCCTACTCCGGCCTCACCTGACCCCGCTCCGGCACCACCACCGCGGCCGAAGTCGCCGACGTTTGATCGCCTCGATGAAGGGAAATTCGCTACGCCGCCGATCGACCAGTGGGTCACGTTCGAACCCCTCACCGGCTCACCCGTCGGCATCGCCGCTCTGCTGTTCGCGGCACTGTATCTGCGAGGAGCGATCTGGATGTGGCGAAACAGGCGCCGTTGGGCGATCGCCCGCACAGCATCGTTCCTGATCGGGTGCGCCCTGATCTTCGCTATCACGATGTTCGGTGTGAACCGTCTCGCGACGGAATCCATCACAGCGCTGGTGTTCCAGCAGATCACCCTGCTGACCGTCGTTCCGCCGCTCCTCATCGCAGGGTCACCCGGGCTGCTGCTCCTGCGCAGCACACCGCACACCGGCCTCGGGCGTCTCGTGCTCCGTGCCGCGCACGGGGGACTGCGCTCACGATTCTGGAGCGCCGCACTGCACCCTGTGGTCGCCATCGTCATTGCGATACTGCTGTACCCGGTCCTCTACCTGACCGACGCGATCAGCGTCATCATGCGCATCCCCTTCGGCCAGGACGCCTTGCTCTTCGTCATCCTCGTCCTCGGCATCGTCTCGGCAACACCGCTATGGTCCTCCGATCCGCTACCGCGCCAACCCTCCTTCGCCGCACGATTCGTCGATATCGCCGTCGAGATCCAGATCCACGCCATTTTCGGCCTGATCCTGCTCCGTACCGCCACACCGCTGTTCAGCGCATACGCCACCCCCACAGGCAGCCATGACCCCGTCATCGACCAGGCGATCGCCGGCACGCTGGTATGGACCTACGCGGAGCTGCCGATGTTCGTAGTGCTCATCGTCTGCCTGTCCCGCTGGCGAGCCCGCGACGTGCGCACCTCGAGACAGCGACAGAAAGCCGAGGACGCCGAACTCGACTCTTACAACGAGTACCTCGCCAGCCTCTCCCGAAGACGGAACGAGAGCTAGGGCATGTCTGACAATCGTTTGGACCACGCGAGCACAGCGTTCAACACCACGGCGGCCCGGTAGACGATCGCGTACTTGTCGTACCGGGTCGCCAGGCCCCGCCATTGCTTCAGGTGCGCGTACTGGCGCTCGATCACGTTCCGGCCCTTGTAAGCCTGCGAGTCCAGGCCCACGGGACGGCCACCGGCCGAGCCGCGGCGCCTGCGGTGGCCCTGCTGATCCGCCGGCTCGGGGATCACGGCTTTGATCCGGCGGGCACGCAGGTGGGTGCGGATCGCCCGGGAGGAGTACGCCTTGTCGCCCAGCACCGCCTCGGGGCGGGTCCGGGGCCGCCCTACCGGCCGTGCCACGCGCAGCCGCCCCAGCAGCGGCAGCAGCATCGGGGAGTCCCCGGCTTGGCCGGGGGGGATCAGGCTGACCAGCGGCAGCCCGGTCCCATCGACGAGCTGATGGATCTTCGTGCTCAGCCCGCCACGGGAGCGCCCGATGCCGTGATCGGCCGGTTCCTCACGCGGATTCTTGTAGTTCGATCCATCCCCCTGTGTGGCGGGTGATGTTCGTCGCGTGCTGGTGGGCGCGGGCGATCGTGGAGTCCACCGAGACCGACCAATCGATCAGGCCTTCGGCGTCAGCGGCGGCGGTCAGCGTGGCCAGCACCGTGTCCCAGGTGCCTTTTTCGGCCAGGCGCCGATGCCAGGTCCACACGGTCTGCCAGGGCCCGTAGACCTCGGGCAGATCCCTCCAAGCGATTCCGCACCGGTACCGGTAGATGATCGCCTCCACCATGGCGCGGGCGTCGGCGAACGGCCTGCCGGCGCGGCCGGTCCGGGTCGGGAGCATCGGGGCGATCAACTCCCATTGGGCATCGGAGAGCATCTGGAACCGGGACATGCCTTCCAGGGTGTCAGCTGGCCCCCTGGATCCATTCTCAGACACGCCCTAGACGGGCGACGCCCCGTGTCGGGCGTCGTCCGGCCCTCGTTGCGCGCCCGCCGTCGATGGCGTGGGATGGTCCCATGACCTCCGAGCTCCCCTCCTCGTCCCTCTCCCCCGCCTGGACCGGCCGCACCGACGGCGACGCCCCCGAGCACCTGCGCTGGCACCAGGTCGTCCGCCCCGCCGACGGCCGCGGCGAGCCCACGACGACGCACCGCGACCCCGGTGCCGGCGCCCCGACGTCGGGCGCGCGGTCCACGGCGCTCATCGGCTTCGCCTCGGACGAGGGCGTGCGCCGGAACCACGGCCGCGTGGGCGCCGAGGACGGCCCGGAGGCGCTGCGCGGCGCGCTCGCCTCGCTCGCGTACCTCGAGGGCACGGGCGCGCTCGTGGACGCGGGCGACGTGTCCGTGGACCGCGGCGACGACGACGCCCCGGGCGAGCTCGAGGCGGGCCAGGCCGAGCTGGGCACGGTGGTCAGCGGGCTGCTGAACGCCCACGACCTGGCCGTGGTGCTCGGCGGCGGGCACGAGACCGCCTACGCCTCGATCACGGGCCTGACCGGCTCCACGCGCGTGGGTGCGGGCACCCGCGTGGGCATCCTCAACCTGGACGCGCACTTCGACCTGCGCGAGGCGCCGCGGCCCAGCTCCGGCACCCCGTTCCTGCAGGCGCTGCGCGACGCCGAGGGGGCGGAGCATCAGCTCTCCTACGCGGTGGTGGGCATCAGCGAGGCCAACAACACCCGTGTCCTGTTCGACACCGCGCGCGAACACGGGGTCACGTGGGTGACCGACGAGCAGGCCCAGACCGCCGACGTCACCGGCGTCCGACGCTGGGTGCGCTCGTTCATCAACGCCGTGGACGTGCTCTACCTGACGATCGACCTGGATGTGCTGCCGGCCGCCGTCGCCCCGGGGGTGAGCGCACCGGCCGGCTTCGGCGTGCCGTACGAGGTGATCCACGCGTGCGCGCTGGAGGCCACCCAGTCCGGGAAGCTGGCCCTGGCCGACGTCGTGGAGCTCAACCCCGCCCTGGACGTGGACGGCCGCACGGCGAAGGCCGCGGCCCGGCTGATCCACACGATCGTCAGCCGTCACCGGACGGACGCGTCGCTGCTGGCCTGAGGCGGGCCGGTGGTCCGTTCAGGCGCGGGGGGCTGCGCGCGTCAGCGTCCCGCCGCCCACGGGGCCGGGGGCTCGGCGCTGCCGTGGGCCGCGCGTCGGGCGGCGTAGTCCAGCGCCGAGCGTGCCAGGAAGTCGTGCAGGGCCAGCACCCCGGCCCGGGCTCCGGCCGAGTCCCTCCGGGTCACGGCCTCCAGCGCCGGGACGTAGAACGCCCGACCGCGTTCGACCTCGTCGGGCAGACCCTTCGTGGTGGCGAGCCAGAACCGGCGGCAGAGCCCCTGGAGCGGGACCAGGGAATCGGCGAGATAGCGGTTCTTCGCGATCGTGCGCAGGAGTTCGTGCGAGCGCCCGACGGCGGCGACGTACGCCGGCAGGTCCTCCACCGTGCGCAGGTGCCGCACGTGGGCCGCGACGACGGCCAGCTGCTCCTCGTCCGCCCGCGCGCAGGCCAGTCCCACGGCCAGCGCCTCGAGCGACCGCCGCACCTCCAGC
The DNA here is from genome assembly GCF_001595485.1 of Micrococcus sp. CH7. NCBI lineage: Bacteria > Bacillati > Actinomycetota > Actinomycetes > Micrococcales > Micrococcaceae > Micrococcus > Micrococcus sp. CH7. Next base: position 8,665 of record NZ_LOSQ01000003.1, read on the forward strand.
CTCTCCAGCTGGTCGTCCACGGAGATCGCCGGGATCTGCAGGCCACGTCCCCCACCGGCCAGGAGCCAGTGGTCTCGGATGAGGCGCTGCACCGCCTCGCGCAGGGGTGTGCGCCCCGTCTCGGCGGCGTCGATGAGGGCCGCCTCGCTGAGGACGGCGCCCGGTGGCAGTTCCCCGGTCTCGATCTTCTGCGTCAGGCGGGCGTAGGCCTCCTCCGACTTGTTCATGGGCCCAGCCTAGGTGTAAGAGGTCATGACGTTGTTGACTCGGGTCGGTGCCAGTGAGGCCGGAGGAGCGTCTCCGCAGGAGGTATGAGGCCGATGGTAGTTGTAGTGGTTCACCCACACCGCCAGGGCCTCACGCCGAGCTTGCTCTGAGGAGTACGGGCGGGCGTAGAGGACCTCGTCCACCATCAGCCGGTTGTAGCGTTCGACCTTCCCGTTGTGACGCGGGGTGTAGGGGCGGATCCGGTGGTGCCGGCCCCCGAGCGAGACCACCTTCCGGGTGAAGTCCACGGCCCGGTAGTTGTTGCCGTTGTCCGTGATCACCCTGTCGATCCGGATGCCGTGGGCGGCGAAGAACGCCCGCGCCCGGCAGAAGAACCCGATCGTGGTCACCGTCCGCTCATCCTCCAACGCCTCGGTGTAGGC
>NZ_LOSQ01000003.1:9808-129022 GCF_001595485.1 Micrococcus sp. CH7
CCGTGCGGACCACTTGCACTCCCGGCGCAGGGTGAGGATCTGGGTGACCAGGGCCGGGTCGAGCTGGGCGGGAGAGCGTCGTGGCCGGCAGGAGCGGTCTTGCAGTCCTGCCTCGCCCTCGGCGCGGTAGCGGGCGACCCAGGTGGCCACCGTGGGCCGGCTCACCCGGAACTCGGCTGCCACGTGTGCCTGCGGGATCCCGTCGTGCAGGTGGCGGTGGACCATCCTGAGACGGCCGGTGGGGGTCAGGGGTGCGTTAGCGTGAGTCATGAGTGGGTCTTCTCGGGCAGGTCGGTGGTGTAGGAACTTCCATCCTGCGGGAGAGGCCCACTCGTCTCATCTCAGCCGGCGCCTCGTGGCAAGAACCTCATGACCCACAACACCTAGGCAGTCATCTTCCCGCATCCTCTTGATATATCCCGAATATGCGGCGTAGCGTGGCCCACATCCTGTTACCGGCATCACATGGAGGACTCATGAAGTACCGCCCGCAGCACGAGGCCACCCCCCTGCCCTACTCCCCCTTCAAGAGCTCCACGGTGCCGCGGCCCATCGGCTGGCTGTCCTCCGTGAGCACGGACGGCATGGAGAACATCGCCCCCTACAGCCAGTGGCAGAACCTCACCTTCGACCCGCCCATGGTGATGTTCTCCGCGAACCAGTACCCGGACGGACGCCGCAAGGACACCGTCCTCAACGCGGAGCAGACCGGCTGGTTCGTGTGGAACATGGCCACCTACGACCTGCGCGAGGCCGTCAACGTCTCCGCCATGGCCCTGGAGCCGGGCGAGAGCGAGTGGGACCGCATCGCGGAGCACGGCGTCACCAAGGTCTACGCGGACAACCACCCCATCCCGATGGTCGCCGAGTCCCCCGTGCGCTTCGAGTGCCGCTACCACTCGACGCACCGCATCAAGGGCGACTCGAACGTCGGCACCATCGACGTGGTCTTCGCCCACGTGGACACCATCCACATCGACGACGACGTCATCACCGCCGACGGCCGCCTCGACATCCCGCGCATCCAGCCGATCGCCCGCCTGGGCTACTTCGACTACACCGTGGTGCGGGAGACCTTCGAGATGCGGGTGCCCGGCGCCGACGGCGATGCCCAGGCCGGCCTCGAGGGGCGGGCATGAGCACCGCGGCCACCGGTGCGGCCCGGCCCGCTCCCGTGCCCGGGGCCCGCCCCCGGAGCCTGAAGGACATGCTGGCCGTGAACTTCGGCAACGCGCTGGAGTGGTACGACTGGAACGTCTACACGATCTTCGCCCCGGTCTTCGCGGCGCAGATCTTCCACGCGGACAACCCCACCTCCGAGCTGCTCGCCACCCTGGCCGTCTTCGCGGTGGGCTTCGTCGCCCGCCCCATCGGCGGCTACGTGTTCGGCGCCTACGCGGACCGGGTGGGCCGCAAGCGCAGCCTCTTCGCGGCGATGATGATCACCGCGCTCGGCAGCCTGATCATCGCCTTCACCCCCACCTACGGCACGGTGGGCGTCCTCGCCTCGGTGATCCTCGTCATCGCCCGCCTGCTGCAGGGCCTGGCGCACGGAGGCGAGATGGGCACCTCCGTGACCTACCTCGTGGAGCGGGCGCCGCAGGGCCGGCGCGGGCTGTTCGGGGCGACGTCGTGGGTGTCCGTGGTGGTGGGCACGATCCTGGCGACGCTCGTGGGCCTGGCCATCAACACGCTGCTCTCCCCCGAGCAGGTGGCGTCCTGGGGCTGGCGCGTGGCGTTCGGCATCGGCGGCGTGTTGGGCCTGTATGCGCTGTACCTGCGACGGAGCCTGACGGAGTCGGAGCACTTCACGGCGGCGCAGCAGGTGGTGCCCACCGCCGACGACGCTCCCCGCCGGGAGCCGGGTGCGGTGTGGCGCGGCCTGCTGACGATCTTCCTGGTCTCCGCGGGCGGCTCGCTGATGTTCTACACGTGGCTGATCTACCTGCCCACGCACGCGCAGGTGGCCCATCAGATGGACAAGTCCACCACCCTCTCGGCCTCGCTCGTGGCCCAAGTGATCTTCCTGGTCGCCATCCTCGGGGCGGGCCTGCTGGGCGACCGGGTCGGCCGCCGCCCGCTGGTCATCGCCTTCGGCCTGCTCTTCGTGGTGCTGCCGTTCCCGCTGTTCGGCATGCTGGACGGCACCTTCGCCTCGTTCCTGCTCGTGCAGACCATCGCCCTGCTGGCCGTGGCGCTGCTGTTCGGCGTCAACGGCGCCGTCTGGTCCGAGGTGCTGCCCACGGCGGTGCGCGCCAAGGGCGTGGCCACCATGCTCTCGCTGGCCACCGCGATCTTCGGCGGCACGGCACCGTACCTGATCACGTGGCTGACGGCGCAGGGATGGACCAGCGCGTTCCCGATCTACCTCATGGTGGTCGGCGGCCTCACCGGCCTGACCGGCCTGTTCATGAAGGAGACGAAGGACGTGGACCTGGCGGCCTGAGCCGGAAGGGTCGCCCACACACAGAGTGGTCACGACACGCCGTCTCGTGCAGACGCACGCGGCATGTCGTGACCACTCGGTGGCGTCTGACCACTCTGTGGCGTCAGTGCCCCTCGGCCTCGGCGCCCTCGGACTCCTCGGCCAGGTCCTGCGGCTCGGCGTCGGCGGAGACGCCCGCGAGCGCCTCCGCCACGGCGGCCAGCACGGACCCGTCGCGCAGGGCCTGCTCGGCGGCGGCCAGCTGCGGCGCCATGTACTGGTCCGGACCCGGACCGGGCACGCCGGCCTCGCGGATCACGCGGACGGCGGCACCGGTCGCGGCGGAGGGCTGCAGCGGGGCGCGCAGCTCGATCGCGCGGGCGGCGGCCACGAGCTCGACGGCGAGCACGCGGCGGAAGTTCTCCACGGCCGAGCGCAGCTTGCGGGCGGCGTGCCAGCCCATGGAGACGTGGTCCTCCTGCATCGCGGAGGACGGGATGGAGTCCACGGACGCGGGCACGGCCAGACGCTTCATGTCCGAGACGAGCCCGGCCTGCGTGTACTGGGCGATCATCATGCCGGAGTCCACGCCCGGGTCGTCCACGAGGAACGCGGGCAGCCCATGCGAGCGGGCCGGGTCCAGCATGCGGTCGGTGCGGCGCTCGGACATGCTGGCGACGTCGGCCACCGGGATGGCCAGGAAGTCCAGCACGTACGCCACGGGCGCCCCGTGGAAGTTGCCGTTCGAGCTCACCCGGCCGTCGTCGAGCACCACCGGGTTGTCCACGGTGGCGGCGAGCTCGCGCTCGGCCACGGTGCGCACGTACGCGAGGGTGTCGCGCAGGCCGCCGGCCACCTGCGGGGCGCAGCGCAGCGAGTAGGCGTCCTGCACGCGGGAGTCGCCCTCCTTGTGGCTGGCCACGATCGGCGAGCCCGCCAGGATCCTCAGCATCCGGTCGGCGGAGGTCGCCTGGCCCGGGTGGGGGCGCAGCGGCAGGTGCAGCTCCGGCACGAACACGCGGTCGGTGCCGAGCAGCGCCTCCACGGACATCGCGGCGGTGAGGTCCACGGTGTCGGCGAGCTCCTCGAGGTCGGCCAGCGCCATGATCAGCATGCCGAGCATGCCCTCGGTGCCGTTGACGAGGGCCAGGCCCTCCTTCTCGCGCAGCTCGACCGGCTCGATCCCGGCCTCGGCGAGCGCCTCGCCGGCCGGACGCAGCGCGCCGTCCGTCCCGACGACGTCGCCCTCGCCCATCAGCGCCAGGGCCACGTGGGAGAGCGGGGCGAGGTCGCCGGAGCAGCCCAGGGAGCCGAACTCGCGCACGGCGGGGGTGATGCCCGCGTTGAGCATGGCCACGAAGGTCTCGACCACCACGGGGCGCACGCCCGTGCGGCCGGAGGCCAGCGTGGTGGCGCGCAGGAACATCAGCGCGCGGACGACCTCACGCTCCACCACGGGGCCCATGCCGGCGGCGTGGGAGCGGATCAGGGACTTCTGCAGCTGCGCGCGGGACTCGAGCGGGATGTGCTTGTCCGCGAGCGCGCCGAAGCCGGTGGAGACGCCGTAGGTGGGGGTCTCGGCCTCGGCCAGCGCCTCGACGTGGCGGCGCACCGCGCCGACGGTCTCGAGCACGTCGTCGGCGAGCACCACGCGGGCGTCGTGGCGGGCCACGGCGACGACGTCGTCCAGGGTGGCCCCGGACGTGCCGAGCGTGACGGTGACGGGAGGGGTGGTCATGGTGATGCGTTCTCCTTGCTGTGGGTCGATCAGACGGCCCGACGGCCCGCGCGCCAGACCGCGTGGGTCAGCGGCATGCCGGGGCGGTAGGCCAGGTGGATGGCGGCGGGGGCGTCGAGCACGTGCAGGTCGGCGCGCTTGCCGACCTCGAGGCTGCCGACGCGGTCCTGCGCGCGCAGGCCGAGGGCCCCGCCGAGGGTGGCGGCGCGCACGGCTTCGGCGAGGGTCAGGTGCATCTGCAGCACGGCGGTGCCCACGTTGAAGTTCATGGACGTGGTGTAGCTGGTGCCCGGGTTGCAGTTCGAGGCCAGGGAGACCTCGATGCCGGCGTCGAGCAGACGACGCGCGGGCGCCAGCGGGGCGCGGGTGGACAGGTCGCACGCGGGCAGGCAGCCGGCCACGGTGCCGGGCGTCCCGGTGGCGGAGGCGCGGTCCCAGTCGGCCCAGGTGCCGGCCAGGGCCTCGACGTCCGCGTCGGAGAGGTGGTTGACGTGGTCCACGGAGGCGGCGCCGAACTCCACGGCCACGCCCACCCCCGGGCCCTGCTCGATCTGGTTGCCGTGCAGGCGCACGCCCAGGCCCGCCGCCACACCCGCGGCGAGCACGCGGCGGGTCTGCTCGGCGTCGAAGGCGCCGGTGTCGCAGAACACGTCCACCCAGCCCACGTGCTCCCGCACGGCCGCGAGCATCGGCCCGACGACGTCGTCCAGGTAGTCCTCCACGTCCCGGCCCGGGGGCACGAGGTGGGCGCCGAGGAAGGTCACCTCGTCCACGAGGCCCTCCTCGCGCAGCCCGGCCAGCAGGCGCGCGTGGCGCGCCTCCTCCTCCACGGTGAGCCCGTAGCCGGTCTTGGTCTCGAGGTAGGTGGTGCCGCCGGCCACCGCGTCGGCCACCCGGCCGCGGACCAGCTCGGCCAGGCGAGCGTCCGAGGCGGCGCGGGTGGCGGAGGTGGTCACGCCGATGCCGCCGGCCGCGTAGGACTCGCCGGCCATGCGGGCCTCGAACTCGGCGGAGCGGTCCCCGTCGAACACGAGATGCGTGTGGGAGTCCACCCAGCCGGGCAGCACGGCGCGGCCCTCGACGGACACCCGGTCGTCCGCCTCCGGGGCGTCCGCGGCGGGGCCGATCCAGGCGACGCGCTCGTCCTCGACGACGACGGCCGCGTCCGTGAGCACCCGCCCTTCGGGGTCGACGGTGGTCAGCTCGGCGATGTCGGTGATGAGCGTGGAGCGCATGGGGGCCTCTCTGCGGGACGGACGGGGGAGGTGGGGCGGTGGGGTGGGCCTCAGGCGAGCGCGGCCACCAGGTGGGCCAGCGGCGTGGCCAGCACGATGGTGAGCGCCACGCGCTCGACCCAGATCACCAGGAGGTGCCACATCTTCACGGGGATGTCCGTGGCCAGGATGGCAGGAACCACCGCGGAGAAGAAGATGATCGCGGAGACGCAGACGACGCCGATCACGAACCGGGCGACGAGGTCCTCGTGGCCGGCCGCCATCGTGGCCGGGATGAACATCTCGGCGATCGAGGTGGCAGAGGCCGAGGCCAGCAGGCCGGGGTCGGAGTAGCCGAACGCCCAGAACAGCGGGTAGAAGATCACGCCGATCCACTCGAACACGGGCGTGTACGTGGCCAGGACCAGGGCGATCAGGCCCACGGACATGATGGACGGCAGGATCTGGAGCACTATCACGAGGCCGTCCCGGAAGTTGACCCAGATGTTCTTCGGCAGGGACGGGGCCTCGGCAAGGGTCTGCTCGGCGGCGCGACGGGCCACGCGGAAGCGGTCCCGGGTGACGGCCTGCTCGGGCGAGTGCACCACGCCGGGGTACACCTCGTCCGGGATGCGGCTCAGCGGCGGGATGCGCACGGTGATGGCCGTGACCACGAACGTCACCAGGAGGGTGCCGAAGAAGTACCAGAGCCAGATGTCCATCAGGCCCAGCGTCTTGGCGACGATCACCATGAAGGTCGCGGACACCGTGGAGAAGCCGGCGGCGATGATCGCCGCCTCGCGGGCCGTGTAGCGGCCGCCGGTGTACATGCGGTTCGTCAGCAGCAGGCCCAGGGCGTAGGAGCCCACGAAGGACGCGACGGCGTCGACGGCGGCGCGGCCGGGCACGCGCCAGATCGGCCGCATGGCCGGGCGCAGGTAGACGCCCACGAACTCCATGAGGCCGTAGCCGATCACGAGGGCCAGGAAGACGCCGCCGATGGGCACGATCAGGCCCACGGGCACCACGAGCTTGTCCATCAGGAACGGGCCGATGCTCTCGTCCAGGATCCAGCTCGGGCCCACGCCGAACACGACCATCGCCGAGGCGACCAGGCCGAGCACCGCGAGGAAGGCGAAGACCGTCCGGGTGGTGCTGGTGCGCCAGCGGCCCGAGGCGAACGGGTACACGGCGCCGGCGGTGATGATGGCCAGGCCCACCCAGCGGTCGGCCGGGCCGAGCAGCCCGCGCACCCAGGTCACCAGGTGGTCCAGCGGGATGGAGCTCGCCCCGTTGATCGTGACGGGCACGAAGAACATGACGATGCCGATCGCCGAGTAGACGATCATGCGCCAGCGCGCCGGCGGGCGGGGCGCGTCGGCCTCGATCGCGGCCATCGCGGTGGTGTCGGTGTGCAGCTCGTGGTCTGCGGGGCGGGACGAGTCCATCGTGGTGTCCTTTCGATCGCGAGCCGGACGGGCGGACGCCCGTCCGGCTCGCGGCGGTGAAGTCGTCGGGCGGCGACGGTGCGGTGGCACCGTCGTCCGGCGACGTGACCGGGGTCAGTCCCGGATCGTGGCCTCCATGGGCACACGGACGCCGCGCTCGGCGGCGACCTCGACGGCCCGGGAGTAACCCGAGTCGACGTGACGGAAGACGCCCATGGCGGGGTCGTTGGTCAGCAGGGCGGTGAGCTTGGCCGCGGCCAGCTCGGTGCCGTCGGCCAGGCCGACCTGACCGGCGTGGATGGAGCGGCCGATGCCGACGCCGCCGCCGTGGTGGATCGACACCCAGGTGGCGCCGGAGGAGGTGGCGGTCAGCGCGTTGAGCAGCGGCCAGTCGGCGATCGCGTCGGAGCCGTCCAGCATGGACTCGGTCTCGCGGTACGGGGAGGCCACGGAGCCGGAGTCGAGGTGGTCGCGGCCGATCACGATCGGCGCCTTGACCTTGCCCTCGGCCACGAGCTGGTTGAAGAGCAGGCCGGCCTTGTGGCGCTCGCCGTAGCCCAGCCAGCAGATGCGGGCTGGCAGGCCCTCGAACTCCACGAACTCGGCAGCGCCGTCGAGCCAGCGGTGCAGGTGCTCGTTCTCGGGGAACAGCTCCTTCAGCGCCGCGTCGGTCACGCGGATGTCCTCCGGGTCGCCGGAGAGCGCGGCCCAGCGGAACGGGCCGAGGCCCTCGCAGAACAGCGGGCGGATGTAGGCCGGGACGAAGCCCGGGAACTCGAACGCGCGGGAGTAGCCGGCCTTGCGGGCCTCGTCGCGGATGGAGTTGCCGTAGTCGAACACCTCGGCGCCGATGTCCTGGAAGCCGACCATGGCCTCGACCTGGCGGGCCATGGACTCCTGGGCCTTCTTGGTGAAGGTGTCCGGGTCGGCCTCGGCCTCGGCGTGCCAGTCCTTCTCGTCGATCTCGATCGGCAGGTAGGACAGCGGGTCGTGCGCGGAGGTCTGGTCGGTGACGATGTCGATCTCGACGGTGCCGGCCTTCTGGCGCTCGAGCAGCTCGGGGAACACCTCGGCGGCATTGCCCACGAGGCCCACGGAGACGGCCTCGCCGTCGCGCTTGGCCTGCATGACGCGCTCGACGGCCTTGTCGATGTCCGTCTCCACCTCGTCCAGGTAGCGCTTGCCCATGCGGCGGCGCAGGCGGTCCTCCGAGACGTCCACGATCAGGCAGACGCCGCCGTTGAGGGTGACGGCCAGGGGCTGGGCGCCGCCCATGCCGCCGCAGCCGCCGGTGAGGGTGAGGGTGCCCTTGAGGGAGCCGTCGTAGCGCTTGCGGCCGATCGCGGCGAAGGTCTCGTAGGTGCCCTGGAGGATGCCCTGGGTGGCGATGTAGATCCACGAGCCGGCGGTCATCTGGCCGTACATCATCAGGCCCTCGGCCTCGAGCTCGCGGAAGGTCTTCCAGTCGGCCCAGTCGCCCACCAGGTTGGAGTTGGCGATCAGCACGCGGGGGGCCCACACGTTGGTCTTGACGACGCCGACCGGCTTGCCGGACTGCACCAGGAGGGTCTCGTCCTCCTCGAGGTCCTTGAGCGTGGCGACGATGGCGTCGTAGGCCTCCCAGGAGCGGGCCGCGCGGCCGGTGCCGCCGTAGACGACGAGGTCCTCGGGACGCTCGGCGACCTCGGGGTCCAGGTTGTTCATGAGCATCCGCAGCGGGGCCTCGGTCTGCCAGGACTTGGCGGACAGCTCGGTGCCGCGCGGGGCGCGGATGGTGCGGGACGGGTCGTGCTGGGTGAAGCCCACGGCCATGGCAGTTCCTCTCGACGGGGTGCGTGCGCCGCCGGGACGGGTGGCCCCGGTGATTTCACGGCTCGGCATGCACTTTCCGAACATTGAAACAGTGACTCGGCTCACGCGCAAGCCCGATCTGCGTGTCCCGCACCCGTTACGCTCCCTGTCATGACCACCACCCCCACCGCCTCGACGCGCACCGTGGACCGGGCCCTGGACCTGCTCGCCGCCGTCACCGAGCAGCCCCGACTGAGCCTGACCGAGGCCGCCCGCGCCACGGACCTGCCGGCGTCCACGGCGCTGCGCCTGCTGCGCAGCCTCGAGGGGTCCGGCTTCGTGGCCCGCGACGACGACGGTGCCTACCGCCCCGGTGTGCGCCTCATCCAGCTCGGGGCGCGGGCCTTCTCCCGGGACTCGCTCGTGCAGCTGGCCCGCGGGCCGATGGACCACGTCGTGGCCGCCACGGGCGAATCCGTCTACCTCTCGGTGACGACCCCTCCGGACTCCGCCGTCTACCTGGCGATCGTGGAGGGCACGCACTCGGTCCGCCACACGAACTGGGTCGGACGCACCGTCCCCCTGGCGGGCACGGCCGTGGGCGACGCCCTGCGCGGCAGCGTGGCCGCGGGGGACTACACGCTGCGCACCCGTTCCGTGGAGAAGGACGTCACCTCGCTGTCCGCCCCCATCAGCGTGGCGGGCACGGTGGTCGGGGCGCTCAGCACGCTCGTGCCGGCCTACCGCTGCACGGACGAGCTGGCGGACCGGTGCGGGGCGGCCCTCGTCGCCGCCACCCACGAGCTGGCGCACCTGCTCGGGGCGGCCGACACTCCCAGGGAACGCCCAGCCGACTCCCCTGGAAAGCCCAAGGCGCGTTCGTAGGCTGAAGCCACCTCATCGAAGGTGCGAGTGATGACGGAGAAGGCCCCGGGCCCGGCGAGAGCCGGAACCGGGGCCTTTCTCTGTGCCCGGCGCCCGAGGCGCCGGGTCCGGGATCAGCGGCGGGAGGAGACGAGACCCGCCCAGAGGCCGCCGAGCAGGCCGGCCACCGGCAGCATCCAGAACAGGTGCACGCCCGACCCGTAGAGGACGGTGTTGGAGAACACCGCGAACAGGCCCACGGCACCGAGGAAGCCACCGACCACGCCACCGACCACGTAGCGCACGACGGAGCGGGCGGCCCCGCCCATCAGCAGCACGACCAGGTACCCGGCCGCGCCCGCCAGGGCGCCGCCCACCAGGCCGAACATGAACGACTGCACCAGCACGACCCAGCCGTGGCCGGTCTCGCCCAGCGCCACGGAGCCGTTGGGATCACCCAGGCCGCCGGTGAGCACGCGCACGACGTTGCCGATGATCACGACGAGCACCGAGACGAGGATGACGCGGTTGGTGAAGCCCCAGCCGTCCACCGGGCGCAGCGGCTCGAGCACCTCCTCCTCCACCACGGCGTGGCGCACGGGGCGGGCCGGGGTGGTGTGGGCGTTCGCGGTGTGGGGCTGGACGGCGTGGCTGCCGTCGGCGTTGATGGTCATCTCTGATCTCCCGTCCCGCCCCGGGCGGGGCGCGTTCCGGGCGCCAGGGCGCCCGTCTGGTTGCACGTCTGGTTGCACGTCTGACGTGATTTTAGGCTTTTCCCAGCCCCAGGGGGTAATGGTGACCCGTCCGCCTGGCGGGGGCGGCTCAGAGGACGTCGGTGCGGCGGTTGGCGAGCGAGGGGAGGAACTCCCTGACCTCGTCGATCCGCTCGCGGGTGACCTCCGCGGTCGCCACGGCCTCCCGCTCGTCGGCGAGCTCGGCGACGGGCAGCGCCAGCGGGTCCACGATCATCGAGTGGCCCACGGTGCCGTCCGAGCACGTGTCCGCCGCGGCCACCCACACCGTGTTCTCCACCGCGCGGGCCTTGAGCAGGGTGCGCCAGTGCTCCACCTTGTGCTCGCCGGAGAACCACGCCGCGGGGATCACGAGCACGTCCGCCCCCTCCACCGCGAGACGCCGGGACAGCTCGGGGAAGCGCAGGTCATAGCAGGTGAGCAGGCCCAGGCGGAGCCCGCCGAGCTCGATCGCCGCGATGCCGCCGTCGCCGGGGGTGATCCGGTCCGACTCGCGGTGTGCGAACGCGTCGTAGAGGTGGAGCTTGCGGTACGCGCCCAGCCGGGCGCCGTCCGCGCCCACCGCCAGCAGCGTGTTGTAGGGACGCCGGTCCGGTCCCGGCTCGTAGCCGCCCGCGACGACGGCGATCCCGTGCTCACGCGCCAGCGCGGCCAGGCCCGCGGCGAACGGCTCCCAGGCCGTGGCGACGGCGTCGGGGAACTGCTCCCCCACCTCGCGGGCCCCGAGCATGGCCTCCTCGGGCAGCACCAGGAGGTCCGCCCCCTCGCCCGCGGCACGGGCGGCGAGGCGGGCCATCACGGCCAGGTTCGCCTCGACGTCGCCCACGGGCCCGAACTGTCCGACGCTGATCCTCATGCCCCCAGGGTAGCCAGGCCCCTGCCGGTGGCCGTCAGCCCTGGTCAGCGCTGGGGCCAGCCGCCACGCTGGGGACCGGGCACGACGTCGGCCCGCATCGGCCGCCGTCGTCGTCCGCCCCCCGATCCGCGCGGCACCGCGCGGCACGTCGACACCACAGGAGCAGACGCGATGACCACCCAGCAGCCCGACATCCCCGGCACGCCGGGGCCGATCACCCCCGACCTCGAGGAGCACACCGCCCTCACCCACCCGGACCAGCCCGTGGCCGTGCCGGCCCCGGACCAGCGCGGTCCGGCCCAGGTCTCCCCCACCGGCCAGGACACCGGCGCCGACCCCGCGACCGCCGCGCAGGGCTGCCCGTACCTGACCACCGCGCACGGCGTGCGCCTGCAGGACTCGGACCACTCGCTCAAGGCCGGCCGCCGCGGCCCCACCCTGCTCCAGGACCACCACCTGCGGGAGAAGCTCAGCCACTTCGACCACGAGCGCATCCCCGAGCGCGTGGTCCACGCCCGCGGCGCCGGTGCCCACGGCGTGTTCCGCGGCTACGGCACCGCCGCGAAGATCAGCCGGGCCGGCCTCTTCGCCAAGGACAAGGAGACGGAGGTGTTCGTCCGCTTCTCCACCGTGGCCGGCTCCCGCGGCTCCATGGACCTGGCCCGCGACACCCGCGGCTTCGCCACCAAGTTCTACACGGACGAGGGCACGTGGGATCTGGTGGGCAACAACATCCCCGTGTTCTTCGTGCAGGACGCCATCAAGTTCCCGGACGTCGTGCACTCGGTGAAGCCGCACCCGGACCGGGAGATCCCGCAGGCGCAGTCCGCGCACGACACGTTCTGGGACTTCGTGTCCCTGCACACCGAGGCCCAGCACCACACCCTGTGGAACATGTCCGACCGCGGCATCCCGCGCTCCTACCGCATGATGGAGGGCTTCGGCGTCCACACCTACCGCCTGATCGCGGCGGACGGTTCCACCGTGCTGGTCAAGTTCCACTGGAAGCCGATGCTCGGCGTGCACTCCGTGACCTGGGAGGAGGCGCTGCTCACCAACGGCATGGACCCGGACTTCCACCGGCGTGACCTCGCCGACGCGATCGAGGCCGGCGCCTTCCCCGAGTGGGAGCTCGGCGTGCAGGTGTTCGAGGACAACGAGGAGCAGATGTTCGAGGGCATCGACCTGCTCGACCCCACGAAGCTGGTCCCGGAGGAGCTCGCCCCCGTGCAGCCCCTCGGCCGCATGACGCTGAACGCCAACCCGTCCAACTACTTCGCGGAGACGGAGCAGGTGGCCTTCAACCCGGCCAACCTCGTGCCCGGCATCGACGTCACCAACGACCCACTCCTGCAGGGCCGCCTCTTCTCCTACCTGGACACGCAGCTCACCCGCCTCGGCGGGCCGAACTGGAACCAGCTGCCCATCAACCGCCCGCACGCCCCGGTCAACGACATGCTGCGTGACGGCTTCCACCAGAGCGCCGTGCATCGCGGCGTGGCGCCGTACCGGCCCAACTCGCTCGACGGCGGCCTGCCGTACGAAACCCCCGCGGACGACCACGCGTTCATCGAGCACCCGGAGCCGCTGCCGGCCTCGGTGAAGGAGCGCGCGCACGCCGCGTCCTTCGACGACCACTTCTCGCAGGCGCGCCTGTTCTTCCTCTCCCTCTCCGAGGTGGAGCGCGAGCACGTGGCGCAGGCGTACACGTTCGAGCTCGGCAAGTGCTACGAGCAGACCATCCGCGAGCGCCAGCTGGCCCACCTCGCCGCGATCGACACGCGACTGGCCCAGCAGGTCGCGGACGGCCTGGGCATCCCCGTTCCCGCGCCGACCGAGACCCCGGCCGACGTGCAGCCCTCCCCCGTGCTGTCCCAGATCGGCGGCGCGTGGCCGCTCGACGGCCGTCAGGTCGGCGTCGTGGTGGGCGAGTCCGTGGACGAGAAGGAGCTGGACGCCCTCGTGCAGGGCATCCACGGTGCGGGCATGGTCCCGCTGGTCATCGCGCCGAAGGGCGGCCCCGTGGCCGGGGAGATCGTGGCCCAGCGGACCTACCTGACCGCCGCGTCCATCGAGTTGGATGCCGTGGTCGTGGCCTCGCCGGCGGCCCCCGCCGCCGACGCCGCCCCCGGCCTGGACCAGAAGGCCGGCGCCGCCGACCCCGAGGCGGTGGACCCGCGCGTCATCAAGGTGCTGCAGGAGATGTGGCGCCACTCCAAGGCGATCCTCGCCCTCGAGCCGGCGGAGGCCGTCCTCGCGGCCGCCCAGGTGTCCGGCAAGGGCGTCGAGTCCGCGGCGGACGGCGCGGCCGCCGTGGCGGCGCTGAAGCAGCTCCTGCCCGCGCACCGCGTGTGGGACCGCTTCCCGACGACGGGCCGCCTGGCCGACTGACCGGCGGACCCCCGGGCGCTTTCGAACGTGAGATAGGGCCTATCTCACGTTCGAAAGCGCCCATTCGCCCTCTTTCACGTTCGAAAGTGCAGGCCAGGGCGGGCCGGGCCGGGGCGGCGGGCCGGGTCAGTCCTCGATGAGGTCCCGGACCTGGACCACCTGGTCGCGGCCCGGGCCCACGCCGATCGCGGAGATCCGGCAGCCGGAGAGCTTCTCGAGGGCCTCCACGTAGCGCTGGGCGTTCAGCGGCAGATCCGTGAACGCGCGGGCGCCCGAGATGTGCTCAGTCCACCCGTCGAAGTGCTCGTAGACCGGCTTCGCGTGGTGGAACTCGGTCTGGGTAATGGGCATGCGGTCGTGGCGCACGCCGTCCACCTCGTAGGCCACGCACACCGGGATCTTCTCGATGCCGGTGAGCACGTCCAGCTTGGTGAGGAAGTAGTCCGTGAAGCCGTTGATCCGCGCGGCGTAGTGGGCCATGACGGCGTCGTACCAGCCGGTGCGCCGCGGGCGGCCGGTGTTCACGCCGAACTCGCCGCCGGTGGTGCGCAGCTGCTCGCCCATCTCGTCGAAGAGCTCCGTGGGGAACGGGCCGGCGCCGACGCGCGTGGTGTAGGCCTTCACGATGCCGATGGTCCGGGAGAAGCGGGTGGGGCCGATGCCCGCGCCCACGGCCGCGCCGCCGGCGGTCGGGTTGGACGAGGTCACGAACGGGTAGGTGCCGTGGTCCACGTCCAGGTAGGTGGCCTGGCCGCCCTCCATGAGCACCACCTTGCCCTCGTCCAGGGCGTCGTTGAGCAGGTTCACGGAGTCCACGACCATGGGGCGCAGGCGGTCCGCGTAGCCCAGGAAGTACTCGGCGATCTCGTCCACGGTGACGGCGCGGCGGTTGTAGAGCTTCACCAGCAGCTCGTTCTTCTGCCGCAGGGCGCCCTCGATCTTCTGGCGCAGGATCGACTCGTCGAAGATGTCCTGCACGCGGATGCCCAGGCGGGCCACCTTGTCCATGTAGGCGGGCCCGATGCCGCGACCGGTGGTGCCGATCGCGCGCTTGCCCAGGAACCGCTCGGTCACCTTGTCCATGGTCTGGTGGTACGGCGCCACGAGGTGGGCGTTGGCGGAGATCTTCAGGTGCTCGCACGAGTGGCCGCGGGACTCGAGCCCGTCGATCTCCTCGAACAGCGCCTCCAGGTTCACCACCACGCCGTTGCCGATCACGGGCGTCGCGTTGGGCGAGAGGATGCCGGCGGGCAGCAGCTTGAGCTCGAACTTCTCCCCGTTGACGACGACGGTGTGCCCGGCGTTGTTGCCGCCGTTCGGCTTGACGACGTAGTCCACTCGCCCGCCCAGCAGGTCGGTGGCCTTGCCCTTGCCCTCGTCGCCCCACTGGGCTCCGACGATCGCGATCGCTGGCATCTGCATCTCTCCTCAGGGCCGCGGGTCGTCCCGGACCGGCCCGTACATGGAAAACGCCCCCTTGCGGTGCGCACGGAGGCCGTACCCCCGAATCCTACCAGCGTGACGGATGCCACCCCCTGGCTACGCTGGCTCCATGAGCACCGCAGCGCCCCACACCCAGCACTCGGACTTCGCCTCCCCGACCCCCACCCGCAAGGGCCCGAGCGTGGGCACATGGCGCCCCTGGGCCGCGCTGCCGTGGGCGCTGGCCCTCCTCGCCCTGCCCTTGATCGCGCTCGCCCTGCGCTCCAACGTCGGCGCGAACGGCTGGATGACGGTCATCTACATGGTCTTCGGCGCCCTGCCCCACGAACTCGTCCTCATGGTCCTGGTGGGAAGCCTGTTCCTCCTGCCCCGCGTGAACCCGCAGGATGAGCAGCGGGGCGGCATCCGGCTGGGGCGCCTGCTGCACACGCTGTTGGGCATCTCCTGGGGGTCCTTCGCGCTGGCCGCGATCATCTTCCCCGACGGCGGCGACCACCCGGACTCCGGCGCCACGACCCCGGTGCTCATGGACCTGCTCGGCACGAGCACCGCGATGGACGTCGGCATCGTGGGCGGCCTCGCCCTCGTGGCCGTCAGTGCGCTCACCGGTCTCGCGGTGATCGTGGTGTGCGTGGTGCGGCGGATCCGCGCCGTTCGCTGAGCACGCTCCCGACGACGGCGGTCAACGCACCGACATGACGCGCGGCGGGGTGCCCCGCGGCACCGTCTCCAGCACCGCCCCGTGGGCGCCGGCCAGGCGGGCCAGGAACACGAGGTTGGCCCGCTCGACGGGGTCTGGGTCCGCGGCCACGCCGCTGACGAGGATCCGCTCCGGCGCCACGCCACGGGCGGCGGCGTGCTCCACCGTGAGGCGCGCGTGGTTCTGCGTGCCCAGCCCGGGGCGCGCCACGACCGTCAACCCCGCGTCGAGCCCGGCCGCCCGCAGCGCGCGCACGGCGTCCACAGGCCCCTCGTCGGCCTCGGTCCACGCCACGGTGATCCCGCCGGCGCCCTCGATGAGCAGGTGGTCGACGCCCGCGGCGAGGCCACGCCACCGGCCCAGCTGCTCACCCAGAGGCGGCAGAGGGGGCGTCCCCTCCCCCGCGTGGGCGACCGCGTCCACGGGGGCCATCGCGGGGCCGACCCGCGCCCCCTCGGACACGGTCAGGCGGGCCGGAGCGGCGGCGTCGAGCGCGCCGGATGCGGCGGCCGCGGCCACCAGGTCCCGGACGGTCTCGACGTCGCCGGCCTCCCCCGGTGCGACGCCCGTCTGCACCGGCTTGTCCACGTGCACGCGGAGCCCGGCCACCAGGGCACGGGCCGCGAGCGCGGCGGTGCCCCACGTCTTGCCGACGTCCGTGTCCGTGCCGGTCACGACCTCGATGCGCATGTGTCCACTCCACTCTGCTCGATTCGGATGTCCTCGCCGCCGTGCCACGGTCCGGGCGTCACGAGCACGTGCTGCGGCGCCTGGAAGGAGAGCAGGCGCAGCCACGTCGCCGGCGGCCCGGTGAGCCGGGCGTCCGGCAGCAGGCGGGCGACCTCGCGGACCACGAGGGCGGTCTCGAGCTCCGCGAGCCCGGCCCCGAGGCAGCGATGCAGGCCGAAGCCGAAGGCGAGCCGGGCGTCGTCGTGCTGTTCGCCGCTGAGGTGCAGCAGGAGCTCGTCGCCGGCGCGGACCTCGTGCTCGCCGACGCGGACGTCCGCCGTGGCGAGGCGCCGCCAGGTGGGCACCGAGGAGCTCGTCCGGAGGCACTCGGCCACGAGCTCGGCCGCGGCCGCCTCCGCCGCATCGGCTCCGGCGCCCCCGTCCGCCCCGGCGCCGAGCGCGGCCCAGCGGGCGGGGTCGGCCAGGGCGCGGGTGAGCGCGGTGGAGATGAGCAGCCGGGTGGTCTCCTGCCCGGCGATCACCAGGAAGTAGCCGAGGGAGACGATCCGCTCGTCGTCGACGCCGGCCTCGTGCAGCGCCGCGAACAGGTTGCCGGGCTGTGCGTCGTCCCCGCGCGCCTCGACGACGGCCCCGCGCGGCCACCGGTGGAAGTCGGCGGCGGAGCGGGCGAGCCGCAGCTGGCGGTCCTCGTCCGGCCAGCCCCAGAACAGTTCGAGGGAGTCGGCGCTCCAGCGGTGCAGCTGCGCCTCGGGCGGGTTGGGCACGCCGGTCAGGGCGGACATCACGCGCGCCGGGACCGCTGCCGCCACGGTGGTCGCCAGGTCCACGGCCCCGCCTGCGCGGCCGGTGTCCGCGAGGGCGGCCGTGAGGGCCATCCGGGTGGTCGCGAGGATCCGGCCGCGGGCTTCGCGCACCTTCGCCGGGGAGAAGAACGGTGCCACGACGCGACGCACCGCCCGGTGCTCCTCCCCGCCGGCGGAGGCGAGCACGGGCGGCAGCCGGAAGCGGGCGGCGGCCAGGATGCGGCGGGCCGGGCCGCTCAGCGGGACGACCGCCGTGAGGGCGTTGTCCGAGGCGAACGTCCCGGGGTCGGTGAGCACGCGCCGCAGGTCGGCGGGATCGGAGATCCGCAGGTGGTCGCCGCGCACGGCCTCCGGCCGTGGGTCGCCGTGGGCGAACGGGCAGCCCGTGGACGCGCCCCACGCCCGGGCGGCCACGCTCGCCACCGCCTCCAGCGCCGCCCGCAGCCGGGGCTCGGGGACGGCGGTGGTCACGCTCACGCGGAGGCGGGCGATGCCGTCGGGCACGCTGGGCGGGCGGAAGCATCCCACGAGGACGCCGTGCGCGCGCAGCTCCGCGGCCGCGGCGACGGCCTGCTCCGGTCCGGGCATGCGGATCGAGTGGACGGCGCCCGCCCCGACCTCCACGTGCCCGGCCAGCTCGGGCCGGCGGGTGAAGACGTCCACGGCCGTCTCCCGGGCCCGCGCGAGCCGTGCCGCGGGCTCCCCCGTGGCGGCGATCCGGCAGGCGGCCGCCGCGGAGGCGGCGAGCACGGGGGCCAGGGCCGTGTCGAAGACGAAGGTGCGGGCGGTGTTGAGCACGTGGTCGCGCCAGGACCGCGCGTCGGGCCCGCCGAACAGGGCCAGACCGCCCTGGCCGCCGAGGGCCTTCGAGCAGGTGGCGGTGACCACGACGGGCGCCTGCCCCGCCCACAGTCCCAGGGCGCCCGTGCGGCTGCCGCCGGGGACCACGCCGAGCGAGTGGGCCTCGTCCACCACGAGCAGGGCGCCGTGTTCGGCGGCCAGGGCGGCCAGGGCGGGCAGGTCGGCCTCGTCCCCCAGCACGGAGTACAGGGACTCGACCACCAGCACGATCCGTCGCGCCCGCCCTTCGGTGCGCAGCCGGTCGAGGGCGGCCCGGAAGGCGGGCACCCTGTTGTGCTCCACCGTGGTGACCGACGCGCCCGCCAGGGGGGCGAACGCCCCTGAGCGGGCGGTGACGGCGAGGGCGGCGCCGTCGCGCAGGCTCGCGTGGGCGTGCTCGTCCAGGAGGAAGGCGGTGCCCGGCCCGGCCAGGGCGCCGAGGACACCGAGGTTCGCGGTGTAGCCGGAGGAGAAGGCGAGGGCGGCATCCGCGTCGGCCAGCGCGGCGGCGGCGGACTCGAGGTCGGCGTGCGCGGGATGCGTCCCCGTGACGACGCGGGAGGCCCGCGCCCCGACCGGCCCCTCGGTGGCGATGCGCGCGGCGGCGGCCCGCACGTCCGGGTGGACGGCCAGGCCCAGGTAGTCGTTGGCGGCCAGGTCCACGACGCTCGACGACGGCGCGCCCGGCTCCGGCGGGTCGGCGCGGCGCTCCAGGCCGCGGCGCGCGCGGACGGCGGCCCGAGAGCCCAGCCACGAGGACCAGGGGTCGGCGGGCGTGCTCGTGGCCGCGCCGGCCTCGGCGGTGTTCATGCGCAGACCTCCTCGACGGCCCCGGTGACGGCCGCGCAGATCGTGGCGACGTCGTCGTCGGTGCTCACGTAGGGCGGCATCACGTACACCAGCCGCCGGAAGGGGCGCACCCATGCACCGCGGGCGACGGCGGCCCGAGTGACGGGCTCGACGTCCACGGTCCGGTCCAGCTCCACGACGCCTACCGCACCCAGGACCCGCACGTCGGTGACGGCGGGCAGGTCGGCGGCCGCCGCCAGCCCGGCGCGCAGCCCGGCCTCGACGCGGGGCACCTGGGCGGCCCAGCCGTCGCGCGGGTCGGAGAGCAGGTCGAGGGACGCGGAGGCGACCGCGCACATCAGCGGGTTGCCCATGAACGTGGGCCCGTGCAGGAGAGCCCCGGGCATGCCCCGTTCCCGCCGGGAGACCGTCTCGGCGACCTCGGCGGTGCACAGCATGGCCGCGCCCGTCATGGTGCCGCCGGTGAGCGCCTTGCCGAGGCACAGCACGTCCGGGGCGACGCCGGCCCCTTCGCACGCGAGCCAGCGGCCGGTGCGGCCGAAGCCGGTGGCGATCTCGTCGGCGATGAGCAGGAGCCCGTGCTCGTCGCACAGCTCGCGCAGCACGGTGAGGCAGCGCGGGTCGTAGACGCGCATGCCCCCCGCCCCCTGGAGCACGGGTTCGAGGATCACGCCGGCGATCTCGTCCGCATGCGCGGCGGTGAAGGCGCGGGCCTCGTCCTCCCACGCGGCGAGGGCGGCGTCGTCGGCCTCCCAGTGGCCGGCCGGAGCGGCGTCGGGTGCCATGGGTGCCGCGGCGACGCCCTCGGGCACCCAGCGTGCCGCCGGCGGGCGGGGCAGGAACAGATGCCGAGCCACGAGCGAGGTGAAGGCCGCGTGCATGCCGTCCACGGGATCGCACACGCCCATGGGCGCGGCGGTGTCCCCGTGGTAGCCGCCGCGGACCGTGAGGAATCGGCGGCGGCTGGGCCGGCCGCGCGTCGCCTGGTACTGGAGGGCGAGCTTGAGCGCAACCTCCACCGAGACCGAGCCGGAGTCGGCGAGGAACACGTGCTCGAGCGCGGCGGGGGTGTGCGCGACGAGCCGTTCCGCCAGGTCGACGGCGGGCGCGTGCGTGAGCCCGCCGAACATGACGTGCGGGAAGGCCGCGGCCTGCCGGGTCAGGGCCTCGACGAGCGCGGGGTGCCCGTGCCCGTGCACCACGGACCACCAGGACGCCATCGCGTCGATGGCGCGGTGACGCTCCCCGCCCGGCCCCTCGAGGTCGAGGTGGACGCCCCGGGCACCGCGCACGGCGTAGAGCTGGCGGGCGCCGGCGGCCCCGTAGGGGTGCCAGAGGTGGGCGGCGTCGCGGTCGAGGAGGCCGGCTTCAGCGGGGGCGGTCACGGCGCGCTCAGGCGTTGGCGGGCTCGGCCGTGCCCGCACCCCGGCGGCGCAGCTCGGGCTTCACGGCACCCTCGGCGCCCGTGTCGGGGCGGGCGTCCTCCGCGGTGGCCTCCGAGGCGACGGCCGCACCGGAGCCGCACGGGCCGGCGTCGTCCGTGCCGCCGCAGCAGCCGCCGGCCGAGGCGCCGTCGTCGGCCGCGGCCTGCTGCGCACGCTCCTCGGCGCCGAGCACGGTGAAGCCGGCGTCGGCGATCATCTGCAGGTCCGCCTCGGCGTCCTGGCCCTCGGAGGTGAGGTAGTCGCCGAGGAAGATCGAGTTGGCCACCTGCAGGCCGACCGACTGCAGGGAGCGCAGGTGCATCTCGCGGCCGCCGGCGATGCGCAGCTCCTTGTCCGGGCACGCCAGGCGGACCATGGCGAGGATGCGGAGGCACTCGAGCGGGGTGAGCTGCTGGTGGCCCTGCAGCGGGGTGCCGTCGAAGGGCATGAGGAAGTTGACGGGGATGGAGTCGGAGTCCAGGTCGCGGAGCGCGAGGACGGCCTCGACGAGCTGCTCGTGCGTCTCCCCCATGCCCGCGATCAGGCCGCTGCAGGAGGACAGGCCGGCGGCGCCGGCGCGCTGCACGGTGTCCACGCGCTGCTCGTAGGTGTGGGAGGTGCAGATGGACTCGTAGTGGGACTCGGCCGTGTTGAGGTTGTGGTTGTAGGCGTCGACGCCGGCGTCCTTGAGCTTCTCGGCCTGGCCGTCCTTGAGGAAGCCGAGACACGCGCACACCTCGACGTCCGGGTGCTGGGCCTTGAGGTCGCCGACCATGCCGGCCACGCGGTCGACGTCGCGGTCCGTGGGGCCGGTGCCCGAGGCGACCATGCACACGCGCGAGGCGCCGCCGGCGATGCCCAGACCCGCCTGGCGGACGGCCTCCTCCGGCTTGAGCCACGTGTAGCGCAGGATCTCGGCCTCGGTGCCGAGCCGCTGGGAGCAGTAGGTGCAGTTCTCCGGGCAGAGGCCGGTCTTGAGGCTGACCAGGTAGTTGACCTTGACGGTGCGGCCGAAGTGCTTCTCGCGCAGGCGCGAGGCCGCCGCGACGATGCGGAACGTGTCCGCGTCCGGGGCGTCCAGCACAGCGACGGCCTCCTCAGCGGTAAGCACGTGGCCCGCCTCGATGCGGTCCACGAGGGCCTCGGGGTCGAGGGCGGCGGCGGGGCGGGGGTCGACGGCGGGGGAGTCCTGGGTGGCGGTCATGCGGGCCTCTCCGGTGGGCGGGGCTCGGCCCCGGGTGGGTCTGACTCGAGGGACTCTAACAGTGTTCATTGAACAGTGTTCAGGAGCGGGGGGCCATGACCCCGACGTCAGCGCCCGTGCCGGTCCAGAGGGACCGGCTCGGGCCGCGGCTGCTCCTCGAGCGTCGTCGTCGCCGCGAGGATGCCGTGGGCGGCGGCAGCGAGCACCGCGCCGAGCAGACCGGCCACGACCGCCCGGACGCCGGCGTCGTCGATCGCGTTCAGCACCAGCCCCGGAATGACCGCGGCCCCCATCAGCAGCATCACCCACGCGGTGGAGCCGGCTCCGGCGTCGAACACGTTGCGGCGAGCCTGCTCCGCCTCGACCCGGTGATGCACCCCTCGCAAGGCGAGCATCGCCCCGAGGGCCGTGACGGCCACCAGCGTCAAACCCCACCCCAGTCCCAGATCCTGCCGCAGCCCCGCGAACACACCAGCCGAACCCACCAGGGGAGGTGCCACACCGATGCGCCACCGCCACTCACGCTCATTCCCCACCCGGCTCACAGCCCCCTGCTGGCACACGGCCCTCGGCGGTGGAGCGGCAGATCATGCGGTCGTGGCCGCCGGGATCACTCCTGCGTAAGGGGCGAATGGAACTCCGAGGCGAGCATCGCGTAGGTGGCGCCATCCACCCAGCCGCGCGTGAGATGCAGAGACTCCTCCTTGAACGTGCCCTCGTGACGCATCCCCACCTTCTCCATGATGCGCAGACTCGGAGCGTTGTCCGCGAAGGCATGAGCCTCCACGCGTCGCACACCCAGATCGTCGAACGCGAAGCCCAGCAGGGCTCGCGCAAGCTCGGTGCCATAGCCCTGCCCGGCCTGGCGCGGATCGATCGTCCAGCCGAGCTCGGCCTGGGCGTCCCGGGCTTCCTCCTGCGGGCCGTCCTGACTCCACGCGTCCTGCACCGCGACCTTCCCGACACCGACGATGACGTCTCCGGCCCGCACGGTGAGGCGGTCCCCCGCCCCGAGGTAGGACTCGCGCAGCGCGCCCTCACTCTCCGGACGGCCCGAGGTCCACGTCCACACCTGCTCGAGACGGCAGAAGCCCCACACGGCGGGTGCATCGAGACCCCGGAACGGGGTGAGGGTCAGCCGGCGGGCTCGCAGCGGGAAGCAGACGCCTCGACTCGCGGCGAGCTCCAGGAGAGGGGTGGCCATGACAGACAGGGTACGAACAAAAGTCCTCGAGTCAGCCCCCGGACAGACCAGTGCCCACACCCTGCGTCGATGTCAGATCCACGCGGCCTCTCAGGGCCCGTTGACCTCGGGCAGATCCCGCCACGGAGTCCCGCACCTGCACCGGTAGATGATCGCTTCGACCATCGTGCGGGCATCCGAGAAGGGCCGGCCCTGCCGGCCCGTGCGATCTGGAGCAGCGGGGCGATCAGCTCCGATCGGGCGTCGAAGACGACCTGGAACCGGGACATGGCTCCCCGGATCTCAGCGGGTCCCTGGAGCCATTCTCAGACACGCCCTAGGCCATCTCCAGCGCCGAGGCCCGCCTCACATCCGAGGAGGTCCTCCACGCTCAGGTGACGCGGCTCAGACACGATGCAACAGTCGATCGAGGGCCTCTCGCCCGGCGGCCCGCTCACGGACGTCGTCGGAGTCCATGAGGTCCAGCGCCACGACTGTTTCAGTGCGAAGCAGGGCGGAGGGATCCACGGGGGCAGGTATGTGTCGGATCACCACTTCCCCCGCCGCCGAGGCGTCGAGGCGGAGCCGCGACTGGAGAGCCTCCAGGTCGCCGAGCAGATAGCCCTCCTCCCGCTGGTTCCCTTCGACAGCGGCGAGCCCGAAGCGGCGGGCGAGATCCGACTGATCCAGGGCGGACACCCCCGAGGGCACGAGAACGTCGGCGAGCTTGGCTCGGGCTCGAGGCGAGGCGTGGAACCGGTGGGGCCGGGCCCTGTTCTCAGCCAGTCGGTGCATCTCGGCAGCGGTGAGCGTTCGCAGCCGGGAGCGCAGACGGGAGATCCGCGGCTGGTCGAGGAAGGCCCGTCCGTTTCCTCCGGCAAGGAGGTCGACGGCGGCCCAGGCGGTCCGCGGAGCCCAGGTGCGGCCGATACCCGGCGCCCTGCGGGCACGACGGGCCAGGGCACGCTCATCGATGAACCAGGATTCTCCGAGGCGGCGGGCCGGCACATCACCGTCCTCGACGAGGCGCCGCACATAGCGGTCGGAGACCTTGAGGCGCTCGGCGGCCTCCCCCACCGTCAGAAGAGTCATGCAAGAAGAGTACCGGAGCCGGACCTGTTCATGCATGCCCGGGGAGCCCTGACTTTGAGACCCTGTCATGCCATGCACCGAGAGCGCGTGGCCCTCTCACCAGAGCCGTACTCCACCAGAGCGGAGACGGAAGGGCCATCGACAGCAGCGCCTGGAAGGGGGCAACACACCCTGGGGCGATCCCTTCGGCCTGGCGCTCCTTGATCCTTCGACGCTCAAACTCAGCGAATGCGGCCTTGATGCCGAGCATGAGTCCGGCTACGGGGGAAGTGCCGGGCCTGGGCACCGTGATCCCACTCGGTCGAGACCCGTACGGTGCATCCCTTGTCGGTGAGCTCGTCCACGCTCGCGTACAGATTCCGGGTGACCCGGCCGAGCCGGGCCACGACGTCGTCGACCGCTGGGGAATCGACCGCCGACGCACTCTCGTCAGCGAGCTCCCGGCCAGGGACGTGGCCCACGTCCCGCCCACGACGATCGAGCGCCTAGAGTGATCCACATCACTCCCGCCCCGGTCTCTCACCCCGAACAGGAGCCCCATGTCCACCACGTCCACACGTCCGCCCGCACCCGGACCCTCGGGCCGCGCCGTCCGTGAGGGCACGTTCTTCAGCCGCGCCATGCGCCCGCTGAACACGACGATGGAGCGGTTCATCCCGTCCTCGCTCGTGTTCACCATCGTGCTCACGTTCGCGGTGGCGGCCCTGTGCCTGCTGCTCACTCCGGCCGGGCCGGCCGACGTCGTCGTGGGCTGGGGTGACGGCCTGTCCGGGCTGCTGGCGTTCATCACGCAGATGGCGCTCGTGCTCATGCTCGGACACATCCTGGCGAACACCGGCCCGGTGCGCCGTCTGCTCGCCAGGCTCGCCAGCATTCCCCGCACGCCCCTGGCCGCCTACATCTTCGTGTTCGTGGTGGCGGCGGCGGCCTCCCTCATCACGTGGGGCCTGGGCCTGGTGGTCGGTGCGCTGCTGGCCAAGGAGGTCGCGGCGCAGGCCCGTGAGCGCGGGCTGGCCCTGCACTTCCCGATGCTGGTGGCCGCCGGGTTCTCCGGGTTCGTGGTGTGGCACATGGGGTACTCGGGCTCCGGCCCGCTGACGGCCGCCACCCCCGGTTCATTCCTCACGGAGAGCCTGGGCGGCCGGACGGTCCCGGTCTCGGAGACCACCTTCTCCTGGTGGAACATCACCGCCGCCGTGGTGACCGTGCTCGTCGTGGCCCTGGCCCTGTTCCTCGTCGCCCCGCGCGCCGGGGACCGGATCGTGGAGCTGGAGATCGACGCGCGGGACCAGGACGTCGTGTCCGCACCGGAGATCGAGACGCCGGCGGACCGTCTCGACGCCTCCCGTGTCCCCACGCTCCTCGTCGGCGCCATGCTCGTGGTCTACCTGGTGATGCACTTCATCGGCGGCGGCACCCTCACCCTGGACGTCGTCAACTGGTCCTTCCTCGCGCTGATCCTGCTGCTGGTGCGCAGCCCGCACGAGCTGATCGGCCTCACCCAGTCGGCCGCGTCCAACGTGGGCGAGATCCTGCTGCAGTTCCCCCTCTACGCGGGCATCCTCGGCATGATGACGACCACCGGCCTGGTGGCGGTGCTCTCGGACGCCTTCGTGGCGATCTCGAACCCGGTGACGTTCGGCCTGCTGGCGTTCCTGGCCGCGGGCCTCGTGAACTTCTTCGTCCCCTCCGGCGGCGGACAGTTCGCCGTGCAGGGCCCGATCATGCTCCAGGCCGGCGAGGCGCTCGGCGTGGACCCGGCCATCACCATCATGGCCGTCTCCTACGGCGACCAGTGGACCAACATGATCCAGCCGTTCTGGGCGATCCCCCTTCTGGCGATCGCCGGCCTGAAGATGCGCGACATCCTGGGGTACACCACGGTCGTGCTGCTCGCGTCGGGGCTCGTCTTCGGCGGCACGCTCCTGCTCGTCTCGCTCTGACCCGATCGGCCGATGCCGGACGTGGCAGGACAGACGAAGGGCCCCGGGATCACCGGGGCCCTTCGCCTGTCATCACTCGCACCTTCATCACTCGCACCTCGATGAAGTGGTTCCACCGTACGAACCGAGCATGGGCGCAGCCGTCACGCAGCCTGGCAGTTGCCTGGCAATGGCCGCCTCAGCCCAGGGCACCGCCGGACTCCGCCAGGTAGCACGTGCCGCACAGGGACTCGTAGGTCACCTGGACACCGTCGATCGCCACCTGGTCCCCCTCGAACACGAAGTGCTCGGCGCCCGTGGCCGGGTCAACGACCTTGCGCGTGTTGAACACCGCCTTCCGGCCGCACCGGCAGATGGTCTTCAGCTCCTCGAGGGAGTGCGCCAGCTCCAGCAGCCGCGCGGAGCCCGGGAAGGAGCGGGTGCGGAAGTCGGTGCGCAGTCCGTAGGCGATCACGGGGACGCCGTCGAGCACGGCGATGCGCAGCAGGTCGTCCACCTGCGCCGGCTCGAGGAACTGTGCCTCGTCCACGAGCAGACACGCCACGGGCGGGGCCTCCACGTGCCCCACGAGGGCGTCCGGGTCGTCACCGGTGGCGTGCCGGCGGAACAGCTCCCGCACGTCCGCGCCCGCCGGGACGAGGAAGTCCACGGCGCGGGTCACACCGAGGCGGGAGACGACGTCGCCCTCCCCCTTCACGTCCACCTCCGGCTTGGCCAGCAGCACCCGCTGGCCGCGCTCCTCGTAGTTGAAGGCGGCCTGCAGCAGGCCCGTGGACTTGCCGGAGTTCATGGCCCCGTAGCGGAAGTAGAGCTTGGCCACGGCTCCGCTCAGCCCTGGGCGCGGCCCTGGCCGGCCTCGATCTGCTCTGCGGCCGTGGGGTCCGAGTCCCGCAGGAAGGTGCGGATGCGCTCGACCTCCTCGGACTCCCCGATCCCGGCGGCCGCGCGGCCCAGCGCGTACAGGGCGCGCAGGAAGCCGCGGTTGGGCTCGTGGGCGTACGGCACCGGGCCGGCGCCGCGCCACCCCGCCCGGCGCAGCGCGTCCAGACCCCGGTGGTAGCCGACGCGGGCGTACGCATAGGAGTCCACGGTCCGGCCCTCGGCCCACGCGTCCTCCGCCATGAGCGCCCACACCAGGGAGGACTCGGGCGCCACCGGCACGATGTCCTCGGGCAGGTCACCTGCCTCGAGCCGGGCCAGCACCTCCGGCTCCTCCGGCAGGCGCGTGGCCGGCGGCTCCATCAGGTTCTTGCCGATCAGGGACTCGGACATGGGATGCCTCTTCTCCTCGCGGACGATGCGGTCGCGGCCGAGTCTATCGACGGCGCCGGACGCCGGACGGGTCGCCGTCGCCGTCCCCGCGTCCAGGACGGTCCGGTACCGTAGGCGCAGCGTCCGTCCGCAGCCCCACGCTCCCGGGGCCGGGCCGCCGATGCCGTCGAAGGAGCCTCCATGACCCACCCCGCGCCCGCCCGCCGCCGTGCCCCGCTGGCCGTCGGCGTCGCCGCCCTCGCCCTCGCCCTGGCCGGCTGCGGCTCGGCCGGCCAGTCCGGTGAGCCCGCCTCGTCGACCGCCGCGGCGCCCAGCGGATCGGCGGCCTCGGCCGCGGCCGGCTCGGCCACGGAGAGCCCCACCGACCCCGCGTCCGCCGCGGCGTCCCGCGTCCGTGAGGCCCTCGCGTCGGAGTCCGCCGAGGGCACCCCGCGCGCCGAGCCGCGTCAGGCGTTCGAGACCGTCGGCCCGGGCATCAAGGACGGCGCCGCCACCGAGGCCTGGAAGAACACGGCCGCGGTCCGCAACGACACCGTCTCCGTGATGGACTGCACGCGCGACGTCCTGGACCAGCGCACCCTGGACGCCGTCGCCACGCACATCCCGGACAGCTCGAACATCGAGATCGTGCAGCTGTTCGCCTCGCAGGACGAGACCCACGAGTTCCTCACCTGCGTCTACAACGGCTACTTCGAGTACAGCCCCGGCATGCCCCTGGCGCAGGTCCACTACCAGCACAACCTCGACGGCTCCCGCCTGGAGTGGTGCCAGGAGGAGCCCGCCGCCGTGGCGGACGAGTACACGTTCGACCCGAAGACCGGCAAGGGGCTGCTCGCCCTGCTGCGCCCCGGCATGGTCGGCGGCCAGGACGGCGCCCCCCTGCTGCCCCAGCGCACCGCGTGGGCCTGCTCCGAGGACGGCAGCGAGATGGTCTCCGTGACCATGGGCTCCATGGAGGGCTTCGGCGACGCCAACGGCGGCCTCACCCAGGTGAAGAACTCGCCGGTCGCGCAGAGCACCACCCTCGTCACCGAGACCCGCGACCACCTCGCGGACACCGTGCTGAAGGACGCCGGGGACTTCCAGGAGGTCATCAAGCTCAGCTCGCCGTTCTTCCTGAACGCGCAGATGGACGAGGAGACCCTGGCCCAGGCCCGGGAGATCCCCACCGGCCGCGTGCCCGACGAGCTGCTGAACAACCAGTCCACGATCGACCGCCCCGAGGGCGCCCCCGGCCCCGTGGCCCCCGGCCAGCCGCCGCGGCCGTTCCAGGGCGCCGCGCGGGAGGCCGCCGAATCCCAGCGGGCCGCGGAGGCGTCCGCCTCGGCGTCGGCCAGCCCGTCACCGACGAAGTCGGCCTCGGCCTCGGCCTCGCCGTCCCCCTCCACGTCCGGGGACTGACGTCCCGGCACGACGACGGCCGGTCACCTCGTGAGGTGACCGGCCGTCGTCGTGGGGCCCGGCGGATCAGGCCTTCGCCGCGGCGTCGTCCTGACTGGCGAAGTGCCGGCGGTACGCGCCCAGGGTGAGGAACGCCGGGTACTCCGGCGGCAGGGCCGACTCGCAGAACACGCGCACCGCGTCCTCGAACCGGTGGCCCTCGGGCAGCGGGCCGGCGAGGATCCGAGCGTGCTCCTCGCGGATCAGCTGCTCCATCCAGCCGCGGTTGGCGGTCCGCACGCCGCCCTCGGTCAGCTGCACACCGGTGCCGTTGTGGGCCCACTGCCAGATCTGGGACCGGGAGATCTCCGCCGTGGCGGCGTCCTCCATGAGTCCGTGGATCGCGGCGGCGCCGTTCCCCCGCAGCCAGGACTCGATGTAGCGGATCCCGACCTCGATGTTCATCCGCACGCCGGCCTCGGTCACCGAGCCCGTGGTCGCGGCGACGTCGAGCAGGGCGGCCTCGTCCGGCTCCACGTCCTCGCGACGGCGGGTGCGGATCTGGTTCGGGGCCTCGCCGCGCACGGCGTCGAACTCCTCCCGGGCGACCGGCACGAGGTCCGGGTGCGCCACCCACGAGCCGTCGAAGCCGTCGCCGGCCTCGCGGGCCTTGTCCGCGCGCACCTTCTCCAGCGCGGCGGCGTTGGCCTCCTCGTTCCGGCGGTCCGGGATCACGGCGGACATGCCGCCGATCGCCGAGGCGCCGCGCCGGTGGCAGGCCCGGACCAGCTGCTCCGTGTAGGCCCGCATCATCGGCTGGGTCATGGTCACCTCCGAGCGGTCCGGGAGGACGAACTCGGCCCCGCGGTCCCGGAAGTTCTTGATGATGGAGAAGATGTAGTCCCAGCGGCCGGCGTTGAGGCCCGCGGCGTGGTTGCGCAGCTGGTACAGGATCTCCTCCATCTGGAACGCCGCGGTGATCGTCTCGATCAGCACGGTGGCCCGGATGGTGCCCTGGGGGATGCCCAGCTCGTCCTGCGCCGCCACGAACACGCAGTTCCACAGCCGCGCCTCGAGATGGGACTCGAGCTTGGGCAGGTAGAAGTACGGGCCGTGGCCGCGGCGGATCAGCTCGTGGGCGTTGTGGAAGAAGTACAGGCCGAAGTCCACGAGGGCGCCGGCCATCGGCTCGCCGTCCACACGGATGTGGTCCTCGATGAGGTGCCAGCCGCGCGGGCGGACGATGATGGTCGGCCGGTCCGTGAGCTCGCGCTCGCGCAGCCGGTACTCCTTGCCCTCGGGGGAGGTGAAGTCGATCTGGTCGCGGATCGCGTCGAACAGGTTGACCTGCCCGTCCAGCATCCGGTCCCAGGACGGCGTCGAGGAGTCCTCGAAGTCGGCGAGCCAGCCCGAGGCGCCCGAGTTGAGGGCGTTGATCGTCATCTTCCGATCCACGGGGCCGGTGATCTCCACGCGGCGGTCCTGCAGGCCGGGGGCCAGCGGCGCCACACGCCAGGAGTCGTCCTCGCGGACCCGGCGGGTGGACCGCAGGTAGTGCGGGTTCCATCCGTCGGTGATGCGGCGCTGGGTGTACTCCCGCTCCTCGAGCAGCCGCCGGCGGCGGTCCTCGGCCAGCCGGTGCAGGCGGCCGAGGAACGCCAGCGCCTCGTCCGTGAGGATCTCGGCCTGCCGCCCGTCGACCGGCCCGTGGACGGTCACCACGGGGGCGGCGCCCTCGGGGATGACGACGGGGATGGCCTGGGTGCTCACGTCATGCGGCAGGGGCGTGTGCTCCCGAGCGTCGTCGGCATGGATCTCGTGCAGGGTGGGGGTCGTGGTCTGCGGGCTCATGGGACTGCCTCCTCGCGGTCTCGGCTGAGCGGATCAGTGGAACTGGCCGGACTCCGTGGAGCCCGCCAGGGCCACCGTGGAGCTGTCCGGGTTGATGGCGGTGGACACGGCGTCGAAGTAGCCGGTGCCGACCTCGCGCTGGTGCTTGGTCGCGGTGTAGCCGCGGGCCTCGTCGGCGAACTCGCGCTCCTGCAGCTCGACGTACGCGGACATCTGGCGCTCGTTGTATCCCTTGGCCAGGTCGAACATCGAGTGGTTCAGGGCGTGGAAGCCGGCCAGCGTGATGAACTGGAAGGTGTAGCCCATGGCGCCCAGCTCGCGCTGGAACTTGGCGATGGTGTCGTCGTCGAGGTTCTTCTTCCAGTTGAACGACGGCGAGCAGTTGTAGGCCAGCATCTGGTCCGGGAACTCGGCCTTGACGGCCTCGGCGAACTTCCGGGCCAGCTCGAGGTCCGGGGTGCCGGTCTCCATCCAGATCAGGTCCGAGTGGGGGGCGTAGGCCTTGGCGCGGGCGATGCAGGGCTCGACGCCGTTGCGGACCTTGTAGAAGCCCTCCGCGGTGCGCTCACCGGTGATGAACTCGGCGTCGCGCTCGTCCACGTCCGAGGTGATCAGGGTGGCCGCCTCGGCATCAGTGCGGGCGATGATCACGCTGGGCACGTCGGCGACGTCGGCGGCCAGGCGGGCGGCGTTGAGCGTGCGGATGTGCTGGCCGGTGGGGATGAGCACCTTGCCGCCGAGGTGGCCGCACTTCTTCTCGGAGGCCAGCTGGTCCTCCCAGTGCACACCGGAGGCGCCGGCGGTGATCATCGACTTCATGAGCTCGTAGGCGTTGAGCGGGCCGCCGAAGCCGGCCTCGGCGTCGGCCACGATCGGCACGAGCCAGTCCTCGACGCTGCTGACGCCCTCGGCGTGCTCGATCTGGTCCGCGCGCAGCAGGGCGTTGTTGATGCGGCGCACCACCTGCGGCACGGAGTTGGCCGGGTACAGGGACTGGTCCGGGTACGTGTGGCCAGAGAGGTTGGCGTCCGCGGCGACCTGCCAGCCGGAGAGGAAGATGGCGCGCAGCCCGGCCTTGACCTGCTGGACGGCCTGGTTGCCGGTGAGGGCGCCGAGGGCGTTGGTGAACTCACCGCGGGCGTTCTCGTCCTTCAGCTGGGTCCACAGCTTCTCGGCGCCGCGGCGGGCCAGCGTGTGCTCCTCCTGGATGCGGCCGCGGAGACGGACG
The DNA here is from genome assembly GCF_001595485.1 of Micrococcus sp. CH7. Taxonomy (NCBI): domain Bacteria; kingdom Bacillati; phylum Actinomycetota; class Actinomycetes; order Micrococcales; family Micrococcaceae; genus Micrococcus; species Micrococcus sp. CH7. Next base: position 41,151 of record NZ_LOSQ01000003.1, read on the forward strand.
ACGTCCTCGGCGGTGAAGCTGCGCTCGACGCCGGCCCAGCGGGGGTTGTTGTCCCAGTCGTGCTGGAGCTGTTCGGCGGAGGCGGGAGTGGAGTGGTGGGGCTGGGTGGTCATGACGTCCTCCTGAGGATCGGTCCGGTTCGTGAAGGGTTCGGTGCGACGTGTCCGTCGCTGCCGTTGACATCCACCTTGGCCCCGGGCAAGGCCCTCTGGAGCACAAAATCGGTGGAAACTCCGGCTGTTCCTGCCACTGGGTCAGAACGTGACGGTCCTTGCGCCCCCATGTGGCCTGGATCACGGCAACGGCCCCCCGCTTGTCAAGAATGTGACTTTCTTTCCGAAACACGTGATCTCCTCCCCGGTTCCGTCTACAGTTCCGCGCATGATGACCCGCCCGCTTCCCGAGGACAGCGCGACCGTGGACGCCGTCGCGCTGGGCCGCCGCGTTCGGCACCTGCGCAAGCAGGCCGGCCTCACCCTGGACCAGCTCGCGGAGCGCACGGGAGTGAGCGGCTCGCACCTGTCCCTCGTGGAGAACGCCCGCCGCGAGCCGCGGCTCTCGCTGGTCCAGCGGATCGCCGAGGTCCTGGGCGTGCCGGTCGAGGACCTGCTCACCGGCCGGGCCCCCACCCGGCGGGCCGAACTGGAGATCGAGGTCGAACGGTTCGCGCGCTCGGAGCACTACGCCTCCCTCGGCCTGCCGCCGCTGCGCATCGGGCCCCGCACCCCCACCGAGGTCCTCGAGGTGATCGCGGGGCTGGAGGCCGAGCTGCGCCGTCGCCTGGAGGAGCAGGCCGCCACCCCCGAGGAGGCGCGCCGCGCCAACGCCCAGCTGCGCGCCCGGATGCGCGCGGTGGACAACCACTACCCCGACCTCGAGGCCGAGGCGCATCGGCTGCTCGACGCGATCGGCCACACGGGCGGGCCGCTGGGCCTGCACGCGGTCTCGGAGCTGGCCGAGCACCTCGGCTTCACCCTGCGCTTCGTCCCGGACCTGCCGCACTCCACGCGCTCCGTCACGGACCTCAAGCACGGGCGCATCCACATCAGCGGCTCCCGCTCCTCAGACCATGACCGCCGCACCGTGGTGCTCCAGGCCCTCGCCGCCGCCGTCCTGGGCCACGGCGAGCCGCGGGACTACGAGGACTTCCTCGCCCAGCGTGTGGCGGTGAACTACCTGGCGGGCGCGCTGCTCATGCCGCAGCGGGCGGCGTCGTCGCTGCTGCGGGCCGCCCAGAAGCGCCGGGACCTGTCCGTGGACGACCTGAAGGACGCGTTCGGCGTCTCCTACGAGGCCGCCGCGCACCGGTTCACCAACCTGGCCACCGTGGACCTGGGCATCCGCTGCCACTTCCAGAAGGTCCACGAGACCGGGGTGATCCACAAGGCCTACGAGAATGACGGGATCGTGTTCCCCGCCGACCACACCGGTGCGATCGAGGGCCAGCAGGCGTGCCGGAAGTGGGGCGCACGGCAGGCGTTCTCCCGCAACGACCGGTTCCGCGCCCACGCCCAGTACACGGACTCGCCCAACGGGACGTTCTGGTGCACCTCGATGATCGAGAACGGCCCCGACGGACTGTTCGCCCTCTCCGTGGGCACCCCGTTCGAGCATGCCCGGTACTTCCGCGGCGCGGACACCCGCCACCGGGTCACCTCCACGTGCCCGGATCCGCGCTGCTGCCGCCGCCCCGACCCCGAGCTCGAGGCCGCGTGGGGCGGGCACGTGTGGCCCGCGGCCCGCATGCACGCGCATCTGCTGGCGGCCATGCCCACGCAGACCTTCCCCGGTGTGGACGAGCGCGAGGTCTTCGAGTTCCTCCAGGCCCAGGAGGAGCGGGAGGGCTGAGGACGACGCCGGCCCGCACCCTCACGCGAGGGTGCGGGCCGGCGCGGCGGACGGCGGGGTCAGCCGATGCTCTTGCCGGCCGAGTTCAGCTCGGTGCAGGCCTGGACCACGCGGGCGGCCATGGCCTCCTCGGCCTTGGCGCCCCACACGCGGGGGTCGTACTGCTTCTTGTCGCCGACCTCGCCGTCGACCTTCAGGACGCCGTCGTAGTTCTCGAACATGTGCCCGGCCACCGGGCGGGTGAACGCGTACTGGGTGTCCGTGTCCACGTTCATCTTCACGACGCCGTACTCCACCGAGTCGGCGATCTCCTGGGCGGCGGAGCCGGAGCCGCCGTGGAACACGAGGTCGAACGGGCGCTCCTTGCCGAACTTCTCGCCCACGGCCTGCTGGATCTCCTGCAGGATCTCCGGGCGCAGCTTCACGTTGCCCGGCTTGTAGACGCCGTGCACGTTGCCGAAGGTCAGCGCGGTGAGGTAGCGACCGTGCTCGCCGAGGCCGAGGGCCTCCACCGTGGCGATGCCGTCCTGGACGGTGGTGTAGAGCTTCTCGTTGATCTCGTGGGCCACGCCGTCCTCCTCGCCGCCCACGACGCCGATCTCCACCTCGAGGATCTGCTTGTTGGCGTGGGTGCGGGCGAGCAGCTCGCGGCCGATCCGCAGGTTCTCCTCGAGGGTCTCGGCGGAGCCGTCCCACATGTGGGAGTTGAAGATCGGGTCGCGCCCGGCCTTCACCTCGGCCTCGGAGGCGTCCAACAGGGGCAGGACGAAGCCCTCGAGCTTGTCCTGGGGGCAGTGGTCCGTGTGCAGGGCGATGTTCACGGAGTACTTCTTGGCGACCTCGCGCGCGAACGCGGCGAAGGCCAGCGAGCCGGCGACCATGTCCTTCACGGAGGAGCCGGAGAAGTAGGCGGCCCCGCCGGTGGAGACCTGGATGATGCCGTCCGAGCCGGCCTCGGCGAAGCCGCGGATGGCGGCGTTCAGGGTCTGGGAGCTGGTGACGTTGATCGCCGGGTAGGCGAAGGCGCCGTTCTTGGCGGCGTCGATCATCTCGGCGTACTTCTCCGGGGATGCGATGGGCATGCTGCAGCTCCTAGGCGTCGTCGACTTGGGCAGGCGAGGGGAGCGCGGCGGGCGCGACACCCTCGGGCTCATCCTATCCGCGCGGCCGGACCCGCCCCAGGGCCCCGGGCCCGACGGCGACGCCGGCCTGGGCACGGGCCCGTCGCTGGCCTAGGGTGAGCTGCGTCACATTCACATCCGAGAGACCGGAGACCACCATGGCCCCCGCACGCCGCCCCTCCCGCCCCCTCGCCCTGGCCGCCGCCGTGGCCGTCGTCGCCGGGTTCGGCGCGCCGCACGCTGCCCTGGCCCAGGAGTCCGCCCCGGCCCCCGACGCGCCGGAGGTGAGCTCCGCCGTCGAGGACCTCTCGCAGCCGGCCACGACGGCCGAGGACGCCCGCTGGAACGCGGCCCGGGACGCCCTGGCGGCCGCCTCGGCGGACGACCCCTTCTACCTGCCGCCCGCCACCGTGCCCGCGACCCCCGGCGCCCTGATCCGCACCGAGCCGACCGCCTTCTACCTGGACCCGGTGCGGCTGGTGCAGGTGCCGGCGCACGCCACGCGCATCATGTACGCCTCGCAGGACGCCCAGGGTCGACCCATCGCCGTGACCGGCACCGTGCTGACCCCCACCGCCCCGTGGACGGGCGGCGGCGAGCGCCCCGTGATCAGCTACGCAGTGGGGACCCAGGGGGCGGCGGACCGCTGCGCCCCCTCCCGCACCCTCTCCACCGGCGTGCAGTACGAGGGCGTCGGGATCACGTCCCTGCTGAGCCGCGGCCACGCCGTGGTCGTCACCGACTACGAGGGCCTGGGCACCCCGGGCACGCACACCTACATGGTCCGGGAGGCCCAGGCGCACGCCGTCCTCGACGCGGTGCGCGCGGCCGCCCAGGTCTCGGGGTCGGGCGTCACCGCGACCGCGCCGGTCGCGCTCGCGGGCTACTCGCAGGGCGGAGGGGCGGCCGCGGCCGCCGCCGAGCTCGCGTCCGACTACGCCCCGGAGCTGGACCTCAAGGGCGCCTACGCGGGCGCCCCGCCGGCCGACCTCGTGCAGGTCGCGGGCCGGATCGACGGCGGTCTCTACGCGGCCTTCCTGCTCTACGCGATGGCCGGGCAGCTCGCCGCGTACGACGTGGACCCGGCCACGCATCTCAACGAGACCGGCCTGACGGCCCTCGCCGGCGCGGCCGAGACCTGCATGGTGGGCAGCCTCGCCTACGCGCACCTCGACTCCGCCACACTGACCCACACGGGGCAGGACTTCCCTGAGCTCGTCCGCTCCGATGCCGAGCTGGCCGGGATCCTCGCCGAGCAGCGGATCGGCGCACCGGGCCGCCGTCCGGACGTGCCGGTGATGATCGCGCACTCCGTCACGGACGACGTCATCCCGTACCGCACCGGCCGCGACCTGGGCCGCCGCTGGTGCGCGGAGGGCGCGCGGGTGCGTTTCGACCCGCTCCTCACCCCGACCCACGTGGGCGGCCACGTGGCCTCGCTGCCGCGGATGGGGGCGTTCCTGGACGCGACCCTCGCCGACCGCTGGACCGCCGACTCGTGCGGGTGGTTCTGAGCCTCGGCTAGCGTCGGGGCCAGGACCGTCCCGCCCACCGAAGGAGCAGTCATGCGCGCCGAGCAGGTCACCGATCCCATCGCCTACCACGGCGAGGGCCCCGTCTGGGCCGCCTCGTGGGGCACCGCCGCCGAGGGCGTGACCGCCGGCGGCGGTCTGCGCTGGGTGGACATGCTCGCCGGGGACGTCCTGTCCCTGCGCGCCGACGGCACGGTGGACCGCACGCACGTCGGCGACGTGGCCGCCGCGCTGCGCCCGCGTGCGGGGGGTGGCGCCGTCGTCGCGGTGGAGCGGGGCTTCGCCCTGATCTCGCCCGAGGGCGAGCTGACGACGCTGCCCGAGCTGTGGGGCGCGGACGCCGGGATCCGGATGAACGAGGGCGGCTGTGACCCGGACGGCCGGTTCCACTGCGGCACCATGGCGTACGCCAAGACCCCCGGGGCCGCGAACCTCTACCGGCTCGCCCCCGGCCCCGACGGCGGCGCCGGCGAGGTGGACATCGTGCTGACCGGTGCGACGACGTCCAACGGCCTCGAGTGGAGCCCGGACGGCACGCTGGCCTACTACAACGACACCCCCACGCGGCAGGTGGCCGTGTTCGACTACTCCCGCGAGGAGGGCCTGACGAATCGGCGCGTGCTCGTGGACGTGCTCGACGGGGAGGGCAAGCCGGACGGACTCACCGTGGACGCCGAGGGCGGGATCTGGGTGGCCGTGATCAGCCACGGGCAGATCCACCGGTACACGCCCGAGGGGACGCTCGACGAGGTGGTCGAGGTGCCCGTGCAGAAGACCACGGCGTGCACCTTCGGCGGCGACGACCTCGGCACCCTCTACATCACCACCTCCTGGGAGAACCTGGAGCGCGGCGAGGACCCGCTGGCCGGGGCCCTGTTCGCCGTCCGCCCGGGGGTGACGGGCCTGCCGGCCCGCCCCTTCGCGGGCTGACGCCGTCACGCCGCACGTCATCGGCGGCGCGGTCCTGCGCCACCCTGCGCCACCCTGCGCCATCCTGCGCCGCGAGCCAGACGAATCTGCGGTCCAGAGGCTCCTTTCAGCGCGGAATCGTCTGGCTCGCGCCGGACTCGGGGGACGCCGCGTGCTGCCGGATCCACGCGTGCATCGCGATGCCGGCGGCCACGCCCGCGTTGATCGAGCGGGTGGAGCCGTACTGCGCGATGGACAGCACCGCGCTCGACGCCGCCCGCACCTCCGCCGAGAGTCCCGGCCCCTCCTGCCCGAAGACGAGCACGCAGGCACGCGGGAAGTCGAAGGTCTCCACCGGCACCGACTCGGGGAACAGGTCCACGCCGAGCACGGGCAGCCCCTCCCCCGCCGCCCACTCCGTGAACGCCGCCACCGTCTCGTGGTGGCGCACGTGCAGGTAGCGGTCGGTGACCATGGCGCCGCGCCGGTTCCAGCGGCGCCGCCCGATGATGTGCACCCCGGCGGCGTTGAACGCGTTGGCGGTGCGCACGACGGTGCCGATGTTCAGGTCGTGCTGCCAGTTCTCGATGGCGACGTGGAACGGGTGCCGCCGCGCGTCGAGGTCCGCGACGATCGCCTCGAGGCGCCAGTAGCGGTAGCGGTCGAGGACGTTGCGGCGGTCGCCGTGCGCGAGCAGCTCCGGGTCGTAGCGGGGGTCCTCCGGCCACGGGCCGAGCCACGGCCCGACGCCGACCTCGCGGGGCACGGTGCCGTCCTCGGCCGGCGCGGGCTCGCTCAGCGGCCGGCCTCGGACCGGTCGACGGCGGCCCAGGCGGCCCCGGCGGACACCGCGGCCACGGAGAGCACCGCCGGCCACGCACCGATCTTCTTGGCCAGCGGGTGGGAGGCGCCGAAGCCGCCGAGGTACAGGGCGGCCAGGCCCCCGGTGACGGCCGGCCCACGCGTGGCCAACCACGTCCGGCCGGCATACAGGCCGGCGGCGGCCAGCACGACACCGCCGAGCGGCCGGATGCCGGTCTCACGGGCGGTCAGGTAGCCGCCGATCAGACCGAATGCGGTGACCGGGGCCGTGGAGACGGCGTGGGCGGGGAGCAGGGTCTTGCCGTCGCGGACGACGGGCGGGGCATGACGCGGAGTCTTCATGGCGCCACCGTAGCGCGCGCATCCTGGAATCCGCCGGGGGCCGCCGTCGGGGAGAATGTCCGGGTGAGCATGATCGACAACGCCGTGTACGTGGACGGGCGGCGCGTCCACGCCCCCTCCACCCTCGAGGACACCTGGGAGGAGTGCGAGCGCACCGGCGGCATGGCCTGGCTGGGCCTGTACCGCCCGGACGTGGCCGAGCTCCAAGCGGTCGCGGAGGAGCTGCGCCTGCACCCGCTCGCCGTCGAGGACGCCCTCGCCGGAGGCGAGCGCGCCAAGCTGGACCGCTACGGCGAGGACTCGTTCATGGTCCTGCACCCGGCCCGCTACGTCGACCGCACCGAGACCGTGGAGTTCGGCGAGCTGAGCGTCTTCACCGGTGAGCACTACGTGGTGACGGTGCGTCACGCGGAGGAGCCGGACCTGGCCGCCGTGCGACGGTCCCTGGAGACGGAGGGCCGCGAGCGCCTCGCGATGGGGCCGTGGCAGGTCACCCTGGAGATCCTGGACCGTGTCGTGGACGACTACTTCCCGGTGGCCGACGGCCTCGAACAGGACATCGCGGAGATCGAGGACCAGGTCTTCGCCGGCGACGGGCACGTCTCCCGGCGCATCTACGAGCTCTCCCGCGAGGTGCTGAACTTCCAGCACGCCATCCGCGCGCTGCCGTCCATCGTGGAGCAGCTCCAGGAGGAGGTGCGCACCCGCCTGCATGAGGACACCCGCCGCCTCGACGCCGACGGCCTGCCCCGGCGCGACGACGCCCACGCCTGGGAGGACGAGGAGCTCAGCGATCAGGCGCGCCTCGAGGTGGAGAACCTGCGCCGCCTGCGCGACGTCCACGACCACGCCGTCCAGATCAACGAGCGCGTGATGACCATGCGCCAGATGCTCAACAACGCCCTCGAGCTGGACTCGACGCTGGCGTCGAAGCGGCTGGCCGAGCAGTCGATCGCCCAGAACGAACAGGTCAAGCAGATCTCGTCCTGGGCGGCGATCATCTTCGCGCCGCAGCTGGTGGGCTCGGTCTACGGCATGAACTTCGACGGCATGCCCGAGCTGCACTGGGCGTTCGGCTACCCGTTCGCCCTGGGACTCATGCTGGCGGTGGCCCTCACGCTGTTCGTGCTGTTCAAGCGCGCGGACTGGCTCTAGGCGGGCGGCGCGGGGCCGGCCGAGGCTCAGTCGAGGTCGAGCTCGTCCTTGCCGAACGCGTACAGGTACGGCACGTCCGCCTCCTCGGCCACGCGCTCGGCGGCGCCGGTCGCACGGTCCACGATCACGGCCACGGCCTGGACGTCGCCGCCCGCGTTGCGCACACCCTCGACGGCGGTCAGCGCGGAGCCGCCCGTCGTCGAGGTGTCCTCCAGCACGACGACGCGGCGACCGTCCACGCCCGGGCCCTCCACCTGCCGACCCATGCCGTACGACTTCTGCGCCTTGCGCACCACGAACGCGTCGAGCGCACGGCCCGCGGCGCCGGCCTGATGCATCATCGCGGTGGCCACGGGGTCGGCGCCCATGGTCAGACCCCCCACCGCGTCGAACTCGATCCCGTTCTCCTCGAGCAGGCGCAGCATCACGCGGCCGATCAGCGGGGCGGCCTCGTGGTGCAGGGTGACACGACGCAGGTCCACGTAGTAGTCCGCCTCCTTGCCGGAGGACAGGGTCACCCGGCCGTGCACCACAGCCAGATCCTGGATGAGCTGCTTGAGCCGCTCGCGGTCCTGCTCGGGCGTGGGGACGGTGGGGGTCTGCGCGTCGGTCATGCCGCCCATGCTAGTGCGAGCCCGGCCACCCCTGCCGATTCCGTCCCGGCCTGGCTAGGCTCGGGTTATGAGCGAGATCCAGCACGACGACGCCGTCCAGCATCCCTCCGGCCTGCCCCTCGCGCACTGGCTCACCCTCACCGAGGGCCTGATCGCGGCGCGCGTGGCCGAGAGCCTCGAGGAGCACGGCCTCACCCGCGCCCAGTGGCAGTTTCTGAACACCCTCACGGTGGCCCCGCAGTCCCGCGCCGAGCTCGAGGCCGGCTTCGAGGAGGAGCAGCGCGGCGCGGTGCCCGGTCAGATCGAGGAGCTGGTCGAGTCCCACTGGGTGACGGTCGAGGGCGACCTCTACACCCTCACCGCCACGGGCCGCACCGCGGGCGCCCGCGTCGGCGAGGCGGTCGAGGCCCTGCGTGCCGAGGCGACGGCGGACGTCCCGCGGGACCAGATCGACGACGCCGTCCGCGTCCTGCGCCGCATCGCCCGCAACCTGGGGCACCCGGACGCGTGAGCCGCCGTCGCCGGTCGCCCCTGTCCCCGTGCGCGGCGCCGGTCCTACGCTGACCGGCATGCGTGAACTCCAGCAGCGGATCATCGCCGAGCAGTGCGTCCTCCCTGAGATCGACCCCGCGGCCGAAGTCGAACGGCGCGTGGCCTTCCTCGCCGACTACCTCGCGGCCACGGGCGCGTCCGGCTTCGTCCTGGGCATCTCCGGCGGCGTGGACTCCTCCGTGGGCGGCCGGCTGGCCCAGCTCGCCGTCGAGCGTCGCCGCGCCCAGCTCGGCGTCACGGACGCCGTCGCCCTGGGCGGCCCCGGCACCACCCCGCCGGGTGAGGCGGGGGTGGGCGCCGACGTCGTGCCCTCCCGCGAGAACCCCCGGTTCACCGCCGTGCGCCTGCCCTACAAGGTGCAGCACGACGAGGCGGATGCCCGGGCGGCCATGGACTTCGTGGGCGCGGATCAGGACGTCACCCTGAACATCGCGGAGCCCGTGCAGGGTCTGGCCGCCGCCTTCGCCGAGGCCGTGGGGGAGCCGATCTCGGACTACAACCAGGGCAACGTGAAGGCCCGCATCCGCATGACGGCCCAGTACGCGGTGGCCGGCGCCCACGGGCAGCTGGTGATCGGCACGGACCACGCGGCCGAGGCCGTCACCGGGTTCTACACGAAGTTCGGCGACGGCGGCGCGGACGTCCTGCCGCTGGCCGGCCTGAACAAACGGCAGGTGCGGGCGCTGGGCCGCGAGCTCGGCGCCCCCGAGCCCCTGTGGAACAAGGTGCCCACCGCGGACCTGCTGGACGGCACGCCGGGCCAGACGGACGAGGCCGAACTCGGGATGACGTACGAGGACATCGACGACTACCTCGAGGGCAAGGACGTCCCGACCGAGGTCGCGGAGAAGCTCGAGGGCATCTGGCTCCGCAGCCGCCACAAGCGCACCACGCCGGTGACGATCCACGACGACTGGTGGCGCTGAGGCGCCGATCCCACGGTGTCCGCGCCCTTCGATAGCCTGGCCGGGTGAAGATCGCCACCTGGAACGTCAACTCCCTCCGTGCCCGCGCCGACCGCGTCGAGGCCTTCCTCGAGCGCCATGACATCGACGTCCTGGCCATCCAGGAGACCAAGTGCCGGGACGAGAACTTCCCCTGGGAGCTCTTCGAGCGCGCCGGCTACGAGGTGGTGCACAACGGCACCTCGCAGTGGAACGGCGTGGCCATCGCCTCCCGCGTCGGCCTGAGCGACGTGCAGCGCGGCTTCCCCGGCCAGCCGCACTTCGGCAAGGGCGGCGTGGACCCGCAGGAGGAGTCCCGCGCCATCGGGGCGACCGTGGGCGCCGAGGCGGCCGACGGCGTCGCCCCGGTGCGCCTGTGGAGCCTGTACGTGCCCAACGGGCGCGGCCTGGAGAACGGGCACATGGGCTACAAGCTCGAGTGGCTGCGCGTGCTCCAGGAGCACGCGGCCGCTCGCCTCGCCGAGGACCCGGACACCCGGCTCGCCCTGGCCGGCGACTGGAACATCGCTCCGCAGGACGAGGACGTGTGGGACATCGAGCTGTTCCAGCGCGAGGGCTACACGCACGTCTCCCCGGCCGAGCGCGCGGCGTTCCACGCGTTCGAGGACGCCGGGCTGGTGGACGTGGTGCGCCCGCGCCACCCCGGCCCCGGCGTGTACACGTACTGGGACTACACGGGCCTGGCCTTCCCCAAGAAGAAGGGCATGCGCATCGACTTCCAGCTGTGCTCCCCCGCCCTCGCACGGACGGTCACGGACGCCTGGATCGACCGCGAGGAGCGCAAGGGCAAGGGCGCCTCGGACCACGCGCCCGTGGTCGTCGAGCTGGGCTGAACCACGGACGAGCCCGCGATGACCCACGACGACGGCGGCCCGCCCCCGGGTGTCGCGCGCGGCACCGCGCACCTGCGCGTCTTCCAGCCGCTGGCCGCGTTCCCGGACGCGGTCCAGGCGCGACTGATCGCCGGCGGCCACCGCACGCGCGCCGAGGTCGAGGCCGAGGCGGCCGAACGCGCCCGGCGTCGCCTGGCCCGGCCCGTGGCCGACCCGTTCCCGGAGCCCGGCGAGGACGACCTCGTGCGGGTCCTGCAGGACGAGCACCGCTCCGCGTTCTACTGCCCGGATGAGCGGGGCCTGCGCGCCGAGATGGCCGCGGCCATGCTCGAGGAGACGATGCTGCCGCGGCTGCACGAGGCCGCCATCCCGCCGGCGGCGCGCGCCATGAACCGCGGCCGCGCGCTCGTGGCGCTCGAGGACGAGTGGGGCCTCTCCCCCGACCCGGACGCGGCGGGCCAGGACCCGCAGGACGAGGGCGGCGCGCCGGAGCACCACCGCGTGCAGACGCGCACGGCCACGTGGGGTGTGCCGCACGGCTGGCTCACGGTGTTCGACCCCGAGGAGCCCGTGCAGCGCCTCGTGGACGGCGAGCGCACGGCGTACCGGCGCGCCCCGATCGTGGCCGCCCGGGAGCGGGCCGGGCACGCGGCGGCGATGCTCGCGCGGCACGCCCCGGACGCGGAGCTGATCGGCGAGCTCACGGTGATGGTGGAGTGGCTCGGCGCGTTCCACCCCGACTCGTGGGTCGAGCTGGACTACGGCGGCCTCACGCGGCACGTGTGGCCGGACGACTCCGTCTTCGACCTGTGGACGCTCATCGACGCCCTCGAGGAGGGCGACGAGGCGACCGCCGGCGTCGCGCAGGAACGGCTGAACCGTCGCTGGGCCGCCGTCGGGATGCTGGCCCGGCTGACCTGAGCCGGCCCCCGGCGCACCGGGGTGGGGCCGACCCGGGTGCTCGAGACGCACACCACGCCGCCGACGCCGCCCACGCGGGGCGCGCGCTCCCGCGTCGGGCCTAGGGTGGATCCCATGACCACGCAGCGCCTGAGCACCCCGCCCTCGGAAGCCCGGAACCGGCCCGTCACCCCGTGGTGGGTGGACGCCGTGATCTACCAGGTGTACCCGCGCTCCTTCGCGGACGCGGACGGGGATGGCATGGGCGACCTGCGCGGCGTCACCTCGCGCCTCGACTACCTGGCCCAGCTCGGCGTGGACGCGATCTGGCTCTCGCCCTTCTACCTCTCCCCGCAGCACGACGCCGGCTACGACGTCGCGGACTACCGCGCCGTGGACCCGCGGTTCGGCACGCTCGCGGACGCGGACGAGATGATCGCCGCCGCGCACGAGGCCGGCATCCGCGTGGTCGTGGACCTCGTGCCGAACCACACCTCGTCCGAGCACGCGTGGTTCCAGGCCGCCCTGGCCGCCGGCCCCGGCTCCCCCGAGCGCGCCCGCTACCACTTCGCCGAGGGCCGCGGCGAGCACGGCGAGCTGCCCCCCAACAACTGGGAGTCCACGTTCGGCGGCGGGGCCTGGACCCGCGTGACCGAGGCGGACGGCACCCCGGGCCAGTGGTACCTGCACCTGTTCGACACCACGCAGCCGGACCTGAACTGGGAGAACGAGGAGGTGCGCGAGGAGTTCCGCTCCATCCTGCGGTTCTGGCTGGACCGCGGCGTGGACGGCTTCCGGGTGGACGTGGCCCACGGGCTCATCAAGCAGCCCGGCTACCCGGACGCCGAGCACTCCCGCATGGGCATGGTCACGGACGCGGGCGAGGACGCCGACCCCACGTTCGACCCGGACACCTTCGAGCCGCTCACCCCGTTCATGGACCAGGACCGCGTCCACGAGGTCTACCGGGACTGGCGGCGGGTCCTGGACTCCTACGACCACGAGCCGATGATGGTGGCCGAGGCGTGGGTGGCCCCGCTCTCGCGCATGTTCCGGTACGTCCGCCCCGGCGAGATGCACCAGACCTTCAACTTCACCTACCTCATGGCCGGCTGGGACGCCACGTCGCTGACGCACGCGATCGACCGGTCCTTCGAGCAGGCCGGCCGCGTCGGCGCCCCGAACACCTGGGTGCTCTCGAACCACGACACGGTGCGCCACGCCTCCCGCTACGGCCTCGCGGACCCGAGCTCCTACCCCGCCGGCATCACGGCCGAGGACGAGCAGCCGGACGAGGCGGTCGGCCGCCGTCGGGCCCGCGCCGCCGCGATGGTGGAGCTGGGCCTGCCCGGCTCCGCGTACATCTACCAGGGCGACGAGCTGGGCCTGCCCGAGCACACCACCCTCGCCGCCGAGCACCGCCAGGACCCGTACTTCTTCCGCACGGACGGCAAGGAGCCCGGCCGCGACGGCTGCCGCATCCCTCTGCCGTGGGCCGCCGACGAGACGTCCTACGGCTTCTCGACCCCCGCGGACGGCGACGGCCCCGCGTCCGCCGCCGAGGGCGTCGCCGCGCCGTGGCTGCCCCAGCCCGCGTCCTTCCGGGCGCTGGCGGCGGACCGGCAGGTCGGCGTCGAGGGCTCCGTGTTCGAGCTGTACCGGCGTCTGCTGCAGATCCGCGGCGAGCTCGACCTGGGCACGGGCACGTTCGCGTGGTCCGAGCACCACGACCCCGCACGCGGGGTGCTGGCGTTCACGGTCACCTCGGGCGGTGGCCGGCACCTGGGCTCGGGCGAGCCGATCCCGGCGCGCACCGTGCTCGTGATGGCGAACCTGTCGACCGATCCCGTCGACCTGCCCGCGAACCATTCCCGGGCCCTGTTCTCCCTCGAGGAGGCGGAGGCCGTGCAGGACGGGCGGCTCGCGCACGACGCCGCCGCGTGGCTGCTCATGGACTGAGCCGGGCACGCCCCGGGACCCGCCGGGGCGCCACAGATCTTCCGCGAGGAATCAGCGGTGGCCGAGGCCACATCATCCGGCACGGTCGGATGAACTCGACGTAACGTCCACGATGACTCGCATCACACCGGACAAAGTGGCATGAACGCTGTGTCACGAGTCACCATGGCGTGTCCTGATCCACCCCCCTTCGAGCGGAGACTTCACGTGAGCACCTCCCCCTCCGGCTCCCGCGTCGCCGAGCCCGACGCGGCCACCACGGACCGCGGGCAGCTGCACCGCGGCCTGAGCCAGCGGCACATCATGTTCATCGCCCTGGGCACGGCGGTGGGCACCGGCCTCTTCTACGGCTCGGCCGGCGGCATCCAGGCCGCCGGGCCGGGCGTGATCCTGTCCTTCCTCGTCGCCGGCGCCGCCGTGTTCCTCGTGATGCGCGCCCTCGGCGAGATGACGCTCCGTGAGCCCGTCTCCGGCTCCTTCGCCGCCTATGCCTCCCGTTATCTCGGCCCCTTCGCCGGCTACGTGACCGGCTGGACCTTCGTCTTCGAGCTGGCCGTCGTGATCGTCGCGGACACCGCCGCCATCACCACGTACATGGCGTTCTGGTTCCCGGGGGTCCCGGCCTGGGCCTGGGTCGCCGCCACGATCCTCGTGGTCGGCCTGATCAACTTCACGCACGTCGGGAACTTCGGCGAGGCCGAGTTCTGGCTGACGCTCGTGAAGGTCGGGGCCATCGTGGCGATGATCTTCGGCGGTGTGATCCTGCTCTTCACCGGCGCCTCCACCGCGGACGGCACCCAAGCCAGCCTGGCGAACCTCGTGGACCACGGCGGATTCCTGCCGCACGGCATCCTGGGCGTGCTGACCGCGCTCACCATCGTGACGTTCTCCTTCGGCGGCATCGAGACCCTCGGCGTGGCCGCGGGCGAGGCCAAGAACCCGGAGAAGGTGCTGCCCAAGGCCATCAACACGGTGCCGATCCGCATCCTGTTGTTCTACGTGCTGACGATGGCGGTCATCATGGCCCTCGTCCCCTGGAACCAGGTGGACGGCAAGGCCAGCCCGTTCGTGCAGATCTTCGAGGGCCTCGGCGTCCCCTTCGCCCCGCACCTGCTGAACTTCGTGGTGCTCACGGCCGCCGTCTCCGCGATCAACGCCTGCATCTACGCGTCCGGTCGCCTGCTCTACGCGATGGCCCATGACGGCCAGGCGCCCCGGGCCTTCACCCACACCAACCGCGGCGGCGTGCCGTGGCTGTCCGTGGCCGTGACGCTGGGCGTGATGGTGCTCGGCGCGGTGCTGATCACCGTGGACCCGAACGCCTTCAGCCTGGTGGCCGGCGTCGCCTCGTTCGCCGTGGTGCTGACCTGGGCCATGATCTTCCTGTCCCACCGCGCCATGCGCAGGCGCGTCGCGGAGCAGGGCGCGGAGCCGTCCCCCTTCCCCATGCCGCTGGGCAACGTCGGCACCTACCTGGGCCTGGCGTTTGTGGCCACCGTGGTGATCACCATGGCTACCATCCCGGATTCGCGCCGCGCGCTCATCATCGGTCTCGTGTGGGTCGCGGTCCTGACCCTCGCCTGGTTCGTCACGGGCACCCGCACGTCGGCCGCGGCCCACAGCCGCACCGGCACCCTGCCGGTGGTCCGCACCCGCCAGTCCCACGAGGACTGACCCCCACGACGACGACGGCCCCTGTCCCGCGCGGGACAGGGGCCGTTCTCGTCGGGGCCGGGAGGGCGCCCGGGGGCGGACGTCAGTGCTCGTGGCGGCGCAGCCGGGTGCGGCGGGACCCCTCCGAGGCCGGGACGCCGGCGGCCGCATCGGCGATCCGCTGCTGGTGGTCGCGGCTGAGCGAGGCCCACCACTGCGACGCCGCCACGGGGCCGGCGTCGATCACCTCGTCGTCGTCGGACTCGAGGCCCAGGCGGTCCTTGATGGAGGCCAGCATGGCCTGGCGGCGCACCGCCTCCACCCGCGCCACGGAGTAGCCGAGCGAGCGGAACGTGGCCAGGCAGATCAGCAGCATCATCACGGAGAACGGCAGGCCGATGGTGATGGCCAGGACCTGGATCGCGGACAGGCCGCCGGCGGCCAGCAGGGCCGCGGCCATGAGCGAGGTGGCGATGGCGAAGAAGATCTTCACCGTGGCCTTCGGGTTCACGTCGCCGCCCGTGGCGAGCATGCCCATCACGAGCGAGCCCGAGTCGGCGGAGGTGATGAAGAAGATGCCCGAGAGGATGATGGCGCCGACCACGAGCATCGTGCCCGCGGGCAGCTGCTCGAGCACCTGGAAGAGCGCGGTGTTCGAGTCGATGGCGCCGTCCGCGCCCACCACGGAGGTGTACCCGGCCGGGCGGGTGGTCTCGAGGAAGATCGCGGTGCCGCCCAGGATGCCGAACCAGACCACGCCCACCATGGTGGGCACCAGCAGCACGCCGGCGATGAACTCGCGCACGTTGCGACCGCGCGAGATGCGGGCGATGAAGATGCCGACGAACGGCGTCCAGGACATCCACCAGCCCCAGTAGTACGCGCTCCAGCCGGCCTGCCACGCGTCGCCCTCGGCGCCGTAGAACGCGGAGACGTTGAGCGAGTTCGCGAAGAAGTACTGCATGTAGGAGCCGAGGGACTGCACCATCTCCTTGAACAGGAACGCGGTGGGTCCCACGATCGCGATGAACAGCAGCAGGCCGGCGGCCAGGATCAGGTTGGTGTTGGACAGCCACTTCATGCCGCGCTCCACGCCGGAGACCACGGTGTAGAGCACCACGCAGGTGACCGCGCCGATCATGGCGTACTCGAGCCAGGGGCTGTCCTCGGGCACGATGCCCAGCGCGCGCAGGCCCGCGGACATCTGGGTGACCCCGAGGCCCAGCGAGGTGGCCACGCCGAAGACGGTGCCGATGAGGGCGATGTTGTCGATCAGGTGGCCCCAGCCGCCGCGCACGCGGCGCTCGCCGATCAGCGGCTCGAAGGCCCAGCGCAGCGCGAGGGGACGGCCGCGCCGGTGGATGGCCAGCGCGACCGCCACGCCCACCACCGCGTAGATCGCCCAGGGCTGCAGGCCCCAGTGCAGGAACGTGGTGGCCAGCGCCGACTGGGCGGCCTCCGCCTGGGTGGGGTTGGCGGCCGCCACGTCGGGCCGCGGATCGGTGAAGTGCATGAGCGGCTCGGTCATGCCGAAGAACACGAGGCCGATGCCCATGCCCGCCGCGAAGAGCAGGGAGAACCAGGACAGCGTGGAGAACTCGGGCTTCTCATCGGGCTTGCCCAGCGTGATCCCGCCCTTGCGGGAGAACGCGAGGTAGCCGCAGAACAGCACGAAGAACAGGGCGACGAGCGCGTACCACCACGAGAAGTTCGTGATGATGGCCTGCTGGACCAGGCCGATGCCCACGGTCATCTGGTCGGGGGCGAGCAGCGTGGCCCCCACGAAGGAGAGCACGATGACCGCGGAGGGCCAGAACACCCACGGCAGCAGGACGCGGTCGCGGGCGGCCGCGGCGGAGGTGTCTGGGGTGACGCCGGCGTCCGGGTCGGTCGCCGGGGACGGATGGTACCCGGGTCGCTCGGGACTCCTGGGCTCGGTCGAGGGCGGTGTCGAATCGCTCATCCTCCCGACCCTACGTGGTCCCGCCCGCCGCCTCCCCGCCTGAGGCGCGGCCGAGTGGACGGTCTCACCCGGCGGTGTGACCGCGCCCACGGCCCCGGCGGGGGCGCCCCCTGGTGAGGCGTGGGCGGCCTCACTAGGGTGTGGGACACCACGACGACGGCGGCGCCGGACGGGCCCGCCCGTGAGAGGAAGGACCCGCACCATGACTGACGTCCCCTTCGAGGACCGCGAGGACGAACGAGAGCTCGAGACGGACCTGCTCGCCGATCCCAACGCCGCCGGCGACCCCGAGCCGGAGGACGGCCGCGACGGCCAGCCCGTGCCCGGCGGCTCGGACGACCCGCAGCACTGGGCCGGGGAGGGACGTGCCCCGGACTCCCTGCGCAATGCGGAGTCCGCCGCCATGCACATCGAGGAGGATGCCCAGGACCGCACGCGTGCGGGCGAGGGCGACGTCGAGATCCTGTGACCACCCCTCAGCCCCGGTCGAGCAGAGCAGCCCCCCGGACGACGAAGGCCCCCCGCGTCTGCGGGGGGCCTTCTCGAAGTGGTGGCTCCGACCGGCGTCGATCCGGTGACCTTACGATTTTCAGTCGTACGCTCTACCAACTGAGCTACAGAGCCCGGCGACCTTCGTCACCAGGACCATGCGTCACCGGACTCCGTTTCCGAATGCCGGTGATCGGACGATCCGAGCGACCCTGACGGGACTTGAACCCGCGACCTCCGCCGTGACAGGGCGGCGCGCTAACCAACTGCGCTACAGGGCCATGTTCTGTTGTTCTCGCCGCTTTCGCAACGAGTGGAAACTCTAGCAGAGCCTCCGAGTGTCGTGCAAATCCACGCTCCACGTGCCGTTCCGGCCGCCGAGGGCGGCCGTTCTGCGTACCCCCAACGGGATTCGAACCCGTGTCGCCGCCGTGAAAGGGCGGTGTCCTAGGCCTCTAGACGATAGGGGCAGGTCCGGTGTCGAGATTCCCGAGGTGGACCCTGGGAGTCTATGGTGGCCGCACACCCTCCGGCAAGTCCGGCCGCCGGCCGGCCGCCCTCCGCACCGCGGAGCCCCGCACCCCCAGGAGCCGCCGTGGACCACCGTCCGTCGCCCGAGCAGCCCGCCGCCACGTGGATGAGCGAGCAGGAGTTCGACGACGCCGTCTCCGCGGCCCTCACCCGCATCCCGGACGAACTGGCACGGCTGCTGACGAACGTCGTCGTGGTGGTGGAGGACGAGTACGAGCCGCAGCGCTGGGAGGACCCGGCCACCGAGCTGTTCGGCCTCTACGAGGGCGTGCCGCTGACCGAGCGCGCCGAGTTCGCGTGGCAGATGCCGGACCGGATCGTGGTGTTCCGCGGCCCGCTCACCCGCCACTGCACCTCCCGCGCCGAGCTCGAGGACGAAATCACCGTCACCGTCATGCACGAGGTGGGGCATTTCTTCGGCATCTCCGAGGAGCGTCTCCACGAGCTCGGCTGGGGCTGAGCGCCGGTCAGGACTCCGGCTGGTCGTGGACCGGGCCGAACGAGGCGCGGCGGCCGAGGCGGACGTCCTCGCGGAACGGGACGACGAGCACCGGGCCCTTGGCGTGGTCCGCGACGCCGCGGCTGGTGGAGCCGACGATCGCACCGGCGAAGCCGCCCAGGCCGCGCGTGCCCACCACGGTGAGGCGGGCGGTGGCGGTCTGGTCCACCAACACGTCCACGGGGGTGCCGTCCACGAGCTCGGTGAGGACCTCGAGGCCGGGGAACTCGGAGCTGATCCACGCGGCGCCGGCGTCGAGACGCTCGCGCAGCTCCCGCTCGCGGGCCTCCTCGTCCAGACTGACGGCCAGCCACGCGGCGTTCGCGCCCAGGGGCGGGACGGCACACACGAGCTTCAGCGGGGCCTGGCGGAGGCGGGCCTCCTCCGCGGCCTCGAGAGCGGCGGCACGGCCCTGCTCGGAACCATCGACGCCCACCACGACGGCGGTCCTGTCCCCCGCGCGGCTGGCCTCGACCCCGGCGGGGATGAGGGCGACCGGGCAGTGCGCGTGGCCGGGCAGCGCGGCGGCCACCGAGCCGAGCAGGCGACCCATGAAGCCGCCGCGGCCGCGGGCGCCCGAGACGAGCAGGGAGGCGTCGGCGGAGAGCTCCACGAGGACGCCGGCCGCGTCGCCGATCTCCACGCGCAGCTCCGGACGCACCCCGTCGGCGTCGAGCTTGCCGGCGACCTCCTCCAGGAGGGCCTGCACGCCCTCGCGGAGGCGGGAGTCGTCCAGGACGGCGCCGCCGGCGTCCGCGCCGTAGCCCCAGTACGCGGGGATCGAGTAGGCGGTGACGAGGGTCAGCGGCTCGCCGCGCAGGGCGGCCTCGCGCTGGGCCCAGCGGGCGGCGGAGACGGACTGGTCGGAGCCGTCCACACCCACCAGGACGCCGAGCGGTGCGTCCTCACGGCGGGGGGCGGCGGGCTGGGTCTGGGCGGACATGGCGACCTCCTCGAGTCAGACTCGACGGGCCCCGGGCGGACCCGGCCGAGTGCCTCCAGTCTACGCCTCGGGGCCCGGGACGAGTCCCGTGATCCCGGGCGCGACACCCGCGGGGAAGCCGCGTGGATCCTCCGCGAGCCGGGCCGGGAAGGCGTCCATGCGCAGGGCACGGGCCAGGCGGTCGCGGGGGTCGGAGCCGGGCGGGGCGTCCGCGGCGGGGCGGGCCACGGGGGCGTCCGAGGCCGCCACGATGACGTTGCCGCGGCGCCGCCCCTTGAGCATGGGCGGATCCGCGATCACCTCGACGTGCTCGAACGCGGCGACGACGGCAGCCACGTCCGCCCGCACCGACGTCAGGTCCGGCCCGCCGCCCACGTTGAGCACGTACAGCCCGCCCGGGGCGAGGACCCGCGCGGCGGCGCGGGCCGCGTCCAGGCCGGTGAGGCCCGGCGGGGTGATGTGGCGGGCACCGGTCAGGTCCGTGGGGTCCGGGGCGAAGACGTCGCGGATGATCAGGTCGCGGCTGGCCGGGTGGGCCGTGGCCAGGACCTCGGCGGCGTCGGCCACGCGGATGCGCAGGGCCGGGGCGCGGGGCAGGCCGAAGCGCTCGCGGGCGAGGGCGGCCAGGCCGGCGTCGATCTCCACCGCGGTCTGGTGGGAGCCCGGGTACGCGTGGTCCACCCAGCGGGCGAGCGCGCATCCCGCACCGCCCAGGTGCAGGGCCCGCAGCGGCGTCGGCTCCGGCCAGTGCGCCCGGACGGCCGCGGCGGCCCAGCGCATGTACTCGAAGCCCATCCGCTCGGGGTGGTCGGGGTCCAGCGGGGAGGACTCGACCCCGTTGACGTACAGCACGAACGCGCCGGGCTCGTACGGGTCCTCGCGGATCTCCGCGGTGCCGTGGCTGATCTCGTGGACGCCGGGGACGATCCCCTCCGGCTCCGCGGCCCGGCCGCGCCGGGCGGCCGACCCCCGCGACGACGAGGACGCCGCCGACGACCGACCCGACGACCGACCCGACCGCCGGCTCACGCCCCCACGCCTTCGTTCGGGAAACGGGAGCCTCCAGAGGCGCCTTCGTTCGGGGAACGGGAGGTCCCCCGACCGCTTCCGTTCGAGGAACGGGAGCCCGACGCCCGCCCGGAGCGAGTCCGCCGCTCAGCCACGACGCACCACCAACTGCTCGTGCAAGCCCGCCCACGGCCCGGTCATGGGCTCGGGCCCACCCTCGGGCGCGAAGCCGTGCTTCGCGTAGAAGGCCACCGCGCGCGGATTCTCGGCGAGCACGCGCAGGACCGCCGGACGCTTCCCGACGACGGCGTCCAGCAGGAGCGCACCCAGGCCCGTGCCGTACGCCTCAGCCAGGACGTAGAGCGCCATGAGCTCGAGGTCGGGCAGGCCCCCGCCCTGGCTGCGCCGCGGGCCCGCGAGCGCCATGCCGAGCAGCCGGCCGCCGTCGTCGGCGACCCACAGCTCCCGGTCCGAGCCGACCAGCGCGGCCCACCCCGGGACCTGCTCCGGCACGCCCGCGTCCACGGCGTCCAGGTGCGCGGCGGGCAGCAGCCCGCCGTAGGCCTCGCGCCAGGCCTGTGCCTTGACGCGCAGCAGGGGCTCGACGTCGTCGGACGTGGCCGGTCGCACGGTGACGGCCATGGCGGACCTCCTGGGCATGTGGGGCTCCCGTTCCTCGAACGAAAGCGGTCGGGGGACCTCCCGTTCCTCGAACGAAGGTGCCTCCCGAGGCTCCCGTTTCTCGAACGGAAGTGGGGGTGGGCGGGGGTGGGGGGCTGGGGGTCAGCCGGGATCAGCGGGCGTCCGCCGCGTCCCCGTTCCCGTCCTCGGCGAGCGCCGCCTCGAGGCGCTCGAGCTTGCCGTCCAGCTCGCCCGAGTGGCCGGGGCGGATGTCCGCCTTGAGCACGAGCGAGACCCGGGAGCCGTACGAGGAGACCGCGTCCACGGCGCCGCGCACGACCTCCATCACCTCGTCCCAGTCGCCCTCGATCTCCGTGAACATCGAGGAGGTGCGGTGGGGCAGGCCGGAGGCGCGGACCACGGCGACGGCGGCGGCCACCGCCCGGTGCACGGAGGCGGTGTCCGCGTCCCCGGGCAGGTGGGCGGAGTCGGCGGGCTGGCCGGAGGGAGCGACGGAGAAGGCGACGATCATGGCACCAGTGTGCCCGCTGCGCCGCCCGTGGTCACCGGCCAGGGCCGGCCGAGTCGGAGCCCACCCGGCCGGCCACCCGGTCAGCCCCCGATCAGCGGCTGCAGGGCCTTCCACAGCTCGTTCACGCCGATCGCCACGAACACGGCCGCGGTCAGGCCCAGCAGGATGTTGCGGACCCAGCCGTTGCGGAACTGCCGCGGCACGTCCTTCGTGTTGTTGAGGAACAGCAGGGTCACGGCCAGGAACGGCATGAACAGGGCGCCGAGCGTGCCGTAGAGCAGGATCAGGAAGATCGGCCGGTCCAGGAACAGCAGCGCCATGGGCGGCAGGGTCAGCCACAGCAGGAAGAAGCGGCCGGGCTTCGAGGACAGCGACGGCGCGTCGTCCTGGTCCAGCTCCTCGGCGGGCCGGCGGAAGTTCGTCCAGAAGTCCGCGAACATCAGCGAGACGCCGTGCCACACGCCCAGCAGGGAGGAGAAGGACGCGGCGAAGAATCCGATGAGGAACACCGTGGACCACACCGAGCCGTAGCGCTCGGCCAGCACGTCGCCGACGTCGAGCAGGCCCTTGTCACCCGAGGAGATCGCCAGCCCCGCCGAGTGCAGCAGCTCCACACCCATGACCATGGTGGCGATCACGAAGATGCCCGTGAGGATGTACGAGGTCGCGTTGTCGAACCGCATGACCTTCAGGTACTTCGGGACGTTCCAGCCCTTCTCGCGCAGCCAGTAGCCGTAGGCCGCGAGCGTGATGGTGCCGCCGACGCCGCCGGCCAGGCCGAGCACGTAGAACATGGCCTGGGGATCGCCGGAGGGCAGGCGCGGCACGAGACCGGCGAGGATCTCGCCCAGGTTCGGGGCCGTCAGCGCCGCGGAGAGCAGCACCGTCACGAACATGACGCCGATCAGCACCGTCATGAGCCACTCGATGAGCCGGTACCTGTCCAGCCAGACCAGCCCCAGGCCGATCAGGCCCGCGGCGATCGCGAACACCTTGCTGTCCACACCGGGGAACAGCGCCGCGAGCGGCAGGGCGGTGGAGGACATCGCCGTCGCCCCGTACACGATGCCCCAGATGAGGATGTACGGGCCGAAGTACCAGGACGTCCAGGCCCCGAGGGTGCGCCAGCCCTGGAAGATCGTCTTGCCGGTGGAGAGGTAGTAGCGGCCCACGCCCTCCACGAGCACGATCTTGAAGATCACGCCCAGCACCACGGCCCACAGCAGCATGTAGCCGTAGCGGGAGCCGGCGGTCAGGGTGGCCACCAGGTCCGCCGCGCCCACACCCGTGGCCGCGGCGACGATGCCCGGGCCGAGGGAGTTCCAGCGCGGGCGGATCGGCGTCTCGTTCAGTTCGGCGTCGGTGAACCCGACGATGTCCGGGTTGTGCACGGGGCGGCCGCGGTCGGCTCTCGTTGCCATGGGAGGGTCCTTGATGCTTGACGGGGCGAGTGCAGTCATGTGTGTCACGCGCGTGAGAGACACGCCTCACTCACGTCGATCCGCGTCGGCCGGGACGGGCCCCGACGCCGCGGCCTCGGTACCGTGAACGACGAGCCCCGTCCTCCACCGGAAGGTCCGCCATGCCCCAGGGAATCTTCGTCTCCACCACGTCCACCGGCGCCGGCAAGTCCCTCGTCAGCCTGGGCCTGGCCGACTCGCTGTACCGGCGCTCCGGCACGGTGGGCTACTTCCGCCCCGTGGTGCCCGGTGACGACGTGGAGACCGACCCCATGGTGCTGCTGATGCGCGAGCAGTACGGCCTCTCCCCGGAGCAGGCCCGCGGCGGCCTCACCGCGGCCGAGGCCCGCACCCTCATGGCCGAGGGCCGCGGCGACGAGGTCCAGCAGCGCTGCGTGGAGCAGTACGACGCCATGCGGGCGGCGGGCGGCGTCGTGGTGGTGGAGGGCACCGACCTGATCAGCCCGGACCCGGCCGCCGACCTCGACCTCAACGCCCAGCTCGCCCGCAACCTCGGCACCCCCGTGGTCGCCGTGGTCTCCGGCGCGGACCTGACACCCGAGCAGGCGGCCGACGTCGTGGACCTGGCCCGGCGCACCCTCGACGACGCCGGCGTCGAGCTGCTGGCCGTCATGGTCAACCGCGCGGACCCCCGTGACCTCGACGCCGTCGGCGCGGCCGTGCGCCCCGGCCGCCACGCCTGGCCCGTGTACGTGCTGCCCGAGCTGACCGAGCTCGCGCACCCCTCGGTGGCCGAGGTGGCGGACGCGCTCGGGCTCGAGCAGATGGCCGGGCAGGAGACGCTGGACCGCGACGTCGCCGAGGTCAAGGCCGTCTCCATGGAGGGCGGCAACTTCCTCGAGGTCCTGCGCGAGGGCGCGCTCGTGATCGTCTCCGGCGACCGCTCCGACGCGATCCTGGCCACCGTGGCCTCCTCGCTGACCCCGGACTTCCCCACCCCCTCCGGCATGATCCTCACCAACGGCATCCTCCCGAACCGCCAGCTCCAGCGGCTCTACCTGGGCGCGGCCTTCCCCGTGTTCGTCACCCACGACGACACGTTCACCACCGCCGCGAAGGTCTCCCGGGTGCGCTCCGAGCTCTCCAGCGCCCAGCCCCGCAAGACCGCCGCCGCCCTGGGCACCTGGCACCAGCGCGTGGACGGGGACGAGCTGCTGGCCCGCTTCGACCTGCCACGCACCGACGTCGTCACCCCTCTGCGCTTCCTGCACGAGCTGATCTCCCGCGCCCGCGCGGACCGCCGCCGGATCGTGCTGCCCGAGGGCGAGGATGCCCGCGTGCTGCGCGCCGCCGAGATCCTCCAGCGCCGCGACGTCTGCGACCTCGTGGTGCTCGGCCCGGCCGCCGCCGTGCGGGAGCTGGCCTCCCGCGAGGGCGTGGACCTGACCGGGATCGAGCTCGTGGACCCCGCCGACTCCCCGGACCTGGAGCGCTACGCGCAGGAGTACGCCCGGCTGCGCGTCCACAAGGGCGTGGACGCCGAGCGCGCCCGCGAGGTCATGCAGGAGGGCGCCTACTTCGGCACGATGATGGTCCACCTGGGCGACGTGGACGGCATGGTCTCCGGCGCCGCCCACACCACCGCCAACACCATCCGCCCCGCGCTGGAGTTCGTGAAGACGAAGCCGGGCGTCTCGATCGTCTCCTCGGTGTTCTTCATGCTGCTGCCGGACCGCGCCCTCGTGTACGGCGAC
Organism: Micrococcus sp. CH7; assembly: GCF_001595485.1. NCBI lineage: Bacteria > Bacillati > Actinomycetota > Actinomycetes > Micrococcales > Micrococcaceae > Micrococcus > Micrococcus sp. CH7. Next base: position 66,117 of record NZ_LOSQ01000003.1, read on the forward strand.
TGCGCCGTGAACCCGGACCCGGACGCGCAGCAGCTCGCGGACATCGCCGTGGCGTCCGCGGCCACCGCCGCCCAGTTCGGGGTGGACCCGCGCGTCGCCATGCTCTCCTACTCCACGGGCGCCTCCGGCTCCGGGCAGTCCGTGGACAAGGTCCGCGCCGCCACGGAGCTCGTGAGGGAGCGCGCCCCCGAGCTGAAGGTGGAGGGCCCGCTGCAGTACGACGCCGCCGTCAACGCCTCCGTCGCGGCCTCGAAGATGCCCGGCTCCGAGGTGGCCGGCCAGGCCACCGTGTTCGTGTTCCCGGACCTGAACACCGGCAACAACACCTACAAGGCCGTCCAGCAGTCCTCCGGGGCGGTCGCCGTCGGGCCCGTGCTGCAAGGCCTGAACAAGCCCGTCAACGACCTCTCCCGCGGCACCACCGTGGAGGACATCGTCAACACCGTCGCCATCACCGCCATCCAGGCCCAGGCCCAGGGCTGACGCCCCGGAAGGAGTCCCCCGTGCTCGTCCTTGTCATCAACTCCGGCTCGTCGTCCCTGAAGTACCAGCTCCGTGAGCTGGCCGACGACGGCACGGACGCCCCGGTGCCCGTCCTCGCCCAGGGCCTGGTGGAGCGCATCGGCGTCCCCGGCTCCGGCGTGCCGGACCACGCCGCCGCCCTCGAGCAGGTGGAGGCCGAGCTGGCCGAGGCGACCGGCGGGCGCACCATCGACGCCGCCGGCCACCGCGTGGTCCACGGCGGCGAGCGGTTCACCGCCCCGGCCCGGGTGACCAACGAGGTGATCCGCGCGATCGAGCGCCTCGCCCCGCTGGCCCCGCTGCACAACCCCGCCGCCGCCCAGGGGCTGCGCGCCATGGCCGAGCGCTGGCCGGACATGCCCCAGGTGGTCGTGTTCGACACCTCGTTCCACCAGACCATGCCCCGCGAGGCCTGGCAGTACGCCCTGCCGGACGAGGTCTACACGGAGCACGGCATCCGCCGCTACGGCTTCCACGGCACGAGCCACGACCTCGTCACCGGCCTCGCCGCGGAGCATCTGGGCATCCCGCGGGGGGAGTTCCGGGCCGTGGTGCTGCACCTGGGCAACGGCGCCTCCGCCACCGCCATCCGCGACGGCGTCTCCGTGGACACCTCCATGGGCTACACCCCGCTGGCCGGCCTGGTGATGGGCACCCGCTCCGGCGACCTGGACCCCTCCGTGGTCACCCACCTCATGCGGAACCACGGCTACGACGCCGAGGAGCTGGACACCCTCATGAACAGGCGCTCCGGCCTGCTGGGCCTGGCCGGGGAGGCGGACATGCGCCAGGTGCTGGAGAACGCCGCCTCCGGGGACGGCCGCGCCCGCAACGCCCTGGACGTGGCCTCCTACCGGCTGGCCAAGTACGTGGGCGGCTACCACGTGGCCGTGGGCGGGGCGCAGGCGATCGTGTTCACCGCCGGGATCGGCGAGAACTCGGCTCCGTTCCGGGCGCGCGTGCTCGACCGGCTCGAGGCGCTCGGGGTGGCCTACGAGGCCGAGGCCAACCGCGCCCGCGTGGCCGGGCCCCACACGATCTCCGCGCCGGAGTCGGCGATCCCGGTGCTCGTGGTCCCCACGGACGAGGAGCAGGCGATCGCCCGCTTGACGTGGGAGCTCGCCCGCTGAGCACCGCGCCCGACCGTCCGACCGACGCCCAGCGACATCACCGCCGGTCCGCCCGGCGGTGATGTCGCTGCGGCTCGGTCGACACGAACGGGGCGCTTCTGCACCCGACCGTCCGGCCCGGTCAGCGCTCAGACGTGCGTCCCGTTCGCCTCGACGGCGATGCCCAGCTCGTTGCCCGGGATCGAGGCGAGCAGGCGGCGGGTGTACGGGTGCCGGGGGTTGGTGAAGACCTCCTCCGAGCTGGCCGCCTCCACCACCTCGCCGTCCTTCATCACGCACACGTAGTCCGAGATGAGGCGCACCACCGCGAGGTCGTGCGAGATGAACAGGTAGCTCAGCCCCAGCTCCTCCTGCAGGCGCCGCAGCAGCGTGAGGATCTGGTCCTGCACCAGCACGTCCAGCGCGGACACGGGCTCGTCGCACACGATCAGCTCCGGGTTCAGCGCGAGCGCGCGGGCGATCGCCACGCGCTGACGCTGGCCGCCGGAGAGCTCGGCCGGGTACCGGCGGTGGAAATGCGAGGGCAGGGCCACCTGCTCCATGAGCTCCAGCACGCGGGCCCGGCGCTCCTTCGCGGTGCCGCGCCGGTACGTCTGCAGCGGCTCCTCGATGATGCGGCCCACCGTGAACGAGGGGTTCAGGGAGGAGAACGGGTCCTGGAACACGGCCTGCACCCGCTGGCGGAAGTCCTTGAGGTCCTCGCCCTTGAGGCTGAGCACGTCCTTGTCCTCGAAGCTGATTCGCCCCGACGTCGGCTCGATCAGCTTCAACAGCATGCGCGCCGTCGTCGTCTTGCCGGAGCCGGACTCGCCGACGATCGAGACGGTCTTGCCGCGCGGGATCTTCAGGGAGACGTCCTTCACGGCGATGAAGTCCTCGTGCCCGCGTACGGGATAGACCTTGGTGAGGTCGCGGATCTCCACCAGCGGGGTGAGGTCCTGCTTCGCCAGGGCCACCGTGGTCAGGGCCGCGGTGTCGTCCTCGGCCAGGGCGACGGGCGCGGGATCGAAGGCCTCGGGCAGCAGGCGGGCCGCCGCCACCGACGGCGCGGCCGCCACGAGCGAGCGGGTGTAGGCGTGCTGCGGGTCCTCGAGGATGGCCCGCGCGTCGCCGGACTCCACCACGCGTCCGCGGTGCATCACCACGAGCTGCTGCGCCCGCTCGGCCGCGAGGCCGAGGTCATGGGTGATCAGCAGCACGGAACTGCCGAGCTCGCGGGTCATCTCGTCGATCTGGTCCAGGATCACCTGCTGCACCGTCACGTCCAGGGCGGAGGTCGGCTCGTCCGCGATCAGCAGCTGCGGCCGGCACGCCAGGCCGATGGCGATCAGCACGCGCTGGCGCAGACCGCCCGAGAGCTCGTGCGGGTACTGCTTGGCCCGCCGCGCCGGCTCGGGGATGCCGGCGCGCTCCATCACCTCGACGACGGCGGCCCCCACGTCCTTCTTCGTCGCCATGCCGTGGGTCAGCAGGGTCTCCCCGATCTGCTGACCCACCCGGGTCACGGGGTTGAGGTTGGACATCGGGTCCTGCGGCACCAGACCGATCCGGCGGCCGCGGATGCCGCGCATCCGCGACTCGGGCAGGCCCACGAGCTCCGCGCCCGCGAAGCGGACGGAGCCTGCCGTGACCCGGCCGTTGCCGGGCAGCAGGCCGATCGCGGCCATCGCGGTGGTGGACTTGCCCGAGCCGGACTCGCCCACGATCGCCAGCGTGCCCCCGGCCGGGAGCGTGAGGGACGCGCCCTCCACGGCCTGTACGGTGCCCTGCTGGGTGGTGAACTCCACGTCCAGGTCGCGGATCTCCAGCAGCGGGGCGCCGGCCGCGGGGACCGCGGGTGTCGCGCCGGGGCCGGGCGCGCCGTCGTCGTGCTTGGGGTCCATGGTCAGCGCCTCCGGGAGGTCGGGTCGAGGGCCTCGCGCAGGGACTCGCCCAGCAGGGTGAAGCCGAGCGCGGTGATGGCGATGCACAGGCCGGGCAGGAACGCGAGCCACGGGTTGATGCCCAGCTCGGCCTGCGCGTAGGTGAGCATGCGGCCCCACTCGGCGGTCTCGGGGCGGCCGCCGCCGAGGCCGAGGAAGGACAGGGCGGCCGCGTCGATCACGGCCGTGGCCAGCGTGAGCGTGGCCTGCACGATCACGGGGCCCAGCGAGTTCGGCAGCACGTGGGACATCGTGATCCGCCCGCGCGAGAGGCCGAGGGTCTGCGCCGCGAGCACGTAGTCCGACCCCTTCTGCGTGAGCATCGAGGAACGCAGCAGCCGCGCGAACACGGGCACCTGCGCCACCCCGATCGCGATCATCACCGCGAACGGGGTCTGCCCGAGGATCGCCGCGATGGACACCGCCAGCAGCAGGTTCGGCACCGAGAGCAGGATGTCCACGACGCGCATCACCACGGAGTCCACCCAGCCGCCGAACGTGCCGGCCAGCAGGCCGAGCAGCATGCCGCCGGCCAGGCCGAACGCCGTCGAGACGACGCCGATGAGCAGCGAGGCCTGCGCGCCCCAGATCAGCTTGGAGAGCACGTCCCCGCCGAAGCGGTCCAGGCCCAGCGGGTAGCCGGCCACCTCACCGGGGCCGGGCACGTGGGTGGGGCGGATCTCGCGCATGCCCGGTGTGGCCGTGCCCGCGTACGGGGCCAGCACCGGGGCGAGGACGGCCACGAGCACGAAGAGCAGCACGATCACGGCGCCGGCGATCGCCGCCGGGTTGCGGCGCAGCCGCTGGAACGCGGCGCCCCACACGGAGGTGCCGCGGGTGTCCGCGGCGGCCTCGGTGGTCGCCTGGGTGGCCCCGGCCTCGACGGGCGCCAGCGCGTGCTCGACGGCGTGCTCGGTGGGTCCGCCGCCGGGGCTGGGGGGCAGGTTCACGCTCATGAGACACGCACCCTCGGGTCGATGAGGCCGTAGGAGACGTCCACGACCAGGTTGATCAGCGAGTAGAGCAAGGCGATGAAGATGATGAAGCCCTGCAGCACCGGGAAGTCGAGCTGGAAGATCGCCTGCGCGAGGAACCGGCCGATCCCGTTGAACGCGAACACCGTCTCGGTGAGCACCGCCCCGGAGATCAGCAGGCCCAGCTGCAGGCCGAGCGTGGTGCTCACCGGCAGCAGGGCGTTGCGCATGATGAACCGGTCCCGGATCAGGCGCGGGGCCAGGCCCTTGGCGCGGGCCGTGCGCACGAAGTCCGCGTCCTGCACGTCCAGCACGGAGGCGCGGGTGATGCGCGCGATGATCGCCAGCGGGATGGTGCCCAGCGCGATGCCGGGCAGCACCAGGTGGGTCAGCGCATTCAGGGCCGCGTCCCACTCGGCGGTGATGATGCCGTCCCACACGTAAAAGTTCGTGTAGTGGGTGGCGTCGATCCGCGGGTCCTGTCGGCCGTCCGTCGGCAGCCAGCCCAGCTTCACCGCGAACACCCACTTGAGGATGAACGCCAGGAAGAACACGGGCACCACCACGCCGATCAGGGACAGCACGACGGCGACGTCGTCCTGCCACCGGCCCACATGGCGGGCGGCCCAGTAGCCGAGCGGGATGCCGATGACCACCGCGAACACGATCGCGAAGATCGAGAGCTCCAGCGTGGCCGGGAAACGGTCCGCGAACTCCTCGACCACAGACCGATTCGTCATGATCGAGGTGCCGAAGTCGCCGCGCAGCAGCCGCCCCATGTAGGTGACGTACTGCTCGAGCAGCGGCTTGTCGAAGCCGTACGCCGCGTTCACCCGGGCCACGGCCTCGGGGGTGGCGCGATCGCCGAGCAGGGCGGTGGCGGGGCCGCCGGGCAGGCTGCGGACCCACACGAACAGCAGGACGGACAGTCCGAACAGGGTGGGGATCAGCAGCAGCAGGCGCTTGCCGATGAGTCTGAGCACGAGGGGCCTCCATGCCGGCGCGGGGGCCGGGCCGGTCGGTGCGAGGGACGGGCGGTGGCGGGCGGGCCGGCGACGACGGCGCCGGGGCGCGGCGCCGTCGTCGCCGGTGGGGCGGGTCGTCCCCGGCCCGCCGGGCTCACTCGGTCAGGTCGATCTCGTTGAAGACCTCGTCGTTGACCGGGCTCGCCGGGTAGGAGGCCACGCGCTTGTCGAAGGCCAGCGACGGGGCCGGGTGGGCGAGCGGGACCGCCGGGACGATCTCGGAGATCTGCTCGTTGATCTCCTGGTACTTCGGCGTCTGCTCCTCGAGCGTCGGGATCTGGCGGGCCTCCTCGAGGGCGGAGAACAGCTCCTCGTCGGTGAAGCCGAACTCGGGCTTCTCCTGGCCGAAGAACACGCCCACGAAGTTGTCCGTGTCGTTGTAGTCACCGGTCCAGCCGAGCAGGTGGATGCCGTGGTCCGCGGAGCCCTGCACCTGGTCGAGGTAGTCCGGGCTCCACTTGGCCGGCTTCGCGTTCACCGTGATGCCCACCTCGGCCAGCTGGCTCGAGAGGTTGGAGAACGCCTGCTCGGGGGTCGGCATGTACGGGCGCGAGACGCCCGTGGGGTAGTTGAAGTCGATCGTGAAGCCGTCCGGGTAGCCGGCCTCGGCGAGCAGCGCCTTGGCCTTGGCGGGGTCGTGCTCGTACGTGGTGACGTCCTCGCTGTACCCGTTCACGGACTTCGGGATGAACTGGGTCGCGGGCTCCGTGCCCTCGGGAAGGGTCTGCGCGATCAGGGCGTCCTTGTCGATCGCGTAGGCGATCGCCTGGCGCACCCGGACGTCCTGGAGCTCCTCCTTCTCCTGGTTCAGGCCCAGGTAGAGGATGGTGAACGGGTCGCGGGCCACCACGTTGAAGCCGGCCTCGGACAGGGCCGCGGTGTCTGCAGGGGCCACGAGGTCGTAGCCGTCGATGTCCCCGGCCTCGAGCGCCTGACGGCGGGCCACCGGGTCGTCGATCACGCGGAAGGTGATGTCCGTGACGTCGCCGCCCTCGCCCCAGTAGTCCTCGTTGGCGGTGAGCTTGACGTCCTCGCCCACGCTCCAGGACTCGAACTTGTAGGGGCCGGTGCCGGTGGGGTGTGCCCGGGCGTACTCGGACATCTGGGGCGACTCGGCGGTGCCGCCGACCTCGTCCGCCTTGTACTCCTCGAGCGCCTTCGGCGACTGCATGGCGAAGGCCGGCAGGGACAGGGAGGAGATGAAGCCCGCGAACGGCTGCGCGAGCGTGATCGTGGCCTCGTGCTCGCCGGTGGCCTCGCACTCCTGGTAGACGGCGTCCTCGGGCTTGTCCGCGAAGCCGCGGAACAGCTTGCCGTAGTAGTACGAGAGGGTCTCCGACTGCTGGATGCCCGTGAAGTTGTACCAGCGGTCGAAGTTGGCGCACACGGCCTCCCCGTTGAACGGCTCGCCGTCGTGGAACGTCACGCCCTCCTTCAGCTGGAACGTGTGGGTCAGGCCGTCCTCCGAGGACTCCCAGGACTCGGCGAGCAGCGGCGCGGGGTCCGCGGTGCCCGGCTTCGTGCCCACGAGTCCCTCGAAGATCTGACGGGAGACCCGGAAGGTCTCGCCGTCGGAGGCGAAGGCCGGGTCCAGGGTCTTCGGGTCAGAGGAGGCCGCGAAGAGGAACGAGCCGTCCACTTGGGCGGCGTCGCCCCCGCCCGAGCCGCCGGAGCCGCCGCCGTCGCGCTGGCTCTGTGCGCAGCCGGTGACGAGCAGGGCTCCGGCCGCGGTGAGCGCGGCGGCGGACAGGAGTCGGTGACGCAGACGGGTGGCCATGGGGGCTCCTCCGGGAGAGGTCTCAGCCGAGACGCGGGTGCGAGGGGACCGCGCCGTCGGGTGTGACCTGGAGCACGGTCCTGGACGTGACTATAGCCACAAGCGCGGGCGGGGACGCAACGCAGGCCACGTCTGCGCGTGCGGCGCGGCGCCCTCAGGCCCCGGTGGGCATCCGCTCCCGACGCGCGGCGGCCCGCTCGCGGACCCAGCGCAGCACGTCCTCCGGACGGTTGGTGGTGAGCTCCTGCACCCCCTGGGCGAGGAGGAAATCGGCGTCCTCGCGCTCGTCGACGGTCCACACCCGCAGCCGCCGCCCCGCCGCCAGCCACGCCTTCACGTCCGCCAGGTGCTCCCGCACGTAGGCCACGGAGGGCCCCGCCATCCCGGCCCGGCCGCGCCAGACGAGCGCCTCGGACCCCGCCAGCGACTGACGCGCCGCCGCACGCACCGCCGCCCGGCTCAGCGGCCCCTGCGCGAGCCGGGTCGGCAGCTCCGTCGGCATGAGGTCCATCAGGGGGCAGAGGGGGTCCGTGCCGGCCAGCGGAGCCACGTGGCGCAGCGCGTCCGGATGGAAGCTCATGAGGGACACCTGCACCTGACCCACCCGGCCGGTCTCCGGGTCCCAGCCGGCCTGCAGCAGCTCCCGCAGCACCCGCTCCTCGAGCTCATGCCCGAACGGGGAGGGGTGCTTGAGCTCCACGGCCAGGCGCAGCGGCCGGTCCGCGGCCGTCGCGATCGCCAGGAGGTCGGTCAGGGTGAGCACCTGCTCCCCCGCGCCGTCGTACACGGCGGGCGGCGCCGTCGTCGTGGCGGGCTCGGCCCCCGGACGCCGGGCGTGCCACGAGACGACGTCGAGACCGCGCAGACGATCCAGCGTGTGGTCCGCGACGGCGCCGCGCCCGTCCGAGGTGCGGTCCACGGTGGGGTCATGCCAGCAGACGACCTCGCGGTCCCGCGTGAGCTGGACGTCGCATTCGAGACCGTCCGCGCCCACGGCGAGGGCGTGGAGCATGGCGGCGCGGGTGTGCTCGGGGAAGGCGGCGGAGGCACCGCGGTGGGCGATCACGAGAGCGGGCACGCCGCCAGGCTAGGGAGCGCGTGTGCCGGCCACGTCACCGCAGGGTGCCCGGCTGGTTAACTGGTGGGGACCATTCGGTGCACGCGATCAGGAGCCTCCCGTGTCCTTCTCCCCCGACCCCGCCCAGCAGCTGCTCAGCGCCGGCGCCCTCGAACGCGCGGCGGGCCTGCGGCGCATGAAGGCCGTCGCCCTGGGGCTGCTCATCCTGCTGGCCGTGGTGTTCGTGGTCGCGTTCCCGTTGCAGGACACCCACCCGGTGTGGGGCTACGTGCGCGCCGCCGCGGAGGGCGGCATGGTCGGCGCACTGGCGGACTGGTTCGCGGTCACGGCGCTGTTCCGCCACCCGATGGGGGTGCCCGTGCCGCACACCGCCCTGATCCCGCGGAAGAAGGACCAGCTCGGCGCCGCGCTGACCGAGTTCGTGCAGGAGAACTTCCTGGACTCGGAGGTCGCCCACGAGAAGGTCGACGGACTGAAGGTGGCCGAGGCCGCCGGCGGCTGGCTGCGACGTGAGGAGAACGCGGCCCGCACCGCCCGGGAGATCGCCACGGCGGCCCGGGGCGCCATGGCCGCGGCCGACGACGACGCCGTCCAGGAGCTGCTGCGCCAGCTGATGGAACGCCACATGGTGGCCCCGGACTGGTCCCCCACGCTCGCGGGCGTGCTGGAGGACGTGGTGGCCGGACGGCACCACGAGCGCGTGGTGGACCTCGTGGTCGCCCACACCGGGGACTGGGTGGCCGCCCACCCCGAGCTGTTCGTCGAGACGGTGCGCCGTCGCTCCCCCGAGTGGAGCCCGGACCTCGTGGACCGCCTCCTCGCCGAGCGACTGCACGCCGAGACCCTCAAGTATCTCGCCGGCATCCGCCGCGACCGGGAGCACGAGGCCCGCCGCGCCGTCGACGACTGGCTCGACCGCCTCGCCGACGAGATGCGGAACGAGCCGGCCACCCGCGCCTCGGTGGAGCGGTTCAAGCGGAACCTGTTCGCGGACGAACGGCTGCGTGCGTGGGCCGGGCGGGCCTGGGTCTCCCTGCGGGACTCGCTCCTGGACGCGCTCGAGGACCCGTCCTCCGACCTGCATCGCGCGCTCGTGGCCGCCCTGCGCGACCTCGGCGCCCGCCTGCAGGAGGACCCCGAGCTGCGCGACCGCGTGGACGGCCACGCCCGCCGCGCCGCGGCGTATGCGCTGAGCTCCTACGGCCCGGCGCTCACCGGGGTGATCGAGGAGACGGTCGCCCGCTGGGACGGCGAGCAGACCGCGCGCACCCTCGAGCTGTTCGTGGGCAAGGACCTGCAGTTCATCCGCATCAACGGCTCGGTCGTCGGCGCGCTCGCGGGCCTGGCGATCCACGGGGTGGCCACGCTGTTCCTCTGAGCCGCGGCTCCCGCCCCGCACTTTCGAACGTGGAATGGGGCGAATGGGCGCTTTCGAACGTGAGATTGGGCCTCTCTCACGTTCGAAAGCGCGGGGGCGGGGGCGACGGACGCGCGGGGGCGGGGCCGTCAGGCGGCGGGCTTGCCCTTCTTCTGCCTGTCGTCCTTCTCGTCCTTGCCGCCGGGCAGGGCGCGACGGATCGCACCGAAGACGCCGCCGTCGTCCTTGGTGCCATCGGCGCGCCCCTGTGCGGCGCCCTCGCGGATCTCGCCGGGGATCACCATCGGCAGGGGGCTGAAGAGCTCCGCGGCGTTCTCCATCACGGCCTTGCCCATGGCGCGGTTGCCCACGCCGCCGATCACGGCGCCCACGCCGAACGGCACGGCGCGGCCCACGAAGCCGGCACCCTGCCGCAGGCGCATCTTGCGCATGAACGTCCTCTTGAGGCGATCCACCACGAACGCGCTGATGCCGGTGCCCGATGCGGTGCCCGCGAGCGCGTTGAGGCTGGACTGCGGGTCGTAGGGACGGCCGGCCTTGGCGGCGGCCTCGCGGAGCAGCTCCTTGGCGTCGTCGCCGAGCATGAGGCCCATGACGAGGGCCTGGGCGCGCTGCGGGTCCTGCGTGGTGATGCCGTGCAGCTCGGCGAGGGACTGCGCGTAGAGGGCGGTGGCCTCCATGAAGCCGGCGACCGCGGCACCGGACAGGCCGAGCGCGGCCACGGTGCCGATGCCCGGGACGATCGCGGTGCCGCCCACGGCGGCACCGGCCCCCGTGACGGTGGTCAGGTACTGCTGCCCGAGCCGCTCGGCGAGACGCTCCGGGCTCTCCCCCGGGTGCTTCGCCGCCATGCGCTGGATGTTCTTCAGGACCAGGGGGCGCTGGACCGCCAACACCGTGGAGAGGGCCTTCTCGAAGCCCTCCGTGGGCTCGCCGTTCTCATCGAGTGCCGACTTCAGCCCGAAGTCCTTCACCTTCCCGGACGCGTACCGGCCGATCGTCGAGTTCTTTGCCATGCGCGCCACAGTATCGGCGCGCGACCCCCGCGGTCAGGACCCGGGCGTCGCCGCGCGCAGGGAGTGCTCGAGGAAGATGCGCACGTCACGGACCTCGTCGGGGCCGGTCCCGTGCAAGATCCCGGGGTAGGTGCGCACGGTCAGGCGGGTGTGCTCCTCGGCCCACGCGCGGGTGTGGGCGACGGCGTCCGGATGGATCACGGGATCCTCGGCGTCCCGGCCCCAGAAGAACGGGCGCGGGCCCGGTCCCTCGGCCGGGGAGTCGAGCATGGCCAGCAGCTCGTTGTCGACGGCGAAGCCGCTCAGGCCCACACCGCAGGTGAACGCCTCGGGGCGCAGACGCAGGACCGTCGTCGCCATGGCCATGCCCTGGGAGAAGCCGAGCACCGAGACCGTGCGGAAGCCGGCCGCCACGACCTCCTCGGCGGAGAGCACGTCGAACACGCGGTGGGCGGCGGCGAGCACCTGGGCGAAGTCGGACTGCAGCAGCAGGTCGAGCAGGAACCAGCCGTGCGCGCCGGGGTCGCCCGGGCCCTCGGAGGCCGTCTCGTCGATCTCGAAGCCGCCGCGCACCGCCAGGCCGGTGCACCGCTCCGGGAGCATCGGGAAGTGGCGGCGCGCCGCGCGGACCTCGTTGGAGCCGTAGCCGTGGAACACGAGCACCAGGTCCGTGCCCGCGCGCTCCGCCGGCGGGCGCGACCACACCACGCTGTGGCCGGAACTGATCGTCTCGGTGACTGGTGCGGGCGTGGGGCTCATGGCTCCATCCTAGGGAGAGGCCCCTGACCGGGCGTCATGCCTGGTCAGGGGCCGCTCTCCGGTGGGCCCTGCGGGGATCGAACCCGCGACCGGCGGATTAAAAGTCCGATGCTCTGCCAGCTGAGCTAAAGGCCCCCACCCGCGGCCGACGACGACGGCGTGCGGCCGACGACGGCGACCCTCGCGGGTGCCCTCCGATGGTAGCCCAGGCGTCCGGGGCACTACCGTGGACGGGGCCGCCGCCTCCGGCGACCACATCCCCACCCCGATGCGCCCTCGAAGGGAGCCCGCCCATGGCACGTCACCGCCTGCCCGCCGGCCGCGGCGCCAGCTCGAGCGCCTCGGGCGTGCTGCGCCCCCACCGGCCCCGCCTCTCGGAACCGCAGGAGCTCACGCACTTCGCCGGCGGCGAAGACCCGCAGGAGGTGGCCGCGGCGGCCTCGCGCCTGGCCCACGCCCTCGTGGCCGGCGGCCGCGCGGAGGAGGACCCGGCCGTCGTCGAGCGGCTGGTCGGGCTGGTCCGCGAGCTCGGCGTCGAGACGCTCGCCGAGCTGTGGGCAGACGCCCCGCCCGTCTCGCTCGCCGGCGCCCTGTGGCGCCTGTACGCGCTGCAGGAGGCGACGACCCGCGACGGCGAGCGCTGGGCCGCCTGGTACCGCGCGGGGCACGCCGCCTACGCCTCGCGCGTCGTGGCGGGCGCCGTCGAGCCGCCGGGGCCGGCCGAGCTGCGCCGCCTCACGGACACGATCCTCACGGGCGCCTACCGCTCCGAGATCGACGTCGCGTTCGAGCGCGCCGCCGCCTACGCCCGCGTCGTGGCCCTGGGCCAGGTCGAGCACGCCGAGGGCTCCGAGGCCGCCGCCCCGGACCGCGCCGCCGCCCTCACCCGCCGGGCCGCGCGCCTGGTCAGCACCGCCGACGCCCTGGAGGCGGCGGGTCGAGCGTTTCGGGACGGATCGCTAGACTGAAGGGGACGGCGCCGGGCCGCTGGTAACCCCGGGCTCCAACACATAGCCGCTGCGAGCGGCCTTCCGCCGAGAGGCGTTCCCGGCCCGGCGTCGTCGTCGACCCCTTCGCCACCCGTCGACGAGAGAGCGACCGCTGCCCATGTCCCCCCGCATGCCCTGGCTCGTCACGCGCGACACCCCGGCGCTGCGCCACATGGCGGACCTCGCCGAGGCCCTGCACCGGTCCGTGCATCTGGTGGCCCAGGTCGCGGGGACCCGCGGACCCGAGGCGGACCGTGCCGCCCGTGAGCTCGAGGAGCTCGACTCGTCCTCGAGCGCCACCCTCATGGCCTTCCTCACCGCGCTGCGCAGCGCCTACGTGACTCCGCTGCCCCGTCAGGACCTCTACCGGCTGGCCAGCGGCGTGCACGCGACCACCCGGCGCGTCGTGTCGGCGGGCGTGCTGATCCAGCGGGCCGACCTCGAGGAGCTGCCGACGCACGCCCTCGACGTCCTCGAGACCGTGGGTCGTCAGGCCGAGCTGCTCGCCCGCGGCGCCGCCGAGATGCGCGACCTCGACGCCCTGGAGGCCACGTGGATGCAGCTGCTGCGCGCCTCCCGCCGCACGGAGCGGATCATGGTCGAGTGGCTCGCCGACCTCGGCATGGACCTGCTGCAGCGCGACTACAACCGCCAGCGCGAGGTCGCCTGGGCGCTGCACGCGGCGCTCGAGGCCCTCTCCCGCGTGAACATGGACCTGGGCATGGTGCTCGTCCGTGAGTCCTGAGCCGGTGGAGGCGCCGTGACCGCGGGGCTCGCCGTCGTCCTCGTGCTGCTGTGCGCCGTCGGCGCGCTGATGGGGTTCCGCGACGCCCCCAACGCCGCGGCGCTGCCTGTCCGGTACCGGGCGCTGACACCGCGCGGGGCCCTCCTCCTGACCGGGGCGGTCAACACCGTGGGCGCGCTGCTGGGCATCGGGTTCATCACGCTGAGCGTGCACTACTTCACCTCGCCCGCGGTGCGCAGCGAGATCGGCCCCCTGGCCGTGGGCGTGTCCTGCGTGGTGACCCTCGTGTGGGGTCTGCTGCTGTGGTGGCGGCGCCTGCCCGGCTCCAGCACGCACGCGCTGATCTCCGCGCTGGCGGGCAGCCACCTCGCCGTGCGCCTGAGTCTGGACATCGACGTCGCCCTCACCATCTTCGACCTCGTCCGCGCCGAGGTGCTGCTCAGCCTGCTGCTCTCGCCCCTGATCGCGTGGGCGCTCGCCCGCCTGCTCACCGCCCCCGCCATGCGGCTCGCCACCCGGGGCACCACGGTCAACGTCCAGCACCGGGCCCGCGTCGCGTTGGGCATCTCCGCCAGCGCCATGGCCATGGGCCACGGCCTGCAGGCCGGTCAGCGCATGGGGGTGCTGTGGGCCGCCGTGCTGGTGGGGTCCGGGTCCGTCCTGGCGCCGGACGCCCTGACGGCCGAGTTCGTGGGGGGCGCGTTCCTGTTCGCCCTCGCGGTCGGGCTCGGCACGCTGGGCGGCGCCTGGCGGATCGCCTGGACCCTCACCGAGCGTCTCGTGCGCCTCGACCCCCTGCGGGCGTCCGTGGCCGCCGTCATCCCCGCGGGCCTGCTGTTCGTCGGATCCCTGGTGTTCCACCTGCCCCTGTCCTCCACCCACACGGCGACGGCGGCCATCGTGGGCGCCGGCCAGACGCAGACCTACGCGTCCGTGCGCTGGCCCACCGTGCTGCGCGTGGTCGGCTGGTGGGTGCTCACGCCGGTGGCCTGCGCCCTTCTCGGCCTCCTCGGCACGCTGGCCCTCGTCCCGCTGGCCTGAGGCCGCGCCCGACGACGACGCCCGGCCCCGCAGACGCCGCGACCCCGCCCGGCGTGCGGCCGGACGGGGTCGGGGACGGAGCGCGGGACGGCTCAGCCGAAGCGGCCGGAGACGTAGTCCTCGGTCTGCTGGCTCGAGGGGTTGTTGAAGATGACGTCGGTGTCGTCGTACTCGATCAGCTTGCCGGGCTTGCCGACGCCCTGGATGTTGAAGAACGCGGTCTTGTCCGCCACGCGCGCGGCCTGCTGCATGTTGTGCGTGACGATGATGACCGTGTACTCCTCCTTGAGCTCGTTGATCAGGTCCTCGACGGCGAGGGTGGAGATCGGGTCGAGCGCGGAGCAGGGCTCGTCCATGAGGATCACGTCGGGCTGCACCGCGATGGAGCGGGCGATGCACAGACGCTGCTGCTGACCGCCGGAGAGGCCGGAGCCGGGCTTGTCGAGGCGGTCCTTGACCTCGTTCCACAGGTTGGCGCCGCTCAGGGACTTCTCCACGAGCTCGTCCGCACGGGACTTGTTCAGGCGGGTGCCGTTGAGCTTGTAGCCGGCCAGCACGTTGTCCCGGATGGACATCGTGGGGAACGGGTTCGGGCGCTGGAAGACCATGCCGATCTGGGAACGGACGCGGACCGGGTCCACACCGGGCCCGTAGATGTCCTCGCCGTCGAGCAGGAGCTGGCCGTCCACGGTGGCGCCGGGGAGCACCTCGTGCATGCGGTTGATGCTGCGCAGGAAGGTGGTCTTGCCGCAGCCGGAGGGGCCGATGAAGGCGGTGACGGAGCGGGGGGCGATGTCGATGTTGACGCCCTCGACGGCCTTGAACTTGCCGTAGAAGACATCGACGTCGATGGCCTGGATGCGCTTGGACATGAGTGGTTCTGTTCCTTCGTGGAAGTCTCTGGGGGGGTGCGACGGGGCCGGGGCCGGCCGCCCGGGGGATTCTGGGCGGCCGGACCTCACCGGCCCTTCTTGGGGGCGAACGCCTTGGCGATGAACCGTGCCGCCAGGTTGAGCAGCATGACGATGGTCACGAGCAGCAGGGCGGCTGCCCAGGCGCGGGCGGTCGAGGGGTCCGCCGCCGTGGGCGAGGTCGGGGCGACCAGCTGGCGGTAGATGTACACCGGCAGCGCGGTCATCCAGTTGTCGAACGGGTTCCAGTTGATGCTGGTGGCGAAGCCGGCCGTCACGAGGATCGGCGCAGTCTCGCCGGCCACGCGGGCGATGGCCAGGGTGACGCCGGAGGCGATGCCGGAGATCGCGGTGGGCAGGACCACCTTGGCGATGGTCTGCCACTTGCGCACGCCGAGGGCGTAGGAGCCCTCGCGCAGCTCGTTGGGCACCACACGGAGCATCTCCTCCGTGGATCGGACGACCACGGGGATCATCAGCACGGAGAGGGCGATCGCGGCCGTGAGACCCATCTGCACGGACTGCAGTGCGGTGGACTTGCTGCCGGTGACCAGGGTCAGGACCCACGTGATCGCGGCGTAGGCGAAGAGGCCGGCCACGATCGAAGGGATGCCGGTCATGACGTCCACGAAGAACACGATGGCCCGGGAGAACCAGCCGCCGCGGCTGTACTCCACCAGGTAGATGGACGTGAGCATGCCGATCGGCACGGAGATCAGGGTCGCGATGATCGTGATCACGACGGTGCCGATCAGGGCGTGGCCGAAACCGCCCGCGAGCCCGCCGGCGGGCTTGCCGTCCTCCACCCACGCCGAGTCGTCGATGCCGGTGATGCCCTTCATGTCGTACGCCATGATCTGCGGGTTGGCGATCAGGGTCGGCAGACCGGCGGAGAGGACCGACCACAGCACGGAGACCAGCGGCACCAGGGCCACGAGGAACGCCAGCCACACGAGGTTGCGACACAGGCCGTCTGCGGCGCGGCGCCGGTTCTCCATCACGCGGGTGGCCACGTAGAGCCCCGCGATGTAGAGGATGGCGGCGATGATCATGAAACCGACCACGTTGAAGGCGCCGCTGAGCAGCACGGTCAGGCCGGCGGCGACGACGGCCGCGGCAGCTGCGACGGCCATCCAGGTCCAGCCGGGCTTCTGACCCTCGGTCAGGGAATGACGCCGCGGCGTCACGCTGTCCTCGGTGGCCCGGGGAGAAGTCGAGACAGTGCTCATGTCAGTTGGCTCCCGAGAATTCCTTGTGCTTGTTCACGATCGCGCGGGCGATCATGTTCACCGCCAGGGTGATGATGAAGAGCATGAGACCGGCAGCGATCAGCTCGTGCAGGCGCATGTTGAACGCCTCGGGGAAGTTGAGCGCGATCTCCGACGGGATCGTCTGGTTCCTGCCGGACTCCACGAGCGACCAGGAGAAGACACCGCCGGAGAGCACCATGGTGACCGCCATGGTCTCGCCGAGCGCGCGGCCGAGGCCGAGCATGATCGAGGAGATGATGCCGGCCCGGGCGAACGGGAACACGGTCATCTTGATCATCTCCCAGCGCGTGGCGCCGAGGCCGAGCGCGGCCTCCTCGTGGAGCTTCGGGGTCTGGGTGAAGATCTCACGGCAGAGCGCGGTGATGATCGGCAGGACCATCACGGCCAGCACGACGCCCGAGGTCAGCAGGGTGCGGCCCGTGGTGGTGGCCGAGCCGCCGAAGAACGGGATGAAGCCCAGGTTCTCGTTGAGCCAGCCGTAGATCGGCACCATCAGCGGAGCGAGCGTCAGCCAGCCCCACACGCCGTAGACCACGGAGGGGATCGCGGCCAGCAGATCGATCACGAAGCCCACCGACTGCGCGATGCGCGGGGGCGCATAGTGCGAGATGAACAGGGCGACACCGATCGCGACCGGGGTGGCGATGAGCAGAGCGATGATCGACACCATCACGGTGCCGGCCATGAGCGGCCACACGTACTGGAAGAAGGAGTCCGCAGACACGAGCTCCGCGCCCGGCTGCAGGGCAGGCCATGCCTCCATCAGGAGGAAGACCGCCACGAAGGCGAGCACGAGCAGGATCAGGACGGCGGCCGCCAGGGCCCCGCCGGAGAGGAGCTTGTCTCCGGCGGCTCCGCGGCGGGGGCCGCGCAGGCTGGACGGCTTCGGTGCCGCCTCGTTGGTGGTTGAGGACACAGTGCCTTCCCTCGGCTCGACGTGCATGGTGATGGACGGGCCGCGACGAACGAGCGCCCTGACGCGGCTTCAGCCGCCGGGCCCGTGGGGCCCGGCGGCCGAAGCGACGGTGGGTCAGCCGACAAGAAGCGACATCAGCCCTTGACCGAGATGGCCTCGATGCGCTCCATGGCCTTCTTGCGGGTGTCCTCGGCGATCGGGGCGTTGCCCGCGGACTCCTCGGCGGTCTTCTGACCGTCCTCGGACACGACGTACTCGGCGAAGGCCTTGACCTGGTCCACGGTCTCCTGCGACTCGTACTGGTTGCAGTAGATGTGGTAGGAGACCAGCACGACGGGGTACACGCCGGACTCGTCGGTGGCGCGGTCGAGCTCGATCGAGCCGTCCTCCTTGGCCTCGGACTTCTCGACGGTGGCGGCCGCGGCCTCGGCGGAGTACTTCACGTACTCCTCGCCGACCTTCACGGACACGGTGCCCAGCTCGCCCACGGCGGAGGCGTCGGCGTAGGTGATAGCGCCCTCGGTCTGGGAGGCCAGGCCCACGACACCCTTGGTGCCCTGGGCGGACTCGGCGGTGATGTCGGACGGCCAGGTCTCGACCTCGTCGTAGGACCAGGCATCACCGGCGGCCTCGGTGAGGTAGGCGGTGAAGTTCTCGGTGGTGCCCGAGTCGTCGGAACGGTGCACGACGGTGATCGGGGTGTCGGGCAGCTCGACGCCCTCGTTCTGCGCGGCGATGGCCTCGTCGTTCCAGTTCTTGATCTCGCCGGAGAACACCTTGGCGATGGTCTCGGCGTCCATCTTGACCTCATCGACGCCCGGCAGGTTGTAGGCCACGGCGATCGGGGAGATGTAGGCCGGCACGTGGAACGCGCCCTCGTCGCCGCAGTTCTCCTTGGCGGACTCAGCCTCCTCCTCCTTGAGGGCGGCGTCGGAGCCGGCGAAGGAGGTGGCACCGGCGAGGAACTTCTCACGGCCGGCACCGGAGCCGTCCGGGGAGTACTGCACGGTCAGGTTCGGAGCGATCTCGGTGACACCCTGGGTCCAGGCGGTCATGGCCGCCTCCTGCGAGGAGGCGCCGGCGCCGACCAGGTTGCCCTGGACCTCGGAGGTGGTGCCCTGCTCGCCGCCGGCGGAGCCGGAGGCATCGGAGCCGCCGTTGCCGCTGTCCGCGGAGGAGCAGGCGGTCAGGGCGATGGCGGCCACGGACAGGAGGGCGGCGGAGCGGCCGAAGCGGAGAGCCTTCACGAAGAGCCTCTTTCAATCGGATGACGACGGTGAGGGCAGAGCGTCCGGCTGGCCCGGTTCTGCACCGCACTCGACCGTACGGTCCAGAGGTGAATCGAGTGCTCGGCCGGGGTGAACAGATGGTGAACGGGAGCGGCATTCGCGGGATTCGGCTGTGCGGTGGGTCACAATACCTGGTTGAGCCCCGTACGGCGGGGGGTCCGCGGCGTCGGACTAGGCTGGCCGCATGACGGACCGCTTCGCCACCGCCACGGGCACGGTGCCGATGGTCGACCCCCAGACCCGCGGGGAGCGCCTCGGCCG
The DNA here is from genome assembly GCF_001595485.1 of Micrococcus sp. CH7. Lineage (NCBI taxonomy): Bacteria > Bacillati > Actinomycetota > Actinomycetes > Micrococcales > Micrococcaceae > Micrococcus > Micrococcus sp. CH7. The sequence continues at coordinate 85,121 of NZ_LOSQ01000003.1, forward strand.
CTTCCTGCGTCGGCGCGCCCGTGCGGGTTGGTCCCGCGTCCGCTCCTCCGTGGGCCAGGCCGCCCTCGTCGCGGTCTGCGCGGTGGGCGCCTATTGGTTCGCGGAGACCATCCTGGGCCACCAGCAGCCCCTGTTCGCCTCCACCGCCCTGCTGATCGCCCTCGGCTTCCAACGGGAGCCGAAGCTGCGCAAGGTGGCCGAGGTCGCCGTCGGCTGCACCGTCGGCATCCTGATCGGGGACCTGCTCATGGTCGGGCTCGGCCGCGGCCTGTGGCAGGCCTCGGTGGTCGTGTTCGTGTCCGTGATGGTGGCCCGGTTCCTGGACTCCGGCGCCACGTTCACGATGCAGATGTCCCTGCAGTCCGTCCTCGTGGTCCTCCTGCCCATCGGCGCGGGAGGGCCGTTCGTCCGCAGCCAGGACGCGATCGTGGGCGGCGTCCTGGCCCTGCTCGTCACGTTCCTCTCACCCCAGGACGTGCGCCGTCCCGCGGTGCGTCAGCTGGGTGGGCTCTACAACTCGATCGCCACGGTGCTGCGCGACCTCTCCCGGGCCCTGCGGGAGGACGACTCCCGCACCGCCTGGATGGCGCTCGTGGCCAGCCGCGGCACGCACACCACGCTGGAGGCGCTGCGCAAGGAGCTGCGCGTCACGCATGAGCAGACCCTCTTCAACCCGCTGCACCGCTCCTCGCGCTCCTTCGTGGACGACGCGGTGAACGCGGCGGACCGCTCGGACCTGGCGGTGCGCTCCCTGCGGATCGTGGCCCGGCGGGTGGTCTCGGTCCTGGACGAGGGCGTGTTCGACGACGACGACCGCGAGCGCCTGGCAGCCTGGTTCGACGACGCCGCGGACGCCGTCGAGATCCTGCACCGCTCCCTCGTGGAGCCGCAGGCCGAGGGCCGCCATCGCTCGCTGTCCGTGGCGCGGGACGCCCTGGGGGCGTCCGCGTCCGCGTTGGACCCGCACCAGCTGGGCGGCGGATCCGTGCACGGCGAGGCGCTCGTGATGCTGCTGCGGCCCATGATGGTGGACCTCATCGAGGCCACGGGCGCCGAGCATGACGAGGCGCGCGGCTACCTGCCCCGCGTCTGAGCCCGACGGCGGAGCGCGGCCCCGGCGGTCGACAGCGGGGCCGTGCGCGGGCCGGTTAACGCGTCCGCCCCGGCTCCTAGAGTGGGCGCATGGCCACCAAGACCGCCCCGAAGCGCGCCCCCGGATACCGCTGCACCGAGTGCGGCTGGACCACCGTGAAGTGGGTCGGCCGCTGCGGGGAGTGCCAGTCGTGGGGCACGGTCGAGGAGATCGGGCTGACGTCGACCACCGGTCGCACGCGCGCGGCCACGGTCGCGGAGGTCGCGCCGCGCATCGCGGACGTGGACGCCACGCTGGCCTCGTTCCGCTCCACGGGGGTGCGTGAGCTGGACCGCGTGCTCGGCGGCGGCCTCGTGCCGGGCGCGGTGATCCTGCTGGCCGGCGAGCCGGGCATCGGCAAGTCCACGCTGCTGCTGGACGTGGCCGCCCAGACGGCGCGCGGCGCGGGCGGCGGCGGTCCGCGCTCGGTGCTGTACCTGACGGGCGAGGAGTCGGCGGCGCAGGTGCGCTCCCGCGCAGACCGGATCGGGGCGATCGCGGAGACCCTGCGTCTGACGGCGGAGACGGACCTGGGCCGGGCGCTGGGGCAGATCGAGCGGACTGACCCGGAGCTGGTGATCGTGGACTCCGTGCAGACCCTGCAGTCCACCGAGGTGGACGGGATCGCCGGGGGCGTCAGCCAGGTGCGCGAGGTGGCGGCCAGCCTCATCCGCACGGCCAAGGAGAAGGGGATCACCACGGTCCTGGTGGGCCACGTGACGAAGGACGGGACCATCGCCGGCCCGCGGCTGCTCGAGCACCTCGTGGACGTGGTCTGCCAGTTCGAGGGGGACCGCCACTCACGGCTGCGCCTGGTGCGTGCGGTGAAGAACCGCTTCGGGCCCACGGACGAGGTCGGCTGCTTCGACCTGCGGGAGGACGGCATCGAGTCCCTGGACGACCCCTCCGGTCTGTTCCTCTCGGGCGTCTCGGAGCCGGTCGAGGGCACGTGCGTGACGGTGACGCTCGAGGGCCGGCGCCCGCTCGTGGCCGAGGTGCAGTCCCTGCTCACCCCGTCCGCCGGCGGCAGCCCGCGCCGCACCGTCTCCGGCGTGGACGCGGCGCGCGTGAACATGCTCCTGGCCGTGCTCCAGCGCCGGGCCCGTTTCGCCCTCGCCCAGGACGACTGCTACGTGGCCACCGTGGGCGGCGTGCGACTCTCGGAGCCCGCCTCGGACCTGGCCGTGGCCGTCGCCGTGGCCTCGGCGAAGCTCTCGGCCCCCGTCCCGCAGGGGATGATCGCGGTCGGCGAGCTCGGGCTTGCCGGGGAGGTGCGCCCCGTGCCCGGCATCGGGCGACGGGTGCGTGAGGCTGCGCGGCTGGGCTTCACCCGCGCGCTGGTCCCCCGCTCCCCCGAGCCGCTCGGGGAGGTCCCGGCGGGCTTCACGGTGGCGGAGGTCGGCTCGATCGGCGAGGCCCTCGCCACGATCCCCACGTGGACCGGCGGCGGCCCGGCCGCGCGTCCGGAGGTCGGCCCCGGCCGCTGACGACGCGCCCGGCTCAGCGGGACGGCGACGGCGACGGGTCGGTGGTCGTGGCCGGTGCCGCGGACGGCGAAGCCGACGCCGATGCTGAGGCGGACGCCGAGGCTGAGGCCGACGCCGGAGCTGAGGCGGACGCCGACGGGGAGGCACTGCCGCTCGAGGAGGGGGTGGCCGAGGAGCCGCCGTCCTGGGCCCCCGGGGCGAGCTCCTCGAGGATCTTCAGCGCGACGGGGCGGGAGGTGACGTCGCCGAGGCTGACCGTCAGCAGATGGGGCCCGGGCTCCGCGAGAGCGCCGAGGCGGCCGCAGTCCTGGCTCGAGGCGCGGCCGGACCAGCGGTACACGGCGGTGAGCTCCTCGTGCGGGTACAGCACCCGCTGGGCCTCCGCGGGGTCCGCCTGGCAGATGCGGGTGGAGAAGACGTCGTCGCCCTCGGCCGTGCGGATCGTGAACTCCTGCCGGGCCGTGCCCACATCCGTGCGGCACGGGGTCGAGGAGAGGTTCGTGATGCCCAGGCGCAGCTCGGCCTCCTCGCCCCGCTGGTACTCGGACCGGTCCGCGGCGGCGGCGATCCGCAGGTCCGAGGGCTGGCACTCGGCGGCGTCCTCGAGGGCCACGGTGGGCGAGGCGGAGCTGGACTCGGCGTCCGTGGCCGGGGCGGGCGACGGGGAGTGCACCGGCGTCGGGGCGGCGGAGGGGTCGGCGTCCTCGGAGGAGAAGGCGCCGATCCCGGCGCGGACGAGCGCCACGACGGCCCACCCCACCAGGAGCAGGAGCACGAGGGCGAGCAGGGCGGCCACGAGCCGCCGACGGCGGTAGACGGCGGGGGACGGCTTCGACCCGGGGGAAGTCGGACGAGACGGCATGCGATCCAGGGTAGGCGGCAGCGCGCCCTACAGTGGACGCCATGCCCGCGCCCGCCCCCCTCGTCCCGCCCACGGTGGACGTGCCGCGCCTGCACGACGCGGTGCTGGGGTGGTTCGCCGTCCACGCCCGGGACCTGCCCTGGCGCAGCCCGGACTGCTCCCCGTGGGGTGTGCTCGTCTCGGAGATCATGCTCCAGCAGACGCCGGTCGTGAGGGTGCTGCCCCGCTGGCGGGAGTGGCTGGAGCGCTGGCCCACCCCCGCGGACCTGGCCGCCGCCCCCACCGCAGACGTGCTCACGGCCTGGGACCGGCTCGGCTACCCGCGCCGGGCCCTGCGCCTCCAGGAGGCCGCCCGGGCCGTCGTCGAGCGCCACGACGGCCGGGTGCCGGCCGACCCCGCCGCCCTGCGCGCCCTGCCCGGCATCGGCGAGTACACGGCCGCGGCGGTCGCGAGCTTCGCGTTCGGCGTCCCCGAGACCGTCGTGGACACCAACGTGCGCCGGGTGATCGCGCGCGCGGTCGCGGGTGAGGCCCTGCCCGGCAGGTCGCTGACCCGCGCCGAGATGCGCCGCGCCCAGGCCCTCATGCCCGAGGACCCCGCCCGCGCCAACGCGTGGAACGCGGCCGTCATGGAGCTCGGGGCCCTCGTCTGCACCGCCCGCTCCCCCGCCTGCGACCGCTGCCCCCTGGCGGAGACGTGCGCGTGGGTCGCGGCGGGCTCCCCGCCGCCGGTGGAGGTGCCGCGCGGCCAGGCCTGGGCCGGCACGGACCGTCAGGTGCGCGGGGCCGTGATGGCCGCCGTCCGCGAGCACGGTCGCGTGGCCGAGGCGGAGGTGCCCGCCGTCGTCGTCGCCGGGGGGCGGCTCGGGTCGCACCGCCCCGAGGACGCGCAGTGGGCGCGGTGCGTGGCCGGGCTCGTGTCGGACGGGCTGCTGGCCCGGGACGACGACGGCGGCCTCACCTTCCCGGCCTGACCTCGCCGGGGCACGGGGCGGCCCGCGGTGCGGCGGCTCAGAGGCGGCGGATCATCCGCGTGTTGCCGAGCGTGTTCGGCTTGACCCGGGCGAGGTCCAGGAACTCGGCGACGCCCTCGTCCGTGGAGCGCAGCAGTTCCGCGTAGACCTCCGGGTCCACGGCGGACTGGTCCGCCATCACCTCGAAACCGTGCCGGCGGAAGAACTCGACCTCGAAGGTCAGGCAGAAGACCCGCTCGACGCCCACGGCCCGCGCACGGTCCAGCAGCTCCTCGATGATCAGGTGCCCGACGCCGGTCCCCCGGTGGGCCTGCGAGACGGCGAGGGTGCGGACCTCGGCGATGTCCTGCCACATCACGTGGAGGGCGCCGAAGCCGGCCAGGGTCCCGTCCGCCTCCTCGGCGACCACGAACTCCTGGATGGCCTCGTAGTAGGCCACAGCCTCCTTCTGGAGCAGCACGCGCTCCCGCGCCAGCGGCTCCACGAGCGCCTGGATGACCGGGACGTCCTGGGTCCGCGCCGAGCGGAGGGTGAGGGGGCGGTCGGCAGGCATGGGGTCCAGTCTAGGCACGGACATCCCGACCCCGGACAGACGGGAGCCCCCGTCCCGGCGGACCGGGCGGGGGTTCCCGCGGCGTCGACGGCAGGCTCAGGCCTGCTGCTCGCCCTCGTCCCCGGACAGGAACTTCTCCTGCGCGCCGTCGACACCCTTGTTCACGGTGTCGCCGTGCTCGCCGAGCTTGTCGCCGTGCTTCTCCTGAGCGTTGTCCACGGCCTCGTCGATCTTGTCCGAGTGCTGGTTTGCGAGGTTGTTCAGGTCACCGATACCCATGGGCGGCCTCCTTCTTCTCGGGGCTGTTCCGCAGCCGTCCCGGCGAGCGCCGGGTCGAGGCGGAGACAGGACCACCGTCGAGCGGTCACAGACCACAGTGGCACCGATCCCGCCGCGAGGGAACCCCTCTCGTGCCTGCGGGGAGGCGGGCCGGTTCAGCGGTCCGTGGAGAGGCCGTCCTTGATGCCAGCGGCGGTGTCGCGGACCTCGGCCTCGGCGTCCCCGCGGGGGCACGACGACGGCCCGCCGCGCCCTCCCCGAGGGGAGGGGCGACGGGCCGTGGGCACCGGACACGCGGTCCGGCGTCGTGGGTCAGGCCCCGCAGGTCACACGGAGCGGTCGGCGTCCACCGGATCGCCGGCACCGGACTCGAGCTCGGCCAGCTCCGCGCCCTCCAGGGCCTCCCGGCCGCCGGAGAACGCGAACGTCAGCTCGGCGCCCTCCCCCTCGCCCGTGGCGTCCACGGTGATGAGGGAGCCGGCCGGGATCTCGCCGAAGAGGATCTTCTCCGAGAGCTGGTCCTCCACCATCTGCTGGATGGTGCGGCGCAGCGGGCGGGCGCCCATGGCCGGATCGTAGCCGCGGTCCGCGAGCAGGTCCTTGGCGGACTGGGTGAGCTCGATGGACAGGTCCTGCTCCGCCAGGCGCTTGCCGAGGCGGGAGATGAACAGGTCCACGATCTGCACGATCTCGTGCTTCTGCAGCTGCGGGAACACGATCACGTCGTCCACACGGTTGAGGAACTCGGGGCGGAAGTGCTGGCGCAGCTCCTCCTTGACCTTGCCCTTCATCCGCTCGTACCCGGTGGTGGTGTCCGTGGCCGACTGGAAGCCGGTCATGACGCCCTTGGAGATGTCCCGGGTGCCGAGGTTCGTGGTCATGATGATCACGGTGTTCTTGAAGTCCACCACACGGCCCTGCGAGTCGGTCAGGCGACCGTCCTCGAGGATCTGCAGCAGGGAGTTGAAGAGGTCCTGATGGGCCTTCTCCACCTCGTCGAACAGCACCACGGAGAACGGACGGCGGCGGACCTTCTCGGTGAGCTGGCCGCCCTCCTCGTAGCCCACGTAGCCGGGAGGGGCACCGAACAGACGCGAGACGGTGTGCTTCTCCTGGAACTCGGACATGTCCAGCGTGATGAGCGCGTCCTCGTCCCCGAAGAGGAACTCCGCGAGGGACTTGGCCAGCTCCGTCTTGCCGACGCCGGTGGGGCCGGCGAAGATGAACGACCCCGAGGGGCGGTTCGGGTCCTTCAGGCCCGCGCGGGTGCGGCGGATGGCGCGGGACAGGGACTTGATCGCCTCGTCCTGGCCGATCACGCGGCGGTGGAGCTCCTCCTCCATGTTGCGCAGGCGGTCCGTCTCCTCCTCGGTGAGCTTGAACACCGGGATGCCGGTGGACTTGGAGAGCACCTCGGCGATGAGGTCCTCGTCCACCGTGGCGACGTCGGCGTCCGCACCGGTGCGCCACGCCTGCTCCTTCTCGCGGCGCTCGTCCTCGAGCTGCTGCTCCTGGTCGCGCAGGCGGGCGGCGCCCTCGAAGTCCTGGCCGTCGATGGCGGCCTCCTTCTGGGTGCGCGCCTCCGCGATGCGGGACTCGTAGGCCTTGATCTCCGGCGGCACGGTCATGCGACGGATGCGCAGACGCGCGCCGGCCTCGTCGATCAGGTCGATGGCCTTGTCCGGCAGGTGCCGGTCGGAGACGTAGCGGTCCGCCAGGCCGGCGGCGGCCTTGAGCGCACCGTCCGTGATGGAGACCTTGTGGTGTGCCTCGTAGCGGTCCCGCAGGCCACGCAGGATCTCCGTGGCGTCCTCGACGGACGGCTCGGCGACCTGGATCGGCTGGAAGCGGCGCTCGAGCGCGGCGTCCTTCTCGATGTGCTTGCGGTACTCGTCCGGCGTGGTGGCGCCGATGGTCTGCAGCTCACCGCGGGCCAGCATCGGCTTGAGGATGCTGGCGGCGTCGATCGCGCCCTCGGCCGCACCCGCCCCGACGAGGGTGTGGATCTCGTCGATGAACAGGATGATGTCCCCGCGCGTGCGGATCTCCTTGAGCACCTTCTTCAGGCGCTCCTCGAAGTCGCCGCGGTAGCGGGAGCCGGCCACGAGGGAGCCGAGGTCCAGCGAGTAGAGCTGCTTGTCCCTGAGCGTCTCCGGGACGTCGCCGCGGTCGATCGCCTGGGCCAGGCCCTCGACGACGGCGGTCTTGCCGACGCCGGGCTCGCCGATGAGCACGGGGTTGTTCTTGGTGCGGCGGGAGAGCACCTGCATGACGCGCTCCATCTCGCCCGCACGCCCGATGACGGGATCCAGCTTGCCGTCGTGCGCGGCCGCGGTGAGGTTGCGTCCGAACTGGTCCAGCACCACGGAGCCGGCGTTCTGGCCGGCCTCGCCGCCCTGGCCCACCCCGGCGCCGGCGGTCTCCTTGCCACCCTGGGCGCCGCCCTGGTAGCCGGAGAGCAGCTGGATGACCGTCTGACGGACGCGGTTCAGGTCCGCGCCGAGCTGCACGAGCACCTGGGCGGCCACGCCCTCGCCCTCGCGGATCAGGCCGAGCAGGATGTGCTCGGTGCCGATGTAGTTGTGGCCGAGCTGCAGCGCCTCGCGCAGGGACAGCTCGAGCACCTTCTTGGCGCGCGGCGTGAAGGGGATGTGGCCGGGCGGGTTCTGCTGGCCCTGGCCGATGTCCTCCTGCACCTTCTCTCGCACGGCGCCCAGGGAGATGTCCATGGACTCCAGTGCCTTGGCTGCGACGCCCTCACCCTCGTGGATCAGACCGAGCAGGATGTGCTCGGTACCGATGTAGCTGTGGTTGAGCATGCGCGCCTCTTCCTGGGCGAGCACGACCACCCGCCGGGCGCGGTCGGTGAATCTCTCGAACATGGGCACACTCCTTGCGTACGGTCGTGGTCGACACTACGCACCCGGACCGCGTGCCGCGCGGCTGTTCGCCAGCGGGAGAAGCGGCCCGGCCGTCGTCGGGAGGGGCCGGAACGAGCCCCGGGGACGCCGATTCCTCGACGCACCCGGGCGGGGCGCTCACTTGCGCTTCGCGTTGCGGTAGGCCTCCACCACGTCGCGGTGCAGACGGCCCCGGCTCGAGACCTCGTAGCCGTTCTCGGCCGCCCACTTGCGGATCTGGGCGGCCTCGACCTTGGGCGACGGCGGCGCCACGGCGCGGCCCTTCTTCATGTAGGGCTTCAGGAACTCACGGAGTTCCGCGGCGTGCTCCTTCGACAGGTCGATCTCGTAATTGCGACCGTCCAATGCGAAGTTCACGGTCTCATCTGCAGGCGAACCGTCAAGATCATCCACGAGGACCACTTCTACCTTCTGTGCCAACGGTGATTCCCACTTTCTTCTCTCGTGCGCGTGTCCCTGGGTTCCGGTCTTCGCTCTCGGGCTTCTTTCCCGCGTGCTCACGATTCCGGCCGTGCACTTGTGGTGATTCAAGAATACCGCAACAAAGCCGGGCAGAAGGATTCTTCAACGCCGGGGAAGGAATCTCACCGGGCGCGGTCCTCCGGATCGGCCTCCGGCCCTCCCTCGGCTCGGCGTCGGGCCGCCCACTCACGGGCCTCGGCCTCCTCGCGGGCCGCCCGCGCGTCCGCGCCCGAGAGCCGGCGGGCCTGACTCTCGCGCTCACCCGTGTCCGAACGCAGCAGGGAGCGCATCACCAGCCAGAAGATGAGCCCGAGGCCGATCGAGGGGGCGAGGACGGAGAAGTAGTCCCAGAAGTCGGCCATGTCAGGCCTCCGGCTTGAGCAGCGGGAAGAGGATGGTCTCGCGGATGCCGGCGTCCGTGAACAGCATCACCAGGCGGTCGATGCCCAGGCCGATGCCGCCCATGGGCGGGGCGCCGTACTCGAGGGCGCGCAGGAAGTCCTCGTCCAGCTGCATGGCCTCGTCGTCGCCGGCGGCCGCCATCGCCGACTGGGCGGTCAGGCGCTCGCGCTGGATGACGGGGTCGATCAGCTCGGAGAACGCGGTGCCGCGCTCCATGCCGCCGATGATCAGGTCCCACGCCTCGATGACCCGGTCCTCCGAGCGGTGCGGGCGCGCGAGCGGCTGGGCGGCCGGCGGGTAGTCGTACACGAACGTGGGGTTCATCAGGGTGGGCTCCACGATCTCACCGAACAGCTCGATCACGAGCTTCTCCGCGTCCCACGCGGGGTCCACCTTGACCTCGTGCTCCGCGGCGATCGCCCGCAGCGTCTCGGCGTCCGTGTCCGGGGTGATCTCGCGGCCCACGGCCTCGGACAGCCCCGGGTACACGGCGACCCAGGCCCACTCGCCGTCGAGGTCGATGACGCCCTTCGCGGTCTCGAGCCGACGCCCGGCGCCCACCGCGTCCGCGGCGTTGAGGATGATCTCCTGCATGCGCTCGGCCATGACGTGCATGTCCGCCCACGCCTCATAGGACTCGAGGGTGGTGAACTCGGGCGAGTGGGTCGAGTCCACGCCCTCGTTGCGGAACACGCGGCCGATCTCGAACACGCGGTCGATGCCGCCGACGACGGCGCGCTTGAGGTACAGCTCGGTGGCGATGCGCAGGGTCATCGGCTGGTCGAACGCGTTGAGGTGCGTCTCGAAGGGACGTGCGAGGGCGCCGCCGTGGACCAGCTGGAGCATCGGGGTCTCCACCTCCACGTAGCCGTGGCCCTCGAGGGTGCGCCGCACCGCCGAGGTGACCTTGGCCCGGGTGTAGACCATGCGGCGGGCCTCCTCGCGCACGATCAGGTCCGCGTAGCGCTGGCGGACGCGGGTCTCCTCGTTCAGGTCCGCGTGCAGCACGGGCAGGGGGCGCAGCGCCTTGGAGGCCATCTCCCACGCCGAGGCCATGATGGACAGCTCGCCGCGGCGCGAGACGATCACCTCGCCGGTGACGGAGAGGAAGTCGCCCAGGTCCACGACCTTCTTCCACTCGGCCAGGGACTCCTCACCGACGGCGGCCAGGGACACCATGACCTGGAGGCGGACGGCCTCCCCGTCCGCACCGGACTCCTGCAGGGTGGCGAAGCAGAGCTTGCCGGTGTTGCGGAGGAAGACGACGCGCCCGGTCACCGACACGGTCTCGCCCGAGGCCCAGTCAGGCTCGTGGCCGTCGAACCGCTCACGCACCTCGGCCAGCGCGTGGGTGCGCGGCACCTGCACGGGGTAGGCCTCGCGGCCCGAGGCGAGCAGCTGCTCACGCTTGGCGGCGCGGACGGCCTGCTGATCGTGGTGGTCGACGGCGGCGGAGGCGGAGTTCTCGGTGGTCACGGTTCCCGAGTCTACCGACGGCGCCCCGCCGGTCAGCCGCGCACCTCGGGGTTGACGAGGGCCGGGACCTCCGCGCCCGTGGCCATGGCGATCGCGTTGCGCGCGGCCAGCTCGGCCATCGCGGCGCGGGTGTCCCGGGTGGCGGAGCCCAGATGCGGCAGGAGCATCACGTTCTCCAGCTCGGCCAGGCCCGGGGCGAGGGCGGGCTCGTCCTCGTAGACGTCCAGACCGGCGCCGAAGAGCCGCCCCTCGCGCAGGGCGGTGACGAGGGCCGCCTCGTCCACCACGGGGCCGCGGGCCGTGTTGACGAGGACGGCGTCGTCCTTCATCTTCGCGATCACGTCTGCATCCACGAGGTGGTGGGTGTCGTCCGTCAGGGGCACGTGGAGGGACAGGACGTCCGCGACCTCGACGAGCTCCTCCCAGCGGACCTGACGGACGCGGCCGGCGAGGTCGCCGAGCTCCGCGGCCGCGACCTCCCGGTGCGCGGGCGGCCGCGGCGCGAACACGACGTCCATGCCGAAGACGAGCGCACGCTCGGCCACCGCCTTGCCGATCCGCCCGAAACCGGCCAGGCCCAGGGTCGCGCCGCGCACGTCCCGGCCCACGAGCAGGTCCGGCGCCCAGCCGTGGAAGCGCCCCTCGCGCACCATCCGCTCGCCCTCGTGGACGCGGCGGGTCACCCCGAGGATCAGGAGCATCGCGATGTCCGCGGTGGCGTCCGTGAGCACGTCCGGGGTGTTGCCGACGGCGATCCCCCGCCGCGTCGCGGCGGCCACGTCCACGTTGTTGTAGCCGACCGCGTAGTTGGCGATGCCCCTGATCCGCGCGTCGGCGAGCACGTCGGCGGTGAACTTCTGGTCCAGGGCCGCGACGACGACGTCGTAGTCCCCCGAGGCCACCAGCCGCGCGAGCGCGGCGTCCCCTCCGACGTCGGCGCCGTCCACCACCTCTCCGGCCTCGCGCAGCATCCCGAGCCCGGGCTCAGGGAGGCGGGTCATGAGCAGGAAACGGGGGGTCACGGCGGGGCCTCACTCTCGGATCGGGGCGGGGAGGACGGGGCGTCGTCCGGCGTGACCAGGCTAACCGCGGACGGCGGGTGCGGCCCGGTCCGACGCCCCTTATGATTGACTCTCGTCAATCATTGACTCATGTCAATCACCGCGCCGCCCCTCCCGCCGAAGGACCCCATGACCCCAACCTCCCCCGCCCCCGAGGCCGTCGCGCCGGCCGGCGCCCCCTCGCTCGAGCGCGCCGCCGCCGACGCCGCGCGCCACCGCTCCGTGCTCCAGGCCCTGACCGGCCTCCTGCTGGGCATGTTCGTCTCGATGATCGCCAACACGGTGGTCTCGACCTCGATGCCGGTGATCATCCACGACATCGGCGGCGACCAGACCGCCTACACCTGGGTCATCACCTCGGCCCTGCTCGCCACGGCCATCGCCACCCCGATCTGGGGCAAGCTGGCCGACCTCGTCAACCGCAAGGTCCTCTTCCAGGTCGCCCTGGCGATCTTCGTCGCCGCCTCCGCGGCGGCCGGGTTCACCCACGATCCGACCTTCCTGATCGCGTGCCGCGCGGTCCAGGGACTGGGCGGCGGCGGCCTGGTGGCCCTCAGCCAGGTGATCATGGCGGACATCATCAGCCCGCGTGAGCGCGGCCGCTACATGGGCCTGTTCGGCGCCGTGATGGCCGTGGCCACGGTGGGCGGCCCGCTCGCCGGCGGCGTGATCACCGACCTGTGGGGCTGGCGCTGGAACTTCTTCGTGGCGGTGCCCTTCGCCGTCGTCGCCCTGGTGATGGTGCAGCGCACCCTCCACCTCCCGCAACGCGAGCGCCAGAAGGTGTCCATCGACTACCTCGGCATCGTGTTCCTGACCGCGGCCACTGCGCTGCTGCTGATCTGGGTCACCAGCGCCGGCCGCGACTTCGACTGGGCCAGCACCACCACCGCGTGGATGCTCGGCGGCGTCGCCGTCGCCACCGTCCTGTTCGTCGTGACCGAGCTGCGCGTCGCCGAGCCGCTCATCCCGCTCACCCTCTTCCGCGACCGCACCTTCACCCTCGCGACGATCGCCTCGATCGCCACGGGCCTGGCCATGTTCGGCTCCTCCGTCTACCTGGCCCAGTACATGCAGCTGGCCCGCGGCGCGACGCCGACCCAGGCCGGCCTCATGACCATCCCGATGATCCTCGGCCTGCTCGTGTCCTCCACGGTGATCGGCGGCCTCATCACCCGCACCGGCGTGTGGAAGCGCTGGCTCGTGATCGGCGCCGTCCTGCTGATCGCCGGCACCGCCCTGCTCGGCACCCTGCACTACGACACCTCCTTCTGGCTGGTGTCCCTCTACATGTTCCTGCTCGGCGCCGGCGTCGGCATGACCATGCAGAACCTCGTGCTCGTGGTGCAGAACACCACGGACCCGCGGCAGATGGGCGTCGCCAGCTCCGGCGTCACCTTCTTCCGCACCCTGGGCGGCAGCATCGGCGTCGCCGTGATGGGCGCCGTGGTGTCCAACGTGGTCCCGGACCGCATCGAGGAGCGCCGCGCGGACCTCGCCGCGGCCCTGCGCAGCCTGGGCCCGGACGCCGCCGAGTGGTCCGAGAGCCTGCAGTCCAGCACCCTGCCACGCGTGGCGGAGATGCCCGACGGCCTGCGCTCGATCTTCGAGGACGTCTACGCCACCGGCATCTCCCACGCGTTCCTCGTGGGCGTGCCCCTCGCAATCGTCGCGCTGATCGCGATCCTGTTCCTGCCGAACATCCCGCTGGGTCGCATGACCACCTCCGAGCGCCTCCACGCCACCCGCGCCGACCTGGCCACCCACTCCACGGCCGAGGCCATGCAGACGCTGCCCGCGACCGGTCCGATCCCCGTGGTGACCGCGGCGCAGGGGCAGCATCCCGCCGAGGACCCGGAGGAGTCCCGGGCGGTGGCGGCCGAGCGCCCGGCGACGGCGTCGCCGGTGGCCGGCCGGCCCGTCGTCCCCGCGGCGCTGGCCGTGGCGGGGACGGCCCTGCTGGCGGCCGTCGTCACCGCGCTGGTCCGGGCCCGCCGTGGCTGACGGCGCCCCGGACCCGGGCAGAGGCGGCGACGACGCGGGCTTCGAGGCCGCCGTCCAGGGGCTCGAGCAGGCGTTCTCGCGTCTGGTCCTGCAGCACCGCCAGGTGATGGTCCGCTACGCGGCGGCCCTCAGCCCGGCCCTGTCCGTCGGGGCGATGAAGGCGTTCATGATGCTGGCCAACGAGGGGACCATGACGCCCTCGGCCGTGGCCGAGGGCCTGCTGGTGGACCGCGCCCAGGTCTCCCGCATGGTCCGCGACCTCGAGGCCGCCGGGCTGATCACCCGAGAGCCGGACCCGCGGGACCGCCGCTCCGCCCTCCTGAGCGCCAGCCCCGAGGGGCTCGCCCGCCTCGACGCGGTGCGCGGCGGCCCGGCGGGTCGCGGGCTGCGCGACGACCTGGCGCGCTGGGACCGCGAGGACATCCGGACGCTGACGCGCCTGCTGGACCGGCTGGCCGCCGAGCGCCAGACCCGGATGCAGGACCCGGCCGAGTCCGAGTGAGCCGCCGACCGGAGCCGCGAGGCCCGGCCGGCGGGTGGGATCACCAGATGGTGACCCGCTCCTCCGGGGCCAGCCACATGGGGTCCCCCTCGCGCGTGCCGAACGCCTCGTGGAAGGCGTCGATGTTCTTGACCACCTGGTTGCAGCGGAACTCGTTGGGCGAGTGCGGGTCCGAGGCGATGCGGGTGACCATGGCCTCCGGTCGCGTGAGCTGACGCCACACGGTGGCCCAGGCGGTGAAGAACTCGCGGTCCCCCGCCGCGGCGTCGAGGGAGGCGCCGTCGCCCTCGTCCCGCCAGATCTCCAAGGCGCGGTGGGCGATGCCCAGGCCGCCGAGGTCGCCGATGTTCTCCCCCAGGGTGAACTCGCCGTTGACGCGGTGGTCCGGGGCCTCGGCCGGGGAGAGCGCGTTGTACTGGGCCACCAGCCGGGAGGTGCGCTCGGTGAACGCCGCGCGGTCCTCCTCGGTCCACCAGTCCTCGAGCCGACCGGCGCCGTCGTACCGCGAGCCCTGGTCGTCGAAGCCGTGGCCGATCTCGTGGCCGATCACGGCGCCGATCGCCCCCAGGTTCGCGGCCATCGAGGCCTCGGGGTCGAAGAACGGGGGCTGCAAAATGGCGGCCGGGAAGACGATCGCGTTCTCGAGCGGGGAGTAGTACGCGTTCACCGTCTGCGGCGTGATGTGCCACTCCTCCGGGTCCGGCCCGTCCGCGATCTTGCGCAGGTCCCGCTCCCACTCGAGCTCCGAGGATGAGCGGGCGTTGCCCAGCAGGTCGCCGGCGTGGACCTCGAGGGCGGAGTAGTCCAGCCACTTCGAGGGGTAGCCCACCATGGGGCGGAACATCGCCAGCTTCTCGAGCGCCCGCTGACGGGTCTCCTCGCCCATCCACTCGAGCTCCTCGATGGACCGGCGATAGGCCTCCTGGAGCAGGCCCACGAGCTCGTCCATCGCGGCCACGTGGCCCTGCGGGAAATGGCGGGCCACGTAGAGCTGCGCCACGTCCTCGCCGGCCGCCCCGTTGACGAACGCGACCGCGCGCTTCCAGCGGGGGCGGACCTCCTCGGTGCCGGCCAGGCGGCGGCCGTAGAAGGAGAAGTTCTCCTGCACGAACGCGTCCGGCAGGAAGCCGGCGAAGGAGCGCAGCACCTGCAGGATCAGCCAGTGACGCCAGTCCTCGAGGTCGGCGGCCTCGGGTCCCTCGAGCAGCCCCTGCACACCGGAGAGGAAGTCCGGCTGCCACACCACGACCTCCGCGGCGCGCTCGCCGGCGGCGTCCACGCCCTCGAGCCACGCGTCGGCCAGGGGGAAGAGCTCCGTCAGCCGGTCGTGGGTCATGGGGTTGTAGCGGGCCACGGCGTCCCGGCTGCGGACCAGGTCCCAGTGCAGGGCGGCGATGCGCTTCTCCAGCTCCACCACCCGGACGCCCAGCGCGGCGGCCTCGTCCCGGTCCGCGCCGATCCCGGCCAGCGTCAGCAGGCGGCCGGTGTGCTCGGTGTACTGCGCGAGGATCTCGGCGTAGGCCTCGTCCCGGTAGTAGGACTCGTCCGGCAGGCCCAGGCCGCCCTGGAGCAGGTGCAGGAGCATGCGGTCCGGGTTCCCGGCGTCGTTGAGTGCGCCGGTGTTGATGAGGCCGGAGACGCCCTGACGCTGCAGTCGCCCGGAGAGGGTGAGCAGCTCCGCAGGGGTGGTCACGGTGGCCACCGCCGCCAGGTCCGAGGCGATCGGCTCGAGGCCGCGGGCCTCCACGGTCTCGTCGTCCATGAAGGAGGCGTACAGCGCGGCGATCCGGCGCTTGAGCTCCGGATGCTCCATGCCCTCCGTGTCCTCCGCATCCAGCGGCGCGAGCGGGGCGTCCCGGTGCGCGCCGGCCGCGGCCGTGGCCTGCACGCGCGCCTGGGCGGGGTCGAAGCCCGCCCCGACCTCGCGCACGGCGTCCTCGCACAGGTGCCGGACGGCGAGCTCGGCCGCGTCCCGCAGCTCGAGGAACGCGCCGTAGGCGCCCTGGTCCGCGGGGATCTCGTGGGTGTCCAACCACCCGGTGTTGACGTGGCGGTACAGGTCCTCGCGCGGCGACGGGACTTCGGGCTCGGCGGTGGCGGTCACGGCGGATCCTCCTGGACGTGGGGGGTGGGACGGTCTCGCACGGCACTCTAGCCGTGACACCGGACACGACGACGGGCACGCACCCTGGTCGGGTGCGTGCCCGTCGTCGTGGGGACGGCCGGCCCGGGGGCCGCCGTCGGGAGGCGGGGGCTCAGCCGACCTCGGCGGCCAGCTTCGCGAGCGACTCCTCCATCTGCTCCTCGGAGACCATCGGGAAGAGGTTCTTCTCCAGCAGCTCCGGGTCGGTCACGTCGGTCCAGTCGTAGGTGAGGGACACGTCCGTGCTGCCGGAGCCGTTGTCCTCGAGCCGGTAGACCCACTGCCAGCCCTTGGGCTCGGTGCCGGCGGGGGCGGTCTTCCAGCCGACCAGCTTGTTCGGGTCGTAGGCGACCACGTGGTTGTCCGTCTGGTAGTCGCCACCCATGTGCTCCGCGTGCATGTTCATGGTGAACACGTCGCCGACCTTCTGGATGCGCTGGGTCTTGTCGTCCGACTGCACCATGCCCGAGCCGTCGAACTTCGCGTGGTTCGCGGGCAGGGTCAGGAAGTCGAACACGTCCTTGGCGGACGCGTCGATGGTCCGGGTGACGGTCTGCTGGGTCTCGCCGTGGGCGGTCTTGTTCATCTCGGTCATGGGATCAACCTAGGCACGGGGCCGGGGCGGCCGACAAGGTCTGGGGGTCAGTCCGGCACATTGCGCCCACGCCGGAACGCGGACACGCTGCGGTGGCCGGCAACGCTGAACCGCCACGGGAAGCGCACGGAGCCGCCCTCCCCCGAGACGCCGACGCGCGGGCCCGTCACGACCTCGATCGGCGGCTCGGCCGGATCGCGGGGCGCGGGCGGGGCCAGGAGGAAGCGGGCGGGTGCGGCCGGCGCGGCGAGGCGGGCCGGGGTGCCGCCGTCGTCGGACACCTCCGGCGGCGCGGCGACGATCTCCACGGGCGCGTGGCCCATCTCCAGGGTGATGCCGAGGCCCTGGCCGAGGTTGCCCGGCCCGGAGAGCAGCTTGAGGCCGGTGTCCCGGCCACGGCGGGCCACCGCGAGGTCCCCTCCCGCGAGCACCTCGGCCGCACGCAGCAGCACACCGCCGGCCTCCCCCTCGGGGTGGCCCACCAGGTTCAGGCAGCGGTGGATGCCGTAGTTCAGGTACACGTACGTGCGCCGCGGCGGCCCGAACAGCGCGGCATTGCGCTCGGTGCGACCGCGGAACGAGTGGGCACCGGGGTCCGCGCCCGCGTTCCCGTACGCCTCGGTCTCGGTCAGCCGCACGGTGACGGCGCCGTCCGGGGCGACGACGGTCAGCCGGCACCCCAGCAGCGTCGCGGCGAGCGCGGGCGAGGGGCCGTCGAAGGCGGCGGCGAGACGCTCCGGGGTCACGGCAGCGGCCCCACGGCGGGCAGCACCATGGTGTCGATCAACCGGACGGGCGGCACGTGCGCGGCCACGAGGGCGAGGGCCTCGCGGCGCAGCGGCTGGCACAGCAGCTCCGGACCGAGCTCGGCGAAGGTGTCCCGGTCCACCACCACGAGGTGGTCCAGCTCGACGCCCGGCTCGTCCTCGACCATCCGGCGCGCGGCCTGGACGTCGACGGGCTCACCGGCCGCCGCGGCGTCGGCCAGGGAGCGCAGGGCGCGGCTGAGGACGAGCGCGTGCTCCAGGCCCGCGGCGTCCAGGCGGGTGTTGCGGCTGGAGAGCGCGAGGCCCTCGGGCGAGCGGACGATGGGCACAGCGCGGACGTCGACGTCGATGTCCAGGTCCGTGGCCAGGCGGCGCAGGACGGTGAGCTGCTGCGCGTCCTTCTGGCCGAAGTAGCTGCGCAGGACCGGCACCGCCGGGCGCACGATGTTCCACAGCTTCGCCACGACGGTGGCCACGCCGTCGAAGTGGCCCGGGCGGGAGGCGCCCTCGAGGACCTCCCCCATGCGGCCGGCGGAGACGGTGACGATCGGCGCGTCCGGGTAGCCCGGGTACATCTCCTGCACGTCCGGGGCGAACACGACATCGGCGCCCGCCGCCGCCAGCAGGTCCAGGTCCGCGTCGAGGGTGCGCGGGTAGTGCTCCAGGTCGGCCGGATCGCCGAACTGGAGCGGGTTCACGAAGATGCTGACCGCGACGACGTCGTTCTCGGCGCGGGCCCGCCGCACCAGGGCCGCGTGGCCGCCGTGGAGGGCGCCCATCGTGGGGATCAGGCCGACGGTGACGGGCTCGGCGTCGCCGTCGTCCGTGGCGTGGGCGACGAGCTCACGGAGAGCGGAGCGCATCTCGGCGACGGTCCGGGCCAGACGCGGGCGCGCGGAGACGCCGTCGGCCTCGGCCGTCACGGGAGCGGGGAGGGCGTCCTCGAGGGTCAGGCCGGTGCCGGCGGGGACGGGGCGCTGGTCGGGGACGCGGTCGAGAGGGGTCACCCTCCGAGTCTAGGCACGGGGCCTCGGGGAGGACTTCCGCCTCACCACGCGCATCTGGTCCAAGGCCTGAGCCGCGGGCCGGATTCGGCCCCAAACGCGCGACGCCGGCTAGTCCCGTCAACGGGACCGGCCGGCGTCGTGCTCGGGTCGGGCTCAGGCGTCCTTCGCGGTGTCCTTCACCTGGCGGGCGGCGTCCTGGGACTCCGCCTTGAGGTCCTGCGCCGTGTCCGTGCCCTGCTCCTTGAGGTGGGAAGCGGCCTCGGCAGCCGACTCCTTCACGCTCCCGGCGGCCTCGCGGGCGGCGGGCTCGAGGTCCTCGCGCAGCTGCTGGGCGGCCTGCTTGGCCTCGTCCACCAGCGGGGCGGCCTGCTCCTTGAGGCCCTCCGCGGCGCGCTGCTCCACGCGTGAGGCGGGGATCAGCGAGCTGAGCAGCAGGCCGGCGCCGAAGGCGATCAGCCCGGCGGCCAGCGGGTTGCCCGCGGTGCGGCCGCGCAGCTGAGCCGGGGCCTGGTGCAGGGCGTGCTGGGCGTCGTCGGCCCACTCGGACACCCGGTCGCCGGCGTCGCCCAGGCGGTCCTGGGCCTGGCCGGCCGCGTCATACGCGGAGGCCCGGGCGTCGTCGACCACCGCGTGGGCGCGATCGCCCAGCGAGGGCTCGTGGCGGTGCTGCTCCGGGGAGCCCATGATGTTCTCCTTCGCGTGGATGAAGCCGTCCTTGATGCGGTTGGTCTGCCGGGACACGGCCTTCGTGGGGCTCACCTTCTCGGCGAGGGCGTCCACGTCCTGGCCGAGCTCGCGGCGCGTGCGCTCGATGTCGGCGCGGATCTCGTCGGGGTTGTTGCTCGTGGTCATCGCGTCTCCTTCGCGGGGTTCAGGGTCTCGGGGATCTCCTGAAGCGTCTCCTGGGTCTGCGGCAGACCCTTGATCTTCTCGATGTCCTTCTTGCCCTGTACGGCCAGCACGGCCGCGACGACGCCCCACAGCACGGCCACGATCAACGCGGCCCAGCCGATCGGCAGGAATACGTCGAGCAGGTGCATCAGGGCCAGGGACAGGAACATCAGCAGGAAGAAGCCGCCGACGGCGGCGCCGGCCAGCAGGCCTGCCCCCTTGCCGGCCTTCTTCGCGGACTCGGTGGCCTCGGCCTTGGCCAGGGCGATCTCCTGGCTGACCAGCGTCGACAGCTTGGCCGACAGGCTCTGGAACATCTCGCCGAGGCTCTCGTGCTCGGCACGGAACTCCGCCTGCGTGGGCGGCGGGGTGTGCGCGCCGGAGTGCGGCGTCGCGTCGCGGAACGGTTCGTGGGCGGTGCTCATGCGTCACCCCCGGGCCGGGTCTGGTCGAACGGCCGCTCGGCGGTCAGGCCCTGCTGGACCGGCGCCTGCGTGCCATACGGGGTGTCCCCGACGCCGGCCGCGCGGCGGGGCCCGGCGCCGTCCGCGACGCGGCCGTCGGCCTGGGAGAGCGAATCGCTCGAGTAGGCCGGGGCCTGCGAGTCCAGGTGGTGCGGGGTCACGTCCGCGTGCACCGCGTCCGGACGGGCCGTGTGACGGCGCGGCGCGGTGGAGGCGGCGGAGTCGGGCTGGGCGGCGTCGCGGATGCCGCGCGTCAGTCGACCGGCCACCAGCCCGGCGCCCAGGGCGAGGGCCAGGAACGTGCCCGGACGGCGAGCGGCGAAGCCGCGCACGTCCTGCAGCAGGTCCTGCGGGGAAGCGGTCTCCAGGCGCTGCGTCAGGGCCTCGGCACGGTCCGCCACCGAGGCGACGCCCTGGCGCACCAGGTCGGTCTGCGGCTGCTCACCGGAGACCACGCGGTGCAGGTCGTCGGTGTAGCTGCGCACCTGGCCCGCGAACCGCTCCTGCTGGGTCTGCACCTGCGCGCCGACCTGCTCCTGGGCGGAGCCGACCAGCGACTGCACCTGGTCAGCGGCCTCGTCCTTCACCTGGCCGGCCTCGTGCTTGGCGGTGGCCGCGAGGTCCTGGGCCTTGTCCTTGGCGTCCTGGGCCACGGCCTTCGCCTGGCCCTGGGCCTCGCCCGCGGCCTGCTGGGCCTTGTCCTTCGCCTGGTCCTTGGCGTCACGGCCCTCGGCTGAGGAGCCGTGGGCGTTCTTCGGCGTGTTCGTCGTCATGCTGTGCCTTCCTTCGTCCGGGTCGGCGGCCCCTCATGGCCAGCCCTTCTGGCCGTCCACGTCACCGGGTCCACCGGTCCTGAGGGCCAAGGTAAGCACCGCGACGGACGTGCCGGAAGACCTCGGGTCCGCCGGGATCGTCTCCGGTCGGGACGGGGTCAGCGCACCTTCAGGCCCCGCTGGGCGGTCTTGCCGACGCCCCGGCCCGGGTGCTCCTTCTTGCCCTGCATCCAGGTGTCCACGGCCTGCACGCCGAGGTCGGGGTGGTCGGTGAAGAAGCCGTCGATGCCGGCGTCGAGGAACGGCTGGATCATGCCGACCATGTCGCCCCGCGCGTTCGGGTCCGTGGAGGAGCGGAACTCCGTGTAGAGGAACTGGTTCTCGGCGCGGAAGGTGTACGGCACCACCTCGAGGCCCGCGCGGTGGGCGAGGGAGACGAACGCGGTCTCCTCGCCCATCGAGCCGTCCTTCTCCTTGGTGATGATCTGCGCGAAGGCCGGGCCGAGCGTGTCGACGCCGTCCGCGCGGACCTCGCGCATGCCCGCGGCGGTCTCGTAGAAGTCGTAGTCGCGGAGCCCGTCGCCGGCGGCCACGGAGTCATAGGGCGCGCCGGTGACGCTGGAGAGGAACACCGTCTCGGCCTTGAGGCCGAGGTTCTCGTTGAGATCGCGCAGGTTGGCGAGCTCGAAGGACTGCACGGTGGCGGGGGCGTTGCGCTTGTTCAGGCCGTGCTCGTCGAGCAGCTCGACGACGCGCTCCTCCATGGACAGGCCGATGGAGTCGAAGTAGGTGGGGTGCTTGATCTCGGGGATGACGCCGATCTCGCGGCCGTGCCGGGCCGAGAGGCGCTCCCGCAGCTCGAGCACCTCCTCGAAGGTGGGCACCTGGTACCGGCCGTCGTAGGACGCGGACTCGGGGCGGACCTGCGGCAGGCGCTCCTTGGCGCGCAGGGTCTTGAGCTCGGCGAGGGTGAAGTCCTCGGTGAACCAGCCGGTGAGGGCCACGCCGTCGACGACCTTGGTGGTCCTGCGGTCCGCGAACTCGGGTCGCTGGGCGACGTCCGTGGTGCCGTCGATCAGGTTCTCGTGGCGGACCACGAGCACGCCGTCCTTGGTGGAGACCAGGTCCGGCTCGATCACATCCGCGCCCTGGGCGGCGGCCAGCTCGTAGGCGGCCAGGGTGTGCTCGGGGCGGTAGCCGGAGGCACCACGATGACCCACGACGTCGGGACGCACCACGGGCTTGCCCGTGACGGACTGCGCGGCGGCCGGGGTCTCCGTTGCGGCGGGGGCGGCGACGGCCGGGGCGGCCAGCGGGGCGCTGACGGCGACGGCGGCGGCGAGGGCCACGAGGCCGCGGGCGGCGTGACGACGGACGGAGGTCATGGAACGGTCCTTTCCGGGAGGGGGATGACCGCTCCAGTGGGCCAGATCCGGGTGTCGGCCGGGTGGCCCCCCTCCGGCCACAGCCGGCCCGTCCGGTGAACAGCCGGTGACGGGCGGCTGATCGGAGAGGTTCAGCCGCCCGTCACGATGCGCGGCACCGGGCCCGGCGACTCAGCCCGCCGTCGACGACGGCCGCGTCAGTCCCAGCGTCTCCGGGGCCGTCGGGGCGCTGTCGCCGAGGACGTGCTCGCCCAGGAAGCCGAGGACGACCTCGTACCAGACCTTCGCGTGCTGCGGGGCGAGGATCCAGTGGTTCTCGTGGGGGAAGTAGAGGAACCGGTGGTCGGTGGTGCCGTCCGCGGCGGCCGGCCGCCCGGACTTCGCCAGCAGGTCCGACCACAGGCGCAGCCCCTCGCCGATCGGCACGCGGTAGTCCTTATCGCCGTGGATGACGAGCATCGGGGAGACGATCTCGCCCACGAACCGGTGCGGAGAGTTCTCCTGCTGCATCTGCTCGTCCATCTCGCGGGCCCAGTAGAACGCGGCGTCCGTCGTCGGGCCGAAGCCGTCCAGCGCCCACAGCGAGGCGTGCGTGACCACGCACCGGAACCGGTCGGTGTGCCCGGCCACCCAGTTCGCCATGTAGCCGCCGAACGAGCCGCCCATGGCGGCGGTGCGGTCGCCGTCGACGTCCTCACGCGCCACGACGGCGTCCGTGAGCGCCATCAGGTCCGTGTAGGGCGCCTGGCCCCAGCGGCCCCAGCCGCGTTCGATGAAGTCCTGGCCGTAGCCCGTGGACAGCGCC
Source organism: Micrococcus sp. CH7 (assembly GCF_001595485.1). Lineage (NCBI taxonomy): Bacteria > Bacillati > Actinomycetota > Actinomycetes > Micrococcales > Micrococcaceae > Micrococcus > Micrococcus sp. CH7. Next base: position 108,066 of record NZ_LOSQ01000003.1, read on the forward strand.
GGGTCCGGCAGCAGCACCGCGTAGCCGCGCGCCGCCATGATCCACGGGGTCCAGCGCCAGCTCCACGCGTTCCACGAGCCCAGGGGCCCGCCGTGGATCCACAGCAGCAGCGGGTGACCGCCGGCCGGCGCCTCCCCCTCGGGGAGCACGAGCCAGCCGCGCACGTGCGTGCCGTCCTCGGCGACGGTCTCCACGTCCTCGAGGGTGCCCGGGATCGCGGGGCGCTCCACGGGGTTCGGCAGGCGCGTGGTCTCGCCCGTGGCCAGGTCGATCCGCGCCACCTCCGGCGGGAACAGGTAGGAGGAGCGGACGCCGTAGGCCGTGGCCCCGTCCGGGGAGAGCACGATGTCGGTCCACGCCTCGTCCTCCCGGGTCACCTGCGCGACGGCGCCGGTGACCACCTCGATGCGGAACACCGGGCGGCGACCCTCCGAGTCCGCGAGCGCGATCACCGCGGAGTCGTCCGGCAGCCACGCGACGACGTCGGCCCAGCGGTCCCAGCCGTGGGCCAGGGGCGTGGTCTGGCCCGTGGCCGTGTCCATCACGTACAGGCGCGGGTGCACGGCGGAATGCGGGGTGGAGTCGGGGGTGCGGACGACGACGGCGCGCGTGCCGTCATGGCTGACGGGGCCGACGGCCACGTCCTCACCGGGGACGTCGTGCAGGACGCGGTGCTCGCCCGTGGCCAGGTCCACGCGCACCACCGTGCCCTCGCGCACGTTGCCGCGGGCCTCGGCGGTGGCGGCCGTGGTGAGCAGGAACGAGCCGTCCGGGGCCACCTGTGCGCCGATCCCGAACGCGTGGGAACGCGGGAATCCGGAGACGTGGCGCAGGTGGTGCGCGACGTCGTCGGCCTCGGGAGCCAGGCCGGAGGCGGCGGGGCCGGGCTCGGCGACGTCGGCGTCGGTGGCGGGCTCGCCCTGCGGGTCCGGGCCGGGCTCGAGGACGAAGAGCTCGGGGCGGGCGGGGCCGAGGTCGTGGTCCCAGAAGCGGATGGGGTAGCCGGTGTGCAGGATGGCGTCCACGCCGGCGTCCCTGCGGGTCTGCGCGAGGGCCGCGTGCTCGGCCTCGGTGGTCGCACCGAGCAGCCGGTCCGCCGTGACGACCACGCGGTCCGCCGCGGAGGCGCACGTGACCGCGGCGACGCCGCCCGGGCGGGAGAGCACCACGCGCGCCTCGCCGCCCCGGGCCGGCAGGGCCCACAGGGCGTTGCGCTTCTCGGCCTCGGCGTCGGCGGGGTCGGGACGGGCGGAGGTGAAGAAGAGGGTGCCGTCCGCGGCGAACTGCGCGCCGGCCTCGCCCTCGCGGGAGCGGGTCAGGCGGTGGGCGGGGCGCTCGCCCGCGGGGTCGACCTCCCAGAGGGCGGTGGCGTAGCCGGTGCCCTTCGCGTCCCGGGTGGCGACGGTGGTCACCAGGCGGGCGCCGTCCGGGCTGAGGGTGAGACCGGCGACGCGCGGCAGGGCGGTGAAGGCGTCGAGGTCGTGGAAGGGGGTGGCGGGGGTGTTGTCCGGGGTGTCCGGGGTGGAGGTCATGCGTTCGTTTCTATCGGCCTGCACGTGATCCGGGCAACACGGAGGGCGGCGGGGTGGTGGCCTCGACGGCGGGCCGCCCCGGTGCCCGCCGCGCCTCAGGCGCCGGGCAGCGCGCCGGCGTCGGCCCGGATCTGCTGGAGCTGCTCGCCGAGCCAGTCGACGTACCCGCCCATCCACTCCCCCGTGGCCTGGTCGTTCCAGCTCTGGCCGACCACCGGCTGCGGGAAGACGACGGCGTCCGAGAGGGTGTCCCGCAGCGCGAGGGCGGGCCCCTCCTCGTCCGCGACCGTCACCCACTGCATGCCGTGGCGCGCGCCCAGGTGCTCGCCGAGCAGCACCGCGACGACGTCCAGCAGCACCGCCAGCTCCTCGGGGTCCAGCTCGTCGGCCTCCGCCTGCGAGCGGGCCAGCACGGCGTCGTAGTACGCGGCGACCGCGTCCAGGTCCAGGTGGTCCACGCCCTCCTGCGCGGCGAAGTCGCGACGGACGCGCACCCACTCCCGCTCGGGCTCGGTCAGGGGGCTCATCTCGGGCTGGTCGGTCATGGCCTCCATCCTGCCAGGCGCGTCGGGCGCCGCCGTCGCCGGAACGGGCGGCGCCGGCCGCGCTTTCGTTCGAGAAACGGCGAGGAACCGGGGGGACACACCGCCGGAGGCCTGCGATCCCCCAGCGGGAGCACTCGTGGACGCGCCCGATGTCGTGCCGCCAGCGACGAGGCGAGCGTGCGGGCCGTCGTCGTCCGCCGCCCCCGACCGGACTTGAGACACTGGCCCCATGCGCATCATGACCGTCTGCCTGGGGAACATCTGCCGCTCGCCCGCCGCCGAGGCCGTGCTGAACCGCAAGCTCGCGGAGGCCGGTCTCGACGACGTCGAGGTCACCTCCGCCGGCACGTCCGACGAGCACGTGGGCGCCCGGCCGCATCACCTCACCCGCGAGGTCGGCGGCGAACTGGGCTACGAGTTCCCGACGGTGGGGGTGCAGCTGTCCGCCGACCTCGTGGACGACGCCGACCTGATCCTCGTGATGGACGAGGCCAACCTCGCCGACGCGCGGCGGCTCGCGACCACGGACGAGCAGCGGGACCGGATCCACCTGATGGGCGAGTTCGCGTCGGATGCGGACAGCGCCGGGGTGCGCGAGGTCCCCGATCCGTACGGGTATCCGCGGCCGCAGTTCGAGGAGATGTACCGGCAGATCGAGGACGCAGCAGACGGCGTCGTCGCCGCGATCCGCGACGGCCGCCTCTGACGGCCGGGGCGCGGCCCCGGACCCGCCGTTTCCCGAACGAAAACGGTCCGGGACCCGCCGTTTCCCGAACGAAAGCGGGGGGCGGGGGCGGCGGGGGGTCGGTCAGTCGTCGTGGGGGTCGTCGGAGTCGTCGAGGACCTCTCGCAGCCGCGCCGCCGTGTCCGCGCGCAGGGTGCCGCGGGTCTCGGCGCGGTCGGTCGTCGCGCGGGCGAGGGTCTCCCACACGGCCCGCACGTCCGGGGGCAGTCCCCCGGCCTCGAGCTCCCCGAGGGTCTCACGGTGGGTCCGCAGCGTGTCGACGTCACCGCGGGCCACGGGGCCGGTGAGGGCGCCGTCGCCGTCCGTGAGCGCGTTCTCCAGCGCGGCGGTCATCAGTGAGCGCAGCACCCGCTCCGGGTCGGCCACCCCGATCGTCTCCAGGATCTGGCGGGCCTGCGCCGTCAGCGTCACCAGGTGGTTCGACCCGTGGGACAGCGCCAGGTGGTAGGCCGCCCGGTCGGCCTCCTTCACGACCACGGGCTCGCCGCCCATCTCCACCACGAGCGCCTGGGCCACGGGCAGCACCACGGGGTCCGCGGTCACGCCGAACACGCAGTCCTGCAGCCGGGCGACGTCGAGGCTCAGCCCCGTGAACGTCATGGCCGGGTGGATCGCCAGGGGGATCGCCCCGTGCGCGCGCACCGGCTCCATCACCCCCACCCCGTAGCGGCCGGAGGTGTGCACGAGCAGGTGGCCGGTCTGCACGTGGCCCGCGGCGGCCAGGCCGGCCACGAGCTCGCCCAGCGCGTCGTCCGGGACGGCGAAGACGACCATCTCGGAGCGGCGCAGGATCTCGGGGATCTCCAGGACGGGCACGCCCGGCAGGAGCATCTCCGCGCGGTCCCGCGAGGCCTCGGAGACGGCGTGCACGCCCGTGATCGTGTGGCCCGCAGCCCGCAGCGCCGAGCCCAGCACGGCCCCCACTCGACCCGCGCTCACCACGCCGACGCCCAGCCGCCCGGGCCGCTGCGCCGGGTCATGCGGGTCCAGGCTCAGGTCGAGTCCGCCGGTCATCGCTCCTCCTCGCCGCGCACGGCGGGGACGTCTGCCCCGCTCTCCTCCCCGACGACGACGCCGCCGCCGACGCCGGCCCGCGCCAGTTCGCGGCGGCCCACCTCGGTGGCCGCGACCTCGCGCGTGCGCTGCTCGAAGCGGGCCAGCTCCTCCGGGCGCATCCACTGGTCGCGGTCGGCGAGGCGACGTGAGACGGCCGCGTGCCGTGCCTCCCGGGCGTACAGGTCCACGGCCACGTCCTCGTCGAGGTCGCGGACCACGGCGTTCGCCCCCGCGACCCACACGCGCACCGTGGCCAGGCCCAGGCGCCGCTGCACCGGCCCCTGCACCAGCTCGGCCGCCTGCACGCGCTCGTGCTGGAGGGTCTGCAGCCGGCGGTTCAACCAGCCGCTGCGCACCACCAGCAGGGACCGCGTCGTCGTGAAGCCGATCCGCCGCCAGGCGAACCAGTTGAACCACCACCTGCCGCGCCGCGGCACGTGCTGGAAGCCCCCCTCCGTGCCGGAGCCGTGCACGCCCAGGTGCATGAGCCCCGCGGGGGTCAGCCCCTGCGCGGCGCGCGGATCATCCTCCAGGCCCGGGTCCGGGGCCACGACCGTGAGGACGCGGAGCACGTCCTCCCACGGACCGACGGGCAGCGCCACGTCCCGGGTGCCGTCGGACTCCTGCAGGTAGCCGGCCACCGCCATGGTCACCCGATACCAGCCGAAGGGCCGCCAGAACAGAGGCTGGGAGACGGTCACCCCCTGCACCCGCCCCGGCGGGACGGTCTGGTGGGTGGTCTCGGTGAGCCCGTGCCGCAGTCGCAGCCCGTCGGTGGAGCGGCGCACCTGGAAGCCCCAGCCGGCGTTCAACCGGGACCACGCGACGCCGGCCACGGAGAACAGGGCGGGCAGGGACGCAGCCGCGCCGATCCCGGTCAGGGTCTCCCCCTCGTCCAGCACCGCCTCGGGCAGCAGCGCGACCACGAGGGCGAGGCCGGCCAGCCAGATCAGGGACCCGGCCAGCACCCCCAGCACGCCTCCGGAGAGCAGGACGGAGCCGAGGAGCCGCCCCGCGGGCACCTGCAGCATGAGTTCGCCGGCGTCCGCGGCGTCGGCGTCGGGGAGGCCGGGCTCGGCCGCCCGCTCCGGCGCGGACGCGTCCGCCCCGGCTCCCCCGAGCATCCCCGACGCGCGGTCCAGGATCTCCCGGCGCACCGCTTCGGCCTCGGCGCGGCGCAGGAAGGACAGCTCGAGCGCGGACTCGCCGCCGTCGGCCGCCTCGACCTTCACTGTGGCCAGCCCGAGCAGCCGGGCCACGAGGGGGTGCTGCAGGTCCACCGCCTGGATGCGGTCGTAGCGCATCTGCCGGCGGCTGCGGAAGAGCCAGCCCTGGCGCAGCTCGATCCGGTCCTCCCCGCAGCGGAACCGGGTGAACCACCAGGAGAAGAAGAACACGAGGCTGATCAGCAGGGTGACCCCCAGCAGGATGCCGCCGGCCACGAGCAGGCTGCCGTCGCCGCCGCCCGGGGCGTCCTCCCCGCTGAGCCGGCCCGCCGCGAAGTCCTCCACCGCGTTGCGGCCCGCGAAGAACAGGATCAGCAGCAGGAAGGTCCAGCCCCGCACCCAGGGCGAGGCGGGGTGGACGCGGACCCAGCCGGCGTCGTCGGCGGGGGGCGGGGCGGCCGCGCTCACAGGCCCGCCAGCCGCGCCTGGCCGCGCGCCATGAGGACTTCGCGCAGCTCCTCGGCCCTCTCGCGGGGCACGCCCTCCAGGGTGACGTCCCCGCCCGCGGCGGCGGTCTTCAGGGTGAGGGTCTGCAGCCCGACCCGGCGCAGCAGCGGACCGTCCGACACGTCCACGTACTGCAGGCGGCCGTACGGCACCGCGTGCACGCTGCGGAACAGGATGCCCTCGCGCCACAGGACGTCGTCCTCGCGCTCGGCCCAGCCCATCGCGCGCACGCGCCGCGGGATCAGGATCAGGTCCACGATCCAGGACACGACGACGACGGCCGGCAGCCCCCACGCGACCCACGCGGCCATCCCCGCCCACGGGCCGGTGAGCTTGAGGATCAGCGGCACGGAGAACGCGGCGAGCCAGATCAGGTGGCCGATGGACGTGGCGATGAGATTCACCGTGGTCAGCCGCGGCGAGGCCGGCGTGAAGGCCACGCCGCTCAGGTCAATGCCGGGCACGGGCATACCCTCCTTCGGTCTCGGGACGGGCCGGTCGGCCGCGGCCCGGGGACCCATCCTGCCCACGGCCGCCCTCGGGCGCATCCTCCTCAGGGGGGATCCGGCACCACCGTTCGACGATCAGCCCCACCACCAGCAGGACGAGACCGCCGACGGCCTGCAGGGCGGCCTCCCGCACGGTCGGTGCCTCCACGCCGGCCCGCAGCAGCACCTGCACCGCCACCCCGGCGTGCCACCCGCCGAGGGCCGCTCCCGCGAAGCCGGAGGCCTGGCCGAGCACGAGGGTGCGGGCCGCGGCGAGCGGGTCCATCCGCGCGGCGGCGGGCTTCTCCCGGTCGCGGCGCACCCGCCAGCCCAGCGCGAGGCACAGCACGGAGACCGCGGCCACGGTGATCAGGCCGCCGCGGCCCACCACGGGCGCCGGCCAGCCCAGGGACGGCGCGGCGAGCCCGGCCAGCCAGCCGAGCACGGCGGCCACCAGCACCACGAGCAGGGTCCACCCGGAGCGCAGCGCGATCACGTGGCCTCCCTCCCGAGGGCGTCCGGGCGTGCCGGGCGGAGCGGGGCGACGTCGTCGGTGCCGGCCAGCAGCCGGTGCCGCTCGGGCTCCTGACGGCGCACCCCGGGGGCGTCCGCGGCGACGGCGGCGAGGTCGGCGACGGGCGTGCCGGCGAGCGTGGCGTCCGCGTCGAGCCACAGCCACGGCAGCAGCACGAAGGCCCGCTCGGCCGCGCGGGGGTGCGGCAGGGTGAGGTCCGGGTGGTCGCTGCGCACGTCTCCGTAGGCGATCACGTCCACGTCCAGGGTGCGCGCGCCCCAGCGGACCTCACGCCGCCGATGGTGGTCCTGCTCGAGCCGGTGCGCCACCGCGAGCAGCTCCCACGGCGCGAGGTCCGTGCGCAGCGTGACCACCTGGTTGAGGTAGTCGGGCTGGCCCGGCGGCCCGCCCACGGGTGTGGTGACGGCCCGGGGCGAGGCCCGGACGTCCGTGATGTGCGGCAGCGCGGACAGGGCGGCGACGGCGGCGTCGAGCGTCTGCGCCGGCTCGCGCAGGTTGGCGCCGAGGGCCAGCACGGCCGCGACGGGCGCGTCCGGGCGGGCGCCCAGCTCGGGGACGGGCGCGGGGCCCTCGGCCGGGTGCGACCAGTCGACGGTGCTCACGCGAGGTCCTCCCGGGTGCGGTGCACGGTGACGGCGGCGTCCGCGAAGTCGTGCGGGATGGGCGCCTGCGGCTTGTGCACGGTGACCTCGACGGCGGCCACCACGGGCTGCTCGGCGAGGACGGCGCGGGCGATCCGGTCGGCGAGGGTCTCGATCAGGTCCACCGGCTCCCCGGTGACCAGGCGGACCACCGTGTCCGCGACCTCGGCGTAGTTGGCGGTGCGCGCGAGGTCGTCGCCGGCCGCGGCGGGGCCGGCGTCGAGGTGGAGGACGACGTCCGTGACGAACGGCTGCCCGTCCCGGCGCTCGTGGTCGAAGACCCCGTGGTGCCCGACGGCGGACAGCCCGGCCAGGCGGATGCGGTCCCGGGCGCTCACGGCAGCACGTCCTCGGAGACGGGCTCACCCGGGGCATGCGCCCCGACCCAGGCCGCGGCGGCGCGGACGGCGTCGGCGCTGGCGCGCACGTCGTGCACGCGCACGCCCCACGCGCCCTGGGCGGCGGCGAGGGCGGAGATGGCCGCGGTGGCGGCGTCGCGCGCGGCGGGCGGGGCCGGGGTGCCGTCGTCGTCCGCCAGCAGCGTGCCCAGGAACCGCTTGCGCGAGGCGGCGACGAGCACCGGGTGGCCCATGGCGCGGAGCCACTCGAGGCCGCGCAGCAGCTCCCAGTTCTGCTCGCCGGCCTTCGCGAAGCCCAGGCCCGGGTCGACGATCAGCTGCGCGGGCTCGACGCCCGCGGCGAGGAAGCGGCCGGCCACGTCCCGCAGCTCGCACACGACGTCCGGGACGGTGTCCTCGTAGACGGCCAGCCCGTCCATGGTCTGCGGGTTCCCGCGGTTGTGCATGAGGATGTACGGCGCGCCCGACGTGGCGATCAGCGCCGGCATATCCGGCTCGTGGGCGAGGCCGGAGACGTCGTTGACGATCACCGGCCCCAGCGCCAGGGCAGCCCGGGCGGTGGCGGTGTGGCGCGTGTCCACGGAGACGACGACGTCCTCGGCCAGCAGCGCCTCGATCACAGGGAGGATGCGCTCCTGCTCCTCGGCCGGCGGCACGGCGTGGGCCCCGGGGCGGGTGGACTCCCCGCCCACGTCCACGATGTCCGCGCCGTCCGCGACCATGCGCCGGGCGTGCTCGACGGCCGCGCGGACGGTGGCGTGCTCCCCGCCGTCCGAGAACGAGTCAGGGGTGACATTGAGGATGCCCATGACCAGGGTCCGATCCGCGAGCAGCCGCCCCAGCAGGGCGCGGTTCGCCTCCCGCGCCGCCGCGTCGATGCTCTCGTCCACGTGTCCTCCTCCGCCGTCGGTGGTCCTCAGCCGTGCATGATGAGGCTCATCGCCTCCGAGCGCGTGGACGGATCCCGCAGCTGGCCGCGCACCGCCGAGGTGACGGTCTTCGCGCCCGGCTTGCGCACGCCGCGCATGGACATGCACATGTGCTCGGCCTCCACCACCACGATCGCCCCGCGCGGGGCCAGGTGCTCCATGAGCGCCTCCACCACCTGCGTGGTCAGCCGCTCCTGCACCTGCGGACGCCGCGCGTACAGCTCCACGAGACGGGCCAGCTTGGACAGCCCCGTCACGCGGCCCTCGGCGGAGGGTATGTAGCCGATGTGCGCGGTGCCGTGGAACGGCACCAGGTGGTGCTCGCAGGTCGAGTAGAACGGGATGTCCTTCACCAGCACGAGCTCCTCGTGCGCGATGTCGAACGTGGTGCCGAGCACCTGGTCCGGGCTCTGGTGCAGGCCCGCGAAGAACTCCGCGTACGCCTTGGCCACCCGCGCCGGGGTGTCCGCCAGGCCCTCGCGGTCCGGGTCCTCACCGATCGCCAGCAGGATCTCCCGCACCGCCGCCTCGATGCGCGGCCGGTCCACCGCGGTCGAGTCCGGGTCGAACGTGCCGGGGACGGCGTCGTCGGGGGTGTGGGCTGTCATGCGGGCCTCCTGCGCGGTCAAAAGGTCGGTCCCTCGCCGGGGCCCGGCGTGTTGCTCGGACCGCCGTGCGGCGGCAGGCCGGGGCCGGCCGCGTCCCCGCCCAGCGACGACGGCGGCGCACCCTCCGGACGCACCGGCACCGTGGTGCCCTCGACGCCGACGGGGGTCTGCTCCCCGCCGTCGTGGCGCGAGCGGCGCTCGGAGGGGGAGAGGACCGGCGGGATGTCCTGCGGGAGCCGGTCGTCCGAGGCCAGCCACACGCCGCGCTCGGGCCGCTTGCGCACGTCCGCGAAGATGGCGGCGATGGCCTCCTGGGTCAGCGTCTCCTTCTCCAGCAGCTCGTAGGCCAGCCGGTCCAGGACGTCCCGGTTCTCCGTGAGCACCCAGTGGGCCTCGGCGTGGGCCTGGTCCAGCAGGGTGCGGACCTCGGCGTCCACCAGGTACGCGAGCTCCTCGGAGTACTCACGGGAGGAGCCGCCGGCGGCGCCGCCCACGAAGGGCTCGGAGCTGCCGCCGCCGAGCTTGACCGCGCCCACCTTGGCGGACATGCCGTACTCGGTGACCATCTTGCGGGCCGTGTCCGTGGCCTTCTGGATGTCGTTCGCGGCGCCCGTGGACGGGTCCTTGAACACGATCTCCTCCGCCACGCGCCCGCCCATCGCGTACGCGAGCTGGTCCAGGAGCTCGTTGCGGGTGACGGAGTACTTGTCGTCCTCCGGGACCACCATCGTGTAGCCCAGGGCGCGGCCGCGGGGCAGGATCGTGATCTTGGTGACCGGGGCGGAGTTGCGCAGCCCGGCCGCCACGAGCGCGTGGCCGCCCTCGTGGTAGGCGGTGACCTTGCGCTCGTGCTCGTTCATCAGGCGGGTGCGCTTCTGCGGGCCGGCCATCACGCGGTCCACGGCCTCGTCCAGGGCGTGGTTGTCGATCACGTTGTTGTTCGAGCGCGCCGTGAGCAGCGCGGCCTCGTTGATCACGTTGGCCAGGTCCGCACCCGTGTAGCCGGGGGTGCGCTTGGCCAGGGCGCGCAGGTCCACGTCCAGGGCGATCGGCTTGCCCTGCGCGTGCACCTCGAGGATCCTGGCGCGGCCCTCGAGGTCCGGGGCGTCCACGGGGATCTGGCGGTCGAAGCGGCCCGGGCGCAGCAGCGCCGGGTCCAGGACGTCCGGGCGGTTGGTCGCGGCGATCATGATGACGTTCGTGGAGGCGTCGAAGCCGTCCATCTCCACGAGCATCTGGTTCAGGGTCTGCTCGCGCTCGTCGTTGCCGCCGCCGATGCCTGCGCCGCGGTGCCGGCCGACGGCGTCGATCTCGTCCACGAAGATGATGGCGGGGGCGTTGGACTTGGCCTGCTCGAAGAGGTCGCGCACGCGCGAGGCGCCGACACCCACGAACATCTCCACGAAGTCCGAGCCGGAGATCGAGTAGAACGGCACGCCGGCCTCACCGGCCACGGCCTTGGCCAGGAGGGTCTTGCCCGTGCCGGGCGGGCCGTAGAGCAGCACGCCCTTGGGGATCTTGGCGCCCACCGCGCGGAAGCGGTCCGGCACGGTGAGGAACTCCTTGATCTCCTGGAGCTCCTCCACGGCCTCGTCCGCGCCCGCGACGTCCTTGAACAGCACGTCCGGGTTGTCCTTGTTGATCAGCTTGGCGCGGGACTTGCCGAACTGCATGACCTTGCCGCCGCCGCCCTGCATGCGGGACATCAGGAACCAGAACAGCAGTGCGATGAGCAGGAACGGGACCATGAAGCCGAGTAGCGAGAGGAACCAGTTGCTCCGCACCGGCTCGTCCGTGTAGCCGTCCAGGGCCGAGTCGTCCACCGCGGTGACCACGTCCGTGGCGCGCGCGCTGGCGAAGTAGAAGTAGACCTCCTTGCCGAGGTCCCGGTCGTCCTGCTTGTAGGGCTCACGCAGGGTGAGGTCCACGCGCTGGTCCCCGTCCACCACGCGGGCCTGCGCGGCCTTGTCGTCCTTCAGCAGGGCCATGCCCACGTTGGTGTCCACCACGGTGCGGCCGCTCTGTGACGTGGTCAGCGGGATCGCGACGGCGAGGACCAGCAGGCCCAGCAGGATCCAGACGTAGGGCTTGTTGAACAGCTTCTTCACGGTCCGAGTGTCTCCTGGTCTGCCGCGGGGGCCGGGCTGCCCGGGGCGGCCGCCGTGCGGCCGGGGCCGGCGCAGGGCCGACGTCGCGCCCGGGTCAAGCCCCCACGGTACCGGCCCGGCCCGGGTGTCCGCTGACTGTTCGCGTCAGGTGGACAGGGCGCGGGCGGTCGGCCGGCGGCGACGTCGGCCAGCGCCGTCTTGACGCCCACCGGGAATGCGAGAGGTCGGAATGGCGCGTGGATGGCGCCTCGGAGCGACCGCTCGCGTGACAGGTCGCCGGCGCTGCGGTCGCGCCCCTGTGTCCCCTCCTGCACAGACCCCCGTGCACCCGCATTCCTCCCCAGGCCGGCGGCGGCTCAGGACGCCGCCCGCCCCACCGCGCCAGGCTGGCACCATGCGTCACCCCGCCCCGCTTCCCGCGGCCTTGCTTCACGGCCCCTTCACCGCCGCGCAGGCGAGGGCCGCCGGCATCGACCGCAACCGGCTGCGTCGCTCCGACGTCGAACGCCTCGCCCGGGGCCTCTACCGCCGGCGTGAGGCCACCCCGGCCGCCGTCGAACGCCCCGTGGCCGGCTCCTCCCCCTACCGGTGGAGCACCCCGCTCTCGGCCGCCCAACGCGAGCTGCTGCTGCGGCTCGCCCGGCACCGCGCCACCACGGTGGTGTCGCACCAGACCGCAGCCCGCGCCCGGGAGATCTGGCTGCCGGAGCGACTGGACGCGGAGGACGGCGTCCACGTGAGCCGCCCGCGGGACCGTGGCCGCCTCGCCCTCCCCGGCGTCACCTCCCACCGGACGGCACTCCCGCCCGCGGACGTGGAGGGCGTGCGGATCGGCGGCCTGGCCTGGTACGTCACCGCCCCGCCCCGTCTCTGGGTCGACCTCTCGGCCCTGCTCGACGACGACGAGCTCGTCATCCTCGGCGACCATCTCGTCCGCCGGGCGCAGCTGTCCGGCGGCCCGGACGCCGCCGAGCGGACCCGGGCGGCCCTGGCCCAGGCGGCCGAAGCGAGCCCGTCCGCGCACAACCGACGACGACGGCTCCGCACCGCCGCCACACTGGTCCGGGTGGGGGCGCACTCGCCGAAGGAGACGCGGCTCCGGCTCGCGCTGAGGGCCGCCGGGCTCCCCGAGCCCGCACTGCAGCTCGAGGTCTGGGACCCGGAGTTCTCCCTGCACCACCCCGCGACGGCGGACCTGGGCTATCGGCAGGCGAGAGTGGCCCTGCACTACGACGGCGGCCACCACGGTGCGGATCGCCAGATCGATCGCGACGTGCAGCGCAACGCGGCCTTCGAGCGACGGGGCTACCGGAACATCACCGTGTCCTCCTCCGACGCTCGCCGCGGATTCACGCGCGTGTTCGTGGAGGTGCGCCGTCACCTCGGGGACGCCGGCGACCTGTCACGCAAGGAGTCGGAATGGGGCGTGAATGGCACCTCAGAGCGACCGCTCACGTGACAGGTCGCTGCTGCGGCGGCCACGCCGGGCCGGGCCCCGGTCAGCTGTACACGTGCGGGGCGAGCGTGCCCACGAAGTCCAGGTTGCGGTACTTCTCCGCGTAGTCCAGGCCGTAGCCCACCACGAACTCGTTGGGGATGTCCCGCCCGACGTACTTCACGTCGATGTCCACCTTCATGGCCTCCGGCTTGCGCAGCAGGGTGCAGATCTCGACCGAGGCCGGGCCGCGGGACTCCAGGTTGGCCTTGAGCCAGGACAGGGTCAGGCCGGAGTCGATGATGTCCTCGACGATCAGCACGTGCCGGCCCGTGAGGTCCGCGTCGAGGTCCTTGAGGATGCGGACCACGCCGGAGGACTTGGTGCCGGAGCCGTAGGAGGAGACCGCCATGAAGTCCAGCTCCACGTGGGAGTGCAGGGCGCGGGTGAGGTCGGCGACCACCATCACCGCGCCCTTGAGCACGGCGACGATGAGCAGGTCCTTGTCCGCGTAGTCGCGGTCGATCTGGCGGGCCAGGTCCGTGATCGTGTCCTGCACGTCCTCGCGGGACATGAGGACGTGGCTGAGGTCGTTCTGGACATCCTGTGCGTCCATGCGCCGCTCCTGGTGAGTGCTCGTGCGGGAATGCCGGGCCGGGCCGCAGTCAGGGACCGGGCAGGCAGGGGATGAGGTCCAGTCTGGCACACGCCCGATGCACGGCCACCCCGCCGGGCAGCTCCACCGGACCGGCCGACGTGCCCCCCGCGCGGGCGCCCGTCACGAGGGCGTCCACCGCGAGGATCCGTTCGCGGGGCGGGGCCTGCCCTCCCGCGGCGCGGGCGGCGCGCGCGATCACGCGGTGGCGCACGGCGGCGGGCAGCGCGGCCAGGGCGTCCAGGTCCAGGGAGACGACGCGCGGGTCCCCGGCGGGCGGGTCGACGCGCAGCCGGGTGACCTCGTCGCCGGCCCATGCGTCGAGGGCCGCGGCGTCCTCGGCCGCGATGGCCGCGGTGCGCACCAGCCCGACCCGCACGCCGGGGCCGAGGCCGGCGTCGGGGTCCTCGAGCGCGGGCAGCACGCGGGTGCGGACCCGCGAGCGCAGCAGCGCGGGATCGCGGTTGTGCGGGTCCTCGAACCAGGTCAGCCCGGCCCAGCGGCAGATCGCCTCGGTGTCCGCGCGGGCCAGGCCCAGCAGGGGTCGGACGACGGCGGCCCCGCCCGGCAGCGTCCCACGCGCCGGGATCCCCGCGAGGGACCGCGTGCCGGACCCGCGCGCGAGCCCGAGGAGGACCTGTTCGGCCTGGTCGTCGGCGGTGTGGGCGGTGAGGACGACGGCGGCGCCCGCCCCCGGGGCGGCGGCGCCCTGCCCCGCGTCTCGGGCGGCGGCGGCGAGGGCCACCCGGCGGGCACGCCGGGCGTCGGCCTCCGGGCCGTCGCCGGTGCGGGCCACCTCGACCCGCGTGACGGTGACCGGGGTCAGGCCGAGGATGCGGGCGACGTCGGCGGCGGCCGCCGCCACCGCGTCGCTGCCCGACTGCAGCCCGTGGTCCACCACGGCCGCGCCGATCGGGCCGAGCCGCGCACCGTCCCGGGTGCCCACGAGGACGGCGCAGGCCACGGCGAGCGCGAGGGAGTCGGCGCCGCCGGAGAGGGCGACGAGCCCGCGGGGGCGATTCCCCGCCCGGCCCGGCCCGGCATCCGCGCGACAGGACCCGTCGCCCGCGAGGGCCTCCCGCACCGCCGCGACGGCCCGGTGCAGGGGCTCGGGCCAGCGGGTGCGCGGCGGCCATGCGCCGACCGCGGGCAGGCCGCCGGCCCCGCCCGCCGGCGTCGGCCCCGGGTCCCGCGCCTCAGGCCTGGGCACGGATGCGCGCCACCCACGTCTCGGGGGCGTGGAGCTCGGCCTCGCTCGGCAGCAGCTCGGGGGCGTCCCAGACCACGTTGAACCCGGCCATGCCGAGCTCGGCCACGGCGGCGGCCACGAACCTCTGACCGTCGCGGTACTGGGCCATCTTGGCGTCCATGCCCAGCAGGCGGCGGAGCATGCGGTCCAGGGGCGACCGGCGGTCGCCGCGCTCGTCGAAGCGACGGCGGATGGTCTTGACGGACGACACGACGGAGGAGTCGACGCCGTCCATCACCACGTTCGCGTGCCCCTCGAGCAGGGACATCACGGCCGTCAGCCGGGACAGGCGCTCCCGGTCCTCCTCGTCCTGGATCGCCCCGAGCAGGCCCGGCGCGGGTCGGGCCGGGGCCGCGTCCTGCGCGTCGTGTCCGTCCCGTGTCCCGGTCCGGCCGGCGTCGGCCTCCCGACCCAGCGGGTTCGCCGCCGCGAGCGCGGTGCGCAGGCGCTCGGGCAGGGACTCGGCCCTGTCGAACAGGCCGACGGTGAGCGCGGTGATCTCGGCCCGCAGGTGCTCGCGCAGCCAGGGCGCGGCAGCGAACTGCACGCGGTGGGTCTGCTCGTGCAGGCACACCCAGAGGCGGAAGTCCGCCGGGTCGACGTTGATCTCCGCGCGCACCTGCGCGACGTTCGGGGCCACGAGCAGCAGGCGTCCGCCGGCGGGACCGGCCGCCGTCCCCCCGGGGCCGGGCAGCGCGATGAACGGGTCGTACTGGCCGAGGATCTTCCCGGACATCCACGCGAGGATCCCTCCCATCTCCAGGGCGGTGGCGTGCCGGGTGACGCGGGTGGTGGCGGCGGCGTGCTCGCGGGGCCGGGTGTCCCGCAGGTGCGCGAACGTGGGGTCCAGCAGGGTGGCGAAGGACTGCGTGGCGGCGCGCGACCAGGTGGGGCGGTCCACCACGAGCACCTGCGAGTCGCGCAGGTCCCGGGCCGCCTCGAGCCCGGTCAGGCGGTGGACGTGCGGCACGGCGGCCTCCGCGGCGGCGCGCAGGCCCTCCGCCTCGCGCGTCGCCTCCCGCGGCGTGAACCGGGGGCCGGCGGCGGCGAGGGACCGTGCGGTCCGTGCCGCGAAGGCCCAGTCCACCGGGTGGGCGACGGCGGGGGCCGGCTCGGCGGGGGCGCCCGGCTCGGCGTCCGCGGCGCGAGGGCGGTCGGTCGCGTGGTGGTCGCTCATGGGCTCCATCAGATCACAGGGCCCGGACCTCGGATCAGAGCCCGGCGACGGCGCTGACGGCCTCATCGACCGCCGCGCGCGCGGGCTCCAACTTCCACTGCAGATCCGAGCAGATGATGCTGAACGCGAGGACCCGCCCGGACGTCGTGGTGACGGTGCCGGTGAGGGAGACCGTCTGGTCGAGCGTGCCGGTCTTCGCGGCCACGGCCTGCCGCGCGGGGGCATCCGGGAACCGGTCGCCCAGGGTGGAGTCCTCGCCGGGCCGCGGCAGGCCCTCCAGCACGGTGCCCAGGGCGGGCGTGCGGGCCACCCCGGCCACGACGCCGGCCAGCTGGCCCGCGCTGACCCGGTTGTCCGGGGAGAGTCCGGAGGAGTCCACGAGCGCCATCCCGGCGGTGTCCACGCCGAGGTCCTCGGCGGTGGCCGTCAGCAGCTGCGCGGCACCCTCGTGGGTGGCGGGCAGGTCGGCGGCGGGCGCGGCCGCGTGGGCCAGGGCCTCGACCACCTGGTTCTCCGAGTGGGCCAGCAGGTACGCGACCTGCTCCCCCACGGGCGCGGACTCCACGGCCGCGACGGGGGCGGCGGCGAGGACCGTGGCGCGCGGCACCTCGGTGGCCGGGATCGTGTCCCGCAGACCCACCTCGAGGTCGGCACCGGAGGCGGCCACCGCGTCGTCGAGGGCGGCCTGGAAGGTGAGCGCGGCGAACTGCGCCGGGGCCTCGATGCGGTCCTCCCCGGTGCCGGGGGCCTCGCGACCGCCGTAGGTGGCCAGCGGCTGCACCGGCGCGACGTTGCCGCTCTCCGGGATGTCCGGCGTCCAGCGCGGGTTCAGGGCCTTGCGGTCGGTGAAGAGCCGCAGGTCCGTGCTGACCACCACCTGCCCGGTGACGCCGTCCTCGACGAGTCCGGCCACGGTCCGCTCCGCGAGGGTGCGCAGGCCCGCGCGGCCGGAGACGTGTTTCGAGTCCGAGGCGCCCGTGCCCAGCAGCACGTCGCCGCCGCCCACGAGCACCAGCTCGGTGGCCGCGCCGTCCGCGGTGGGCTGGGCCACCACGGTGGTCTGCAGGGTCGTCTCAGGACCCAGGGCGGAGACGATGGCCGCGGCGGCGAGCACCTTGAGCGAGGACGCGGGGGCCACGGGCTCGTCCGCGTCCCGCGCGTAGAGCACCTCGCCGGTGGCCAGGTCGCGGAACTCGGCGGAGACCGTGCCCGGGGACGTCTCCAGCCCCGGCTCGACGGCGGCCGCCACCTGGGCCGCGGTGGGGCCGGCGGACGGGGACGACGACGTCGGCTCGGCGGTCGTCGACGAGGCGGGCGCGCTCGACGGGGCCGTCGGTGCGGTCACGGGCCCGCAGGCGACCAGGGCGGCCGTGAGCGCGGCCAGGAGGACGGCGGGGAGCGAGCGGCTCCGGCGGTGTTCCGTGCGTCGATCCCGACGCCCAGCGCGCCCCGTGTCCACCTGTCCCATGCGTCCATCATGACGGACGCCCCCGGTAGGCTGACGGCAGCACCGCCGGGCGGCGCCGCGCCGCCCGGACACCCCACCCTCTGTGCGAAGGAGAGTCATGGCGCACGACGTCACCATCGAGATCCCCGCGGGCTCCCGCGTGAAGTACGAGTTCGACCACGAGACCGGCCGCCTGCGCCTGGACCGCGTGCTCTTCACCTCCATGCAGTACCCCACGCACTACGGCTACTTCGAGAACACCCTCGGCGAGGACGGCGACCCGCTGGACGCCCTCGTGTACCTGCCGGGCTTCGACCTGGTGCCGGGCTGCGTCGTCGAGGCCCGCCCGATCGGCGTGTTCAACATGACCGACGACGGCGGCGGCGACGCCAAGCTGCTGTGCGTCCCGGCGGACAAGCGCTACGACCACATCACCGAGCTCGAGCACGTGGAGGAGTCCCTCAAGCAGGAGATCGAGCACTTCTTCACCCGCTACAAGGACCTGGAGCCGGGCAAGTGGGTCAAGGCCGAGGGCTGGGAGGGCCGCGCGGCGGCCGAGGCCGAGCTCGAGGCCTCCATCCAGCGCTTCAACGCCGAGGGCGAGGAGTCCCCGACCGACGAGCCCCAGGGCCGCGAGGTGGACACCGAGGAGGCGCAGCCGGCCACCGAGGAGGGCGAGGAGACCGACGAGCCCCAGGGCCGCTGACCCCCGCACCGCCCACGCGCGACGCCGGCCGCTCACCCCTCGGGGTGGGCGGCCGGCGTCGTCTGCGGGCTGGCAGAATCGACGACCATGTTCGTGCTCACCATCAACCAGCGGGACACCCTCGACGCCGGCGACCGCGTGGACACGTTCCTGCGCGCCCTCCAGGACGTGCCGGGGCTCGGCGACGCCGTCGTGCTCCCGTTCCAGCGCGCCGTGGGCGACGAGCTGATCGGCGCCGTCGAGGACCCGCGCGTCGCCGTGGACGTGGCGCTGCGCGCCCTGCGGCAGCGCCGCTGGAACGTGGGGGTCGGCGTCGGGACGGTGACGCACGCGGACGGTGCGGCGGGCGCGCCCGCCTCCGGGGACCTGCACGACGCCGGCGGGCCCGGTCTCGCGGCGGCGCGGCGGGCCGTGGAGGCGGCGGCCGTGTCCACCGCGCGGATCCCGTTGGCCGTGCGCGGCCGGGACGAGGAGGCGGCCGCCGAGGCCGAGGCCGTGCTGCGACTCGTCGGGCAGCTCGTGTGGTCCCGGACCGACGCCGAGTGGGCGGTGCTGGACCTGCTGGTGCCCGGGGTGCGCGGCCAGCAGAAGCCGGCGGCCGCCGCGCTCGGGATCACGGCGCAGGCGGTCTCACAGGCGGTGCAGCGCTCCTACTGGAACGAGGAGCACGCCTGCCGCCCCGCCGCCGCGCGCCTGCTCACGCTGGCGGGGGGCTGACCCGGCGGCCCGGGCCGGTCGCGCCGCTCAGACCGCGGCCGGCTCCTCGAGGAGCGAGCGCAGCACCGTGGCGAGCCCGTGCTCGTCCACGTGCCCGGTGACCTCGTCCGCGGCGGCCACGACCTCCTCCACGGCCTGGCCCATGGCCACGCCGCGGCCGGCCCAGCGCAGCATCTCGATGTCGTTGCGGCCGTCGCCCACGGCCACGGTGTCCTCGGGGGCCACCTTCAGCACGGTGCGCAGCGCCTCGAGCCCGGACGCCTTGGTCACGCCCGCCGCGGCGACATCGAGCCACGCCGTCCAGCCCACGGAGTAGGTCACGCCGGACAGACCGATGCCCTCCACCGCACGGCCGAACTCCTCGGCGGAGGAGTCCGTGGAGAACACCACGAGGCGCACGGCCGTGGTGTCCATGAGCTCCTCGAACGTGACGCCCTCCGCGGCCACGCCGAAGGACATGTCCTGGAACCGCTCGGTGGAGCGGAAGGTGCCGTCCGGCAGCTCGAGCGCGTACTTGGCGCTGGGCAGGCGGTGGCGCAGCTGGGTCAGGACCGAGCGCGGGTCGAAGGTGCGCAGGTCCGTGACCTCGTAGCCCTCCTCCAGCTCGGGGTCCAGGCGCAGCGTGACACCGCCGTTGGAGCACACCATGAAGCCGGCGCCGATCCCCAGGGAGCGGGCCACGGGCAGGGTGGCCGCGCGGGAGCGGCCCGTCGCGATGACCACGTGGTGCCCGGCGTCCAGCACGGCCCGCACGGCCGCGCGCACGGGCTCATGCAGATGGCCGTCATGGTCCACGATCGTTCCGTCCACGTCCAGGCACACGAGCTTCTTCGTCATGACCCCCACCCAACCACACGGCCCGGACACGACGGCGACGCGCGGGTGAACGGCGGGGGCGCCGCAGGGGCGCCGCGGGGCAGGCGGGCGAGGCGGCCGACGCCGCCGGGGGACGACGTCGTCCGCTCAGACCAGCTCGAAGCGCTCCATCCCGCCGAGGTAGGGGCGCAGCGCGGCGGGCACGGTGACCGAGCCGTCCGCGTTCTGGTGGTTCTCCAGGATCGCCACGATCCAGCGGGTGGTGGCCAGGGTGCCGTTGAGCGTGGCCACCATGCGGGTGCCGCCCTTGGAGCCGTCCTCCGTGCGGACCCGCTCGCGGATGTTGAGGCGGCGGGCCTGGAACGTGGTGCAGTTCGAGGTGGACGTCAGCTCGCGATAGGTGCCCTGCGTGGGGACCCATGCCTCGCAGTCGAACTTGCGGGCGGCGGAGAGGCCGAGGTCGCCGGCGGCGATGTCGATCACGCGGTACGGCACCTCGATGGCGCCCAGCATCCGCTCCTCCCACGCCAGCAGGCGCTCGTGCTCCGCCTCCGCGTCCTCCTGTGCGGCGTAGATGAACATCTCCAGCTTGTTGAACTGGTGCACGCGGATGATGCCGCGGGTGTCCTTGCCCGCCGAGCCCGCCTCACGCCGGTAGCACGTGGACCAGCCGGCGTACCGGACGGGGGCGCTCACGTCCATGATCTCGTCCGCGTGGTAGCCGGCCAGGGCCACCTCGGAGGTGCCCACGAGATACAGGTCGTCGCGCTCCAGGCGGTAGATCTCGTCGTCATGCTCGACGTCGAAGCCGGTGCCCTGCATGGTCTCCGGGCGCACCAGGGTGGGCGGGATG
Organism: Micrococcus sp. CH7; assembly: GCF_001595485.1. Taxonomy (NCBI): domain Bacteria; kingdom Bacillati; phylum Actinomycetota; class Actinomycetes; order Micrococcales; family Micrococcaceae; genus Micrococcus; species Micrococcus sp. CH7. The sequence goes on from NZ_LOSQ01000003.1 coordinate 128,340, forward strand.
ACCGGCACGAAGCCGTTCTCCAGGGCCAGGTCCAGGCCCAGCTGCATCAGGGCGAGCTCGAGACGCGCGCCCACGCCCTTGAGGAAGCTGAACCGGGCGCCGGACACCTTCGCGCCGCGCTCCATGTCGATCGCCCCGAGCAGCTCGCCGAGCTCGAGGTGGTCGCGCGGCTCGAAGCCCTCGGCGGCGAAGTCGCGCGGGGTGCCGACCTCCTTGAGGACCACGAAGTCGTCCTCGCCGCCGGCCGGGACGCCGTCGACGATCAGGTTCGGGAAGGCGCGCTGCAGCTCCGCGAGGCGGGCCTCGGCGGCGCCGGCGGCCGACTCGGCCTCCTTCACGCGCGCGGCCAGGTCCTTCACCTCGGCCAGCAGGGCCTGCTTCTCCTCGCCCTTCGCCTGGGCGACACGCTTGCCGAAGGCCTTCTGCTCCGCGCGCAGCTGCTCGAAGCCCGCGATGGACGAGCGGCGGGCCGCGTCTGCCTCGACCACGCGGTCCACGAGGGACGCGTCCTCCCCGCGGGCCTCCTGGGAGGCGCGGTACTTCTCGGGCTGCTCGATGAGGTCCTTGACGTCGATCACGTGCGCCAGCCTAGCTGTTGTGGGTCATGAGGTTCTTGCCACGGGGTACGGGCTGAGATGAGACGAGCGGGCCCCGCCCGGCAGGATGGAAGTTCCTACACCACC